>PLDF01000061.1 GCA_003135055.1 Bryobacterales bacterium | reverse complement strand
GCGGACGATGCCCTCGAAGGCCGCCGTGTCGCCGGCGAGGACGCGGGCGACGATGGCTTCGTCGGTTGGATGGGGCTCGGGTTGAGGAGCCGTTGTCACATTGCTCTCTGCCGGTATGACCTGGAATGATGGTGCGCGGTTTCGTTTTTTCTGTCGAGGATTTTCCAGAACTTTTTGAAACCGCGACGGACTGGGGCTGGTCGTACGGGGTGAAGCGGAGAAACTGAGGCCGCACAAGGAGGAAGCGCAATGGGATTCGAAGGAACAGAGGCAACGGGGTTATTTCTCTTTCTGGCGGTGGGAGCGGTGGCATTGTTTTCGATGATCTCGATCGCGACGTGGTCGGAGGCTAGGCGGAAGGAGCGCGAGTCCTATTACAAAAACGACATGCTGAAGAAGCTGGCGGACACGCCGGGGCCGGGCGCCACTTCGGCGCTGGAGCTGATGCGGGAGGAAGCGCGCCTGGGTGCTCTCCAGAAGCGGCAGGGACTGCGGATCGGCGGGCTGGTAGTGGCGGCGATCGGCATCGGAGTGATGATCCTGTTGAAGGCGCTGGTGAAGGACGCGCCGGTCTACCTGTCGGGACTGCTGGTGCTGCTGATCGGCGTGGCTCTGTACGGCGGGTCATACCTGGTAACAACGGCGACGGAGTAGCGCCCGGCACACGTCGCTCGCCCCGAAAGCACCAGTCATCGGCCGGGATTCTCTATCCTCAATAAGAAGCGTTCCATTTCTTCAGAGGGAGAATCCCGCTTATGGCAGAAAGCCTGAATCCGTCACGCCGCCGCTTTCTTGAACTTGGTTCCGCTGCGCTGGCATCCGGGGCGCTGGCCGCGCACGGTCAGACGCAGCAGGAGGTGAAGGAGGGCGAGCACAGCAGCAGTGCGAGCCTGCCGCGGGGCAAGGAAAACGCGCCGCTCTTCGACGAGAATCCCGACTCCGCGATGCCGCCGGCGACAGACCACGGGAGCATCCCTACGTTTAAATATCCATTTACGCTCGCGCACAAGCGGATCGAGCCCGGCGGATGGACGCGCCAGGTGACGGTGGCCGATCTGCATGTGGCGAAGGAGATTGCCGGCGTGCAGATGCGGCTGATCGCGGGCGGCATACGGGAGCTGCACTGGCATAGAGCTTCAGAATGGGCGCTGATGTTGTATGGCAATGCGCGGATCACCTGCATCGATCCCGACGGCAGGAGTTTTGTGGACGATGTGAAGGAAGGGGACATCTGGAATTTTCCGAGCGGGTATCCCCACTCCATCCAGGGACTGGGGCCGGACGGGTGCGAATTTCTGCTGGTGTTCGACGACGGGTCGTTCGATGAATATGAGACGGTGCTGCTGACAGACTGGATGGGCCACACGCCGCCGGAGGTTCTGGCAAAGAATTTCGGCGTGCCGGCGAGCGCATTTCCCGCTTTGCCGCCGGAGGGGCGGTACATCTTTCCGGGAACGATGCCCGGTGCGCTGGGGGCCGATCAAAAGGCGGCACAGGGAAATCTGGGGCCGTCGCGCCTGCCGTTCGACTTTCGGTTGATGGAAATGCCACCCACGAAGAAGACGCGGGGCGGCGAGGTGCGGATCGTGGACGGAGGCAACTTCAAGGCATCGCCGCAAATTGCGGCGGCGCACGTGATTCTGCACCCGGGAGGGCTGCGCGAGATGCACTGGCATCCGAACGCCGATGAATGGCAGTACTTCGTGAAGGGCAAAGGGCGGATGACGGTGTTCGCGGCGGCGGGCCGGGCGCGGACGATGGATTTCGAGCAAGGCGACGTGGGCTACGTGCAGCAGACCTTTCCGCATTACATCGAAAACACCGGCGACACGGACCTGGTGTTTCTGGAGTTGTTCAAAGACAGCCGTTACCAGGATGTTTCGCTGGCGAACTGGCTGACGCATGTGCCGGCGCAACTGGTGATCGATCACCTGAAGATCAGCCAGGCGACGCTGGATCACTTCCCGCACGAGGAGACGGTGGTGATGCCGTAGAGCGAGGTTGCGGCTCTGGTGCCAAACCTTTGGCGTGCTTCGTGCTCTGCTGAGAGCGTCGCTTGAGCGGAAAAGTGAGCAGCGCCCACCCCGGGTCGATGTGTCTCTACCGAAATGGGATCGCCTGCAGCCGTGCGGCCCATGCAAGGCCGCGTCGACCCTATGCGCGCCGGAATCTCTGCCGATGAAGGAGTCGTCCGGAGCAACACCGCGGGGAGGGAGATCTGTTCCCAGCCCGCAGTGGAAGGAGCCGGCTGAGAAATGGAGCGATCCCTCGGCAAACCGGGGCAGGCGGCATGACGACGGTGCTGGAGCAGGCGACGGCCCGGTCCGCTCTGCGGGATCCAGAGAGCGCGTTGCGGGCGGGNNAACGAGCAACTGGCTCGCGATTTCGAGGGTCTGGCGCGCGAGACGAGCACGATTGTGGAGATCGCGGGCGTGATTGCGGGCTGCGCGGGAGACGAGCGCATGGGATCGGTTCTCCCGGGTGTGGAGCGCCTTGCCTCCGCGGCGAAGAGCTTCCTGCGGGAGCGTCTGGAGGCCACAGCGGGAATTCTGAATACCGTGACCGCCGAAGCGGCGCTGCTGGAGCGGCTGGCGCACTTGACGCGCGGACAGAAAGCGATCGTGCGGGAGACCGAGATGCTGCGGGTGCTGACCAACATCGAGGTCGCGCGGCTGGGCGAGGTGGGCGCGGGCTTCCAGTACCTGGCGCACGAGCTGGACGACTTCGCGCAGTCGGTGGCGCGGAGCACGAACGAGCTGACCCGCCTCACGGACGAGCGCAGGAAGGCGATCCAGGAGACGCGGCGCTCGCTGACCGCGGAACTGCCGCAGATGCGGGCAGAGTTCGCGCGCATGGAGGAGAGCCTGGAGACGGCGCTCGAGAGCGCGGCGGCGATGCTGGAGCAGCTGTGCGGGACGCCGGTGCGATTCAGCGGATGCGTGGAAGACATCGCCAGCCAGGTTGCGGGAGTAGTCGCGGCGATTCAGGCGCATGACATCACGCGCCAGCAGATCGAGCATGTCGAAACCGCCCTGGCGACGATCGGCGATGCCCTCGAGCGGGGAGCCGGCGGCGCGGAGGCCAGGATGGGGCTGGCGATCC
>PLDF01000144.1 GCA_003135055.1 Bryobacterales bacterium | reverse complement strand
TCACTTTCATGTCGCACACCCAATCCCTTGTCGGATCTCTATTTTCGATGGTATATTTGAAAACCGGCGCATTCCGATTGAACCGGCGACTCGCGAAATTGAGCTTGCGGCGAAGACGGGAGAAGAGAATTGAGTAGCGCGACGGGCCGGGGCCTCCGGCCTTTCCTTATTGTTGCGTTGGTGCTGGCAATGCCCGGTTGCGGCATCAAAATTACGGTCCCTCGCTACAATATCGTTCCACCGAAAGCCTCGGATGTTTTTCTGGCGGGCGCCGGTAAAGTGGATATTACGCCGCCGCCGGGATATCCAATGGGGGGACACTCGATTGGCGGCAAGATGGCGCGCGGCTATTGGACGCGGCTTTATGCGCGCGCCTTCTATTTTCAGAACGCCAGCGGCCAGCGCCTGATTCTGGTCTCTTGCGATCTCTTCGCGATCTCCGCCGGGGTGTATGCGCAGGTTGCTGAGGAGCTGAAAATAGCGCCGGAGTCGCTGATCGTCGCGGCTACTCATACGCATCAGGGTCCGGCGGGTTTCATGTCAAGCGCCGTATTCAATTTCGGCGGACCGCTGCCGGGCTATGATTTCGAATTGGCCAAGCGGATCAAAGACGGAATCGAGGAAGCGATTAATAGCGCAATAGAGAATGCCAGGGAAGCCGGTGCGAACAAGCTTGTACTCCGTAGCGGCTTCGCGCCAAACCTCCAGCGCAACCGGGCCATTGACGCGTTCTATCGCAACCCTAGCGGTCCCAACGGTCCCGACTATGTCGGCCAAGTACTCATGGCGAGTAAGGCGGCTGGAATGACTTGTCCCGGCTTGGATAGCGGGAACGACTGTCCGCGGTATCAGGCGGCGGACCCCGCATTGAAGGTGCTGGAGGTGCTGCGCGGCGAACGTCGGATCGCACTGCTGGTCTTCTATGCCATTCACAATACGGCGATGTCTCACGACGCCACTTTGTATCAGTCCGATCTGTCTGGGTATGCAATGCACGAGCTGGAACAGGTGAATGGGAACGAGCCGGCAGTGGTCGCCGGTTTTTTCAATGGCGCTGAGGGCGACATTTCGCCCCGTTGGGTCGCCCAGGACCGGAGCGACGTAATCGGCTTTGGCGGCAAGCTGGCCGATGCGGTCAAAGCTATTTTGCGCAATGAAACCGGCACGCAGCTGGATACGGAGATTTCGGGTGCGAGGCAGGAATTTACGGCTGTGCCGGCGTCAAACCTCACTCGGCGATTGACGCTGCCCGGATCGGGCGTGGGCGAGTTGGGCGGCGCCGAGGATGGGCGTACAATGCTTTATGCGTACGGATGGCATGGCGGCGTCACGATAGGCGGCTCAGACGCGAAGATGCCGGCGCTTAGTCTGCACAATATTGCGCTGCTGAAGATTTTGCAGCCTATACTTGCCTCTCCCAAGAGCTATCCGCAGAAGATTCCAGTCTCGACAGCGTCTCTCGGCGTCTTTTCGATGGCGGCGATTCCCACTGAAATGACCACCGTTCAAGGACTCCAGCTGCGGCAGGCGTTAGAGAAAGAAATGCACAAAAAGTATGTGGTGATCGGCTTGGCCAACGAATACATCGGGTACACCGCCACCGAGGAGGAATATAAGGCGCAAGACTATGAAGGCGGTTCCACCATGTACGGCCCGGCGCAGGGCAAGGTCATC
The DNA here is from genome assembly GCA_003135055.1 of Bryobacterales bacterium. Taxonomy (GTDB): domain Bacteria; phylum Acidobacteriota; class Terriglobia; order Bryobacterales; family Bryobacteraceae; genus PALSA-243. Next base: position 41,545 of record PLDF01000144.1, on the reverse strand, counting down.
GGCGACTTGCTCGTCCAGGTTGCCAAGACTCAGGTTGCCAGGTCTAAGGATCAGCCGTCGGGTCAGGTGAAAGAGGAGAGATACGACATGGGGGCCAAGTGGCCTTACCATTTTGGGCCGGAGTTTTTTGGGGAACGCTATAATCTCCCCTATGAGGATCTTGAGCCGATGATGCCCGACGCCGAACGCCGGCCGGACGATGGCACGCCCCGGTTCGAATGGACGGAAGCCAAGGAGACGGATTGGGAGACTCGCAACCGCCATGTGAAGATACTGCGCCAGGATCCGGATGGGTGGAAGCTGGCATACGACGACTTGGGCGTTAGTATCCTGACCGTCTTAGTGGATGGCAAATCGGACCCCAATTTCCGGCTTTGGACGGCGATTTGGGCTCCGTCTAATCTTAAGCCTGCCGAGCGGGCGGCGACCTATATGTTTTGGGTAGAGCGTCCGGCGGCGCCCGCGCCGCTAGCTCCTGCGAAAGCTTCGGCGAAAACCCTAGTGACACCCCCGGCGCCCCCTCCCATATGTTCCAAGGGATTTCATTTGGGCGCCCCCGTAATCAAGATCCCCATGGACCCGCAGGAGCACGCTGCTGCTTGTCCGGCTTGGAGCGAAAAATGAAGGCGCGTTGGCTTGGCACAGCGGTATTCCTGTTCCTCTCACTCTCCGGTTGCTCCGCGCGGCAGGCCGTCCAGGTAACAGTTCTTCCGGTTCCGCCACGCGATTCCCGCTGGGAGATCGATCAGAAAGACCGCATTCCCTTACCGCTCAAGGACGCTGGCCGCAAGGAGCTGGCCGACGCGCTGACCTGGGGACTGAATCGGAATAATAAAATCGACAACGTAAGCGCTGGAAGCGATCCGAATGCCCCCAGGAAGTACGCACCGTTGTTCGACCTCTTGAGTAAAGCCCCTAAGCTGCAGGACCTTGAGACTCCGCCATACAAGCAATGGTTCCCCGGCCCAATGGTGAAGCAGGTGGTGGACGCCCGCGATTTGGCGACGCCGCGAGACCACACGCCGGTGGCGCTTAACGATGGGACTTATTGGTGGGTCTTCTATCGGGACAATCAGGATCAATTGACGGGCGTAATGGTAGTCAAAGTGAATGCGTTTCAGGTGATGAGCGAAAAGAAGCGTTGATTTATGCACGATCGACTCCTTGAAGCATTGCTCTCGGTGGCAAACGTAAGATTAGTTGCCGCGTATACCGACGACCAATTGGGATTCCCGGGTAGCGACAGCATCCAGGTATTCATTCCCGATCTTCATTTGCTTTCGGCCGCCCGGCGCGCGCACTATGCATACGGCACGAATAACGAGAGCACTCTGATTCAGGTGGTGGCGCAACTCGGCAAATTGAAAGCCGATGCGATGCAGCGAGGTCAAGGGGTTGTGGTCTTTCACATTGGCGACTATCTGGACCTTTGGCGCGAGACTCTATTGCCGCTGAGCGATCCGGGAATTCCCGACCAAATCAAAGACAGCCATACGGACTTGGTGAACTTAATTGAAGACCCGAACCTTAACACGCATTTTCTTCTCGGTAACCATGATTTTGATTTGTATACGCTGACTGCGTACAACACCTGGGAGCGGCGATTCTTCATTCCCGGCGACGCGCCGAACGCGATCGTCATGCACGGCGATTACTTCGATTGGGTGGAAAAGGAAGTGCCTGAAGAACTGAGGGACATCGCGGTGTACCTGTTCGGCGAGTCTCACGAAGCGGGGACGGCGGTCCTCGGCGAAATGCAGGATCTGACCCACAAATACAATCTGGCGCAGGACTATACTAACCGGATTCAGTTGGCAGCGCCGGCCCCGTTAGGCGCCATGCAGGCGGGGGAATCGGCGATTGGCGCCAACTACAACCTGCAGACGGCGGATAACTCCGTGGCGGGCGGACTCGCCTTTCTCGATTCGGCCTGCCAGGAGTGCGTGAATGCGAATACGAATTCCGGCACTCAGCTGAGGATGGTGATCATCGGCCACACGCACCACGCCCGGATTGCCACGAAGACGATGCCCGACGGCAAGCCCTTCGCCTTGGTGGATACGGGAGCGTGGATTGAGAATTGCGCCGAAGCGGCAAACGGAACGGTTTTTCCGAATGCGCAAATCACGGCGCTATCGGCTAACCAGGTGAGGATATATCAGTTGGATCCGAAGGACTGAGTTTTACAAGGCGGATAAGATTACTACTATGCGTTCGGTAATTATCTTACAAACCGGAAGAATTCGCGCCTTGCAATTTACAAATCGACCTGGGAGCGTACGACTTTCTCGGCAAGACTGGAGAGTCCGCGACGCTGTTCGTGGACAGCGCTGGCGGCACCGGTGCTATCGAGGGCGCCTTACTCAACGGTGCTGTGGTTGCGGTTGGGACGCCGCCTGCAAAGCTCAGGCCGATCCGTCGCGTTAACGTCGACCTGACTTACGGCATGCCGCGGGAACTCGACGAACGGGCGGCGCGGCTCAGTATCAGCCGGCAAGCGGTCCTCAAGACTTTGCTCGGGCGGCCACTGAACGAGGAGCGGGAGAGCAAGCCACAGCCGAAGAAGGCTGGCCAAGCCCAGGCCCCCACCTCTCCAACGCGGGGACCCTCGAGACCGACCCGCATTCTCACCCCTGGGCTCCGAGCGCTCGGAGCGGCTTGGGACGGGAGGCCAGCGGCCCCAGCCCTCCCCTTGACATATCACTCGGATTTCGATATAACGAACTCCGAGTATGCTAGACCACACAAAACCACACCGGATGCCGGCCATCCCGGGCTGGCTCCTGTCCGCCTTGCTCGCCCTGGTCTTCCTTCGGGCCGGAGGCATGTAGCCCGTGAGCTGCCCCAACATGGCGCATGAGTTTGCCCGGGTGGGCCTCGGTCAATGGTTCCGCCTTGATTCTGGCAAGCGTCGGATTTTCCGGAGTCACTGCGCAGGCCGTGTTAAGGTGGCGGAAGGAAATCAACATCCGGATCGCCCTGGGCGCGAGAAGGCCGCGGGCGTTGCGCCTGGTGATGAAAGAAACGGCTGCGATGGCATTGGTTGGCTCGGTCCTGGGGATTGCGGGCGCAGTCGCTCTGGCGCCCATGTTCCTTTGGGCGTCCGCTTCATTTGCGACCGTCAACCCGCCAGTCATCGAGCTCGCGCAGGTTGTTTGGCCGCCTTTGTCGTTAATTGTGTTAGCTGCTGTTGCGTGTTATCTGCAACGCGCGCCGGTCGGCGACTATCGACCCGGTTGCGGCATTGCGAGAGGAGTAATAACTTGTCCCAGAGTCACCTTGCTTCGTGGCGCACGGGGTGCCCTCTGGGCCCGTGCGTGCAGCGTTCACACTCACGTGAACGGGTCTTTAACCCGTGCGGCCCGCGCATAACCCGGCAGTCTGCAGGCGCCGGTGGTTTCACTTAACTTTATGCTGGAACTTCGAAATGTCACTAAGCGATTTCCTGGCACTATCGCCGTGGATAATGTCAGCTTCTCGGCGCATCCCGGTGAGATCACCGGATACCTGGGGCCGAACGGATCGGGCAAATCGACCACCATGAAGATGATTACCGGACTCATCGAGATGAGTTCCGGCGAAATCCTCTTCGACGGCGTACCCATCCGGAACGATCTGCTGGCGTACAAACGGCGTATGGGATATGTGCCGGAAGAGCCGTATCTCTACACGCATCTCAGCGGTCTTGAGTATCTGGCGATGGTGAGCCAACTGCGCGGGCTGCCCGCCAAGCCGGCGGCCAATTGCATCAATGGCTTGCTGCGGCTGTTCTCACTCCACGGCGACCGGCACTCACCCATCTCGAATTACTCGAAGGGCATGCGGCAGAAGGTACTGCTCTCGGCCGCGCTGTTGCATAATCCGGATCTGATTCTGCTGGACGAACCGTTTTCCGGGCTGGATGTGGGCACGGCGCTCGTTTTGCGCAGCCTGATCCAGGAACTAGCTGCGCGTGGCAAGGTAGTATTGTTCAGCTCGCATGAACTCGAAACCGTGGAGCGAGTATCGTCGCGCGTGGTGATTCTGCACCGAGGCAAGATTGTCGCCGACGATTCCATTGAGCATTTGCGAACGCTGATGGCCCTGCCAACGTTGGAAGACATCTTCTCCCAGCTTGCCGTGGAGCAGGATACCGCGGGGATTTCACGCGAGATTGCGGATTTGATCGGAGCATGAGGCGAGAGATATGAATAATCTCCAATTTCGCATACTCTATCGCGAGTTCCTATTCCGCATGGTAGATCTGGAGTTGCTGTCACCCCAGGGAGACATCACCAAGTTACTCGGCCAGTTCGCGGGACTCTTGATCTGGATCAGCTCGGGACTCTTACTGGGCGCCCTATTCTTCGATGCACGCCGGATTCCACCCAACGCGCTCATGACGGTCCTTTGGAGTCAGGAGCACTTTCTAATAGCAACTACCATGTTGGTGGTCGGGCTATTCGCCGTGCTGAGTTGGGAATCCACATTCTTGAACCGCCGGGACGTTCTGGTGCTGGCGCCATTGCCTATACGCGCGCGCACGATGTTTCTGGCCAAAGTGGCGTCAGTGGCTACCGCACTCAGTCTAACTGTGGTGTCGCTCCATACTCTCGCGGGCGTCGCCTGGCCGGTGCTCGTATTTTCACCGGCGAATTCCGGCCTTTTGGGAATGATCCGATCGCTGGCAGCCTATTGGGTCACGATGCTCTCAGCCGGCGCATTCATTTTCTGTTCCGTGCTGGGCGTGCAGGGGCTAGCCGCGCAACTGCCGCGCCGGCTGTTTCTGCGCTTATCGGCGGTGTTGCAAATGGCGGCGTTCTGTCTGGTGGTGAGCGTCTACTTTCTTCAGCCGTCCCTGGCGACGCCGCGGGCTCTCGCCGCGGCGCAGAATCAGCATGCGCTTGCCTGGCTGCCCTCCTATTGGTTCCTGGGATTGTTCCAGGCTCTTAATGGTTCCATGCATCCAGCGATGGCGCCGTTGGCGCGGCGGGCGTGTCTGGGCTTGGCACTCGCCATTGTGGGAGCCGGCGCGGCTTTTCTGCTGTCTTACTTCCGGACGTTGCGGAAGATCGTCGAAGAGCCGGATATCGTCGCCGGCGTTCGCGGCGTGAATTGGCTCCCGCGATTTGGAAACTCGCTCGAAACCGCCGTGGTCCAGTTCAGCATCCGCACCTTGTTGCGCAGCCGCCAGCATCGCGTGATTCTTGCCTTCTATCTGGGTATTGGATTCGCTCTTGTGAGCCTGCTTTGGAAAAACGGAGGACCGCGGCGGCAGGCGGACATACCGTCGATTGTTTCGCCGATTTTTTCGTCCATCGTGATGATGACTGCCTGGGTGGTGGGAACTCGCGTGGTGTTTGCCATGCCGCTCGACCTGCGCGCCAATTGGATGTTCCGCGTCACGTCGGTTCACCGGACGCCGGAGTATCTGGCCGCGATCCGCCGGCCGCTGTTCGTACTCTCCGTAGGCCCTGTGTGGCTAGTTTCGGCCGCGGTGTTTCTATCGGCATGGCCGTGGCGGCCAGCGGTGGAGCATCTGGTGATTCTCGGCCTTTGGGGGACCATACTAGCCTACGTCAGCCTGTATGGATTTCACAAGATTCCGTTCACTTGTTCCTACCTTCCTGGTAAGTCAAAGGTTAATCTGATGTTCATCGCCGCAGCGGGGCTGCTGCAGGCCATCGGCTTTGGCATTGCCTCCGAACTGCGCGCGCTTCATGACCCCGCCAGGTATGCCGAGCTAGTCGTTATTCTGGGCATCGCGGCGGTTTGCTGTTGGTGGCGAACCGTGGCGCTGGCACGCGCGGAGGAGTCGGTGGTGCTGTTTGAGGAGGAGGAGTCTCCAGCGATTCTCGGCTTGGGATTGTTTCGGGACGGAGCGTTGCCAACGGAAGCGGCCGCGGCACCGAATCCACCTGCTTATTGAGTCCCGATGTTCTGGCTAAGTCTGGCCCATTCAGAGGTGGGACAGACGATCGGTTTCTGTCGCCTGTCAAGCGTTTGTGTTTTGGCGAGGCAATGACAGACCACGAAAGGCAATGGTCCGTCCCACCGTTGTTCTACTACATGCCATAATGGCCGGAGACCGCTATGCCATGGACACTCCCTGCTGAAAACATCCTCAAGCTGGCGGCCCGGCTTGCGGCAGCTCTGTTACTCTATGCCTTCTTACGCAACGCCGGCTTCTATAACTTCACCGCCCGCGAAGCGGAAGGGCTGAGCGTCCTGATTCAACTGGTCGGCGATATCTATGCGGTCCTGCTTGCCTTTACTATCTTCGTCATTTGGGGCCAGTTTACCGAAGTCGAGAATTGCGTCATCCGCGAATGCAATTCCCTCGACGAGGTGCTCCGCTTTAGCGGCTATCTCAATCCCGACGCCCATGCCGGCATTCGCCGCGCCATCGGGTTCTACGCGAACCATGTCCTGAGGTCCGAATGGCCGGCTCTGGGCGACGGCCGCGCGGACAGCCAGGCCGACGCGGTGTTCTCCAAATTCCTCAATAGCGTGGTGGAAGCCGCGCCCCTCAGTGAGACCGAACAACGGATGCACGCCCGCGTGATCGACATAGCGCAGAAAACCAGTGAGTGCCGCGACGAACGCGTGGCCAAGAGTTTGACCCGGATTCCGCCCACGCTGGCCGGTCTTGTCGATACCATCGCCGGAGTGCTGCTGCTGCTGATCTTCGTTTACCCTTTTCGATACTGGTACACCGGCGCCTGCTGCTTCACTCTGGTGGCCGCGGTTTTGTTCCTGGCTAACTTTGTGATGATGGACACCGACAACCCCCTGAAGGGCGTCTGGAACGTGAGCCCTCGGCCTTTTTCGGACCTCAAATTATAGCGAAACGAAACATGTGGTATTTGCGCGTTCCGAAATCCAGCCTTACTCAACCTTCGGATTTGCGCTGTGTTCAACATTTTTGACGACTGTTCAGTCCAATAAGGCCATCAGCTTCGGCAATCCAAATAAGCACCCGCTCTCGGCCCAACTTGGCCCAATGACGAACCGCGCGACGCTTTAAGTTCTCGGCGAAGGAAAACAGGTCGTACTACAGGGCTTCGTGTTGGCCGCGCGGCCAGCGCCGGCAATACGAACGAGTGCTCAGGTATCAAACATCAGTTGCCCGGTGGCGCGAGCCATCAAGCGTGCCTTGGCGGCCACGCGACTTGCGTTGCCGGAGCGGCGATTGCAGGCGATCCAAAGAGAGCGTCGCTCTGGGAAGTTCATCCTATCTACAAGTTTGAGGTGTGTCCAAGCGGCAAATGCGCGCCGACGGGTTGGGTGAACCTCGCGAATTGGCCGTCCAAACAGTAAGTGGGCAGGCGGCGTCATCGCATTCGCTTCCACCCCGACACGCCCGGGAGTCTCACCTGTGCCACAACCGCTCACCGGTGGAATCCTATTGCGCCGGTCGGGGCGCCATACTATACTCAGACCAACGCTATGTGGATATCGATGTGGATAGCGAAACTTATTCCAATGTCCCTGACAACGGTTGGCTGCATCCTTGCTCAAGCCTCGCAAGATGCGGGAACCCGGATCACCGCGCAGGACGCCTTTCAACACCTTCCGCCAATGCCATCGCGGGCGCGGCAAACGCCAACTCCCGTCAAGACGCCCCTGGCGGGGCCGAAACCCATCGTCGTCCACGCGCAAGCTCTTCCGTCCCGGCAATGCGCAATTCCGCTGCTGAACGTTACTCCGGATGACAAAGCACATTACACGATTCAGACGATCGCTCCACCAACGGAATCGGCCGGAGCGACGATCTATGTCAATGCTGCGCCAGTTTGCGACGACTCCGGTCACAGTTCCAGCTCCGACTCGAAGAAGTAGTTAGTCCTCAGGGCGAGAGTCGAAAACACCGCTTACCGGCGTGCGCGGCTCCGTTGATTCCGCGGTTGCGGAGTCGCGACCGTCAGAGCGTTTTGACGCTAAGGCAGTTCCGGCCACTTATGCTTGGGATAGCGGCGCGATAGCTCCTTGCGCACCTGTGGATATAGCCGCTCCCAAAAACCCGCCAGATCGCTGGTCATCTGCACGGGGCGCTGATTGGGCGCGAGTAGCCGCACCACCAATGGAACCTTTCCGCCGGCAATGTGCGGAGTCTCTCGCATCCCGAAGAAATCCTGCAAGCGTGAGGCGACCCACGGAGGCTGGCCTGGCTCGTAGTGCACGCGCACCTGGCGGCCTCCGGGCAGCTTGATGCTCTCGGGCGCGGTAGCGTCTAACCCACGCGGTAACTGCCGGTGCAGTGTACGAAGTAACTCCCGCCGGGCCGCCTCTTCCAGTTCCGTGAAGCTCTTTCGCTCGCGGGCCAGCGCGCGCAAGACCTCATTCGCCGCTTCCATGCCCACGCTCGGAATTTCCAGGTATGGCGCGGCGAAGCGTGCGCGATCGAGGAACGCTTCCAGCTCCTCCATGTCCACGAAGCGCGCCAAACCGGCCTCTATGGCTTTCCCGGCGAGTAACTCTCCGGCCGCGGCTGCATCCGCCTCGCGCCGGGTTTGCTCGATGGCGATCTGCCCGAACATCAGCGCGCTCATGCCTTCCACGCGCTCGGCGGAGCGGTTCCACTCCACGGTTGCCACTTCGACGACGCGTTCGGGAAAGAGATCGAGCAACCACTCCGGCTCGATGGCGCTCGCAATGCGAACCAGCGGCGCCTTTTGATCGCGACGGTCTTCGGCTTCCACCGCTACCAGAAACTGCGCCTGCGTCACGGTGCTCGAAGGCGCAAGCTGCGCGGGTCCGCCGGACGCCAGTTGAAGGTCGCTTCCTTGCCGGCGCCGCGCCACGCGGTCGGGAAACGCCGCCAGCACCGAGATCAACAACGCGTCTTCGTGGCCCTTGAATGAGACACCCCGTGCTTGCTTCGGCGGATTCACCGCGCGGCGCACCTGCCGCACCACTTGCTGGGTACGCGCTTCCCGCGGCGCGACACATTGGGCGTCCAGCAGCGCCAGCAAGTCCGACCGGGAATTGTGGGCCGCCCGCGCAGGCAAACGTTCCCCTGCGCTGAGCAGCGCGGCCACGGTGCAGCCGTCTTCCGCCACGCCGCGGCGCCTTGCTTCCACGACGAGCCGCGCCAGGCGCGGATGCAGCGGATAGCGCGCCATCTCCCGGCCAGTCTCTCCATCGGCGCCAAGCTGACGCAGCAGCTCCTCGGCGTGTTTCACGGCTGCGCCGGGCGGCGCGTCCAGCCAGTCGAGCGATTCCAATCCGCCCAAGCCCATGGCGCGCAGCAGCAGCGCTACCGGTGAAAGATCGGCGCGCAGGATCTCGGGCGTCTCATGCGCGGCGCGGCGCACAAAATCTTCCAGCGGATAGAGACGGATGGCGCGGCCCGGTCCGGTGCGCCCCGCGCGTCCGGCGCGCTGATTGGCGGAAGCCTGGCTGATGCGCGCGATTTCCAGCGTCGGCATGCCCGACCACGGCGAATGGCCGGCCATGCGCGCCAGACCGGAATCGATCACAGCGGCCACGCCTTCGATGGTGATGGAGCTTTCGGCGACGTTGGTGGCCAGAATGATCTTCCGCTGCTGCGAAGGGCCCACGGGATTGGTCAAGATAACCCGGTCCTGCTCTTCCGGCGATTGATCGCCGTGCAGAGGCAATACGATACATCCGAGGCGCGCCGCAAGGGCCGCGCAAGCCGTCTGCGCCCGGCGAATCTCGGCCGCGCCGGGCAGAAACACGAGCATGTGGCCGGCAATGCCTCGGGCCATCCCATGCACAGCCAACCGTTCCGCGGCGGCGGCCACCTGCTGCTCCAGTGGCGCGGCGGAGTGCGGCGAATATTCGATTTCGAGCGGATACTGGCGGCCTTCGGAGCGGATCACGCGCGCGCCGCCAAGGTAGTGCGCCACCGGCGCGGCGTCCAGCGTGGCCGACATCACCAGCAGCCGCAAATCGCGGCGGCTGGTCTGCTGCAGGCGGTGCAGCAGGGCGAGCGCGAAGTCGCCTTCGAGGCGCCGCTCGTGGAATTCGTCGAGCACCACGCAACCGGTGCGCGCGAGCGTTGGGTCGGAAAGCAGCTTCCGCGTCAACACGCCTTCGGTGACGAAGCGCAAGCGGGTGCGCGGGCCGGCCGCTTCCTCAAATCGCACCTGATAGCCGACGGTTTCGCCCACCCGCTCGCCGCGCTGCTGCGCCACGAACCGGGCAGCGAGGCGCGCCGCCAGACGGCGGGGCTCCAGCACCAACACCTCGCGGCCGTCCAGGTCGAGCAGCGCCGGTGGAACGCGTGTGGTTTTACCTGCGCCGGGCGGAGCTTCGAGCACCAGGTTATTAGCTTCGCGCAGATGCCGCAAGATTTCGGGAACGGCTGAATCCACCGGCAATTGCACGCAATTCCATAGTGGCATGAAGGGAGGGCGCAGATGCTGTGGCGAGTTGAGCCTCAGCGTGGGGTCTCTGCGTAAGGCAGGGCGCTGGCGCTGCGTGGTCGCATCGGCGGCAACGCCTACCATCACAAGGCGAAATTCCACCAACCCTGGCGAGAGCGGCACGCTTCCCGCTTCGCTTTGAGCTTTCTGCCGCCCTACAGCCCGGAACTCAATCCCATTGAGCGAGTCCGGAAACTTCGCTTGCGTTCAGGAATTGCCAGAAGGTTCAATATTCTATTCTGTCCGGTATGTGGGAAGGCCGCAAACAATCCGCCAGCCGCTACAAGAAAGACGGGCACGGCAAAGACGTTTGCGCTATGGCGCGGTGCTGTGTAGCGGCAGCGCCGGCTGCAATCATCTTCGTCGGCGGACGGGCTAGGCATGAGCTGGATAGAAGCGGCGATGCAACACTACGTGCTGAGATACCAGCCGCCGGTGAATACGGCGGCGGCGGGAGCTAGTTAGAGCGGTTTCGACATCTTCACGAAGTGGCAGTGAAGCTTGGTCGCGACGTCGGGCGGGAATGGCGCCGTGCCGGTTTCCACATAGCCTAGTTTCCGATAGAACGCCGGCAACTCTGCGCGCAGATTTACGATCTGCAGATCTATAAATGCGCACCCGGCTTTGCCGCAGTAGTCCTCGGCCGCGGCGATGAGGCGTTTGCCTAATCCCGAACCTTGGCGAGCCGGATCGACCGAAAGCAGCCCGAAGTAACCGCGGTTGCCACGCACTTCCACGTAGACGCAGCCGGCCGTTTGGCCTTCTTCTTCGGCGATCAGGAACGTTCCCTGCTTCAGAAACTGCTCGACGCCGGCGAGATCGATGCGGTCGTGATCGAGGAAGAAGCGCTCCACTACGAAGGCGCGGTTGATCAAATGGACGAGCGTCTGGGCGCCGGATTCCGGAGCGCTGCGAATCATAGCTGGGCCAGCCGTCCGGAGCGAATCAAGGCTTCGAGCGCGGCGATATCGCGGTAGAACGGGCGGTCGCCGGCGATGGGCGGGGAAACGGCGCGGATGCGCGTGCGGGCTTCCTCCAGAGTCGCGCTGGTCTTGAGCGGCGCCAACAAATCGAGAGCGCGCGCTGCGGCCAGCGTCTCGATAGCCAGCACGTTGCGGGTGTTGCGTACGATGCGCTGCAGCTTGACGGCGCTCGTCATGCCCATGCTGACGAAATCCTCTTTGTTGCCGCTGGTGGTGATGGAACCGGTGGAAGCCGGGTGCGCGAGCACGCTGTTTTCCGCCACCAGACTGGCGGCGGTGACTTGCGCCATCATCAATCCGGATTCAAGACCGGCGTGGCCGGCGAGGAACGGCGGCAGCTCTTCGTTGAGCGCGGGATTGACCAGACGATCGACGCGGCGCTCCGAAATGCCTGCCAGCGCGGAAAGCGCAATGGCTAGAAAATCGAGCTGAAAAGCCAGCGACTCCCCGTGGAAATTACCGCCGGAGACGATCTCATCGCCAAAGACCAGCGGGTTATCGGTGGCGGAGTTCAGCTCGATCTCGAAGACGCGGCGCGCTTCGGCCAGGGCGTCGCGAACCGGGCCGTGCACTTGCGGAATGCAGCGTAGCGAGTAGGCGTCCTGCACGCGCTGGCAACCGATGTGCGATTGGCGAATCTCGCTGCCTTCGAGCAGATTGCGCAGCCGCTCCGCAGAGGCGAGTTGGCCGGGGTGCGGGCGCGCTTCGTGAATCCGCGGATCGAAGGCGCGCGGCGTGCCCCTGAGGGCATCGAGAGTGAGCGCGCTGACGACATCGGCGGTGTCTGCCAGCGTCTGGGCCGCATCGAGCTCGAGGCAACCGATGGCGAGCATGGCCTGCGTGCCGTTGATGAGGCTGATGCCTTCCTTGGGGTGCAGGTCGATGGGCTCAATACCGGCGCGTCGCAGCGCTTCGGCGCCGGGGAATATCGCGCCCTCAAACTCGGCTTCGCCTTCGCCAATGAGCACCAGCGCCATGTGGGCCAGGGGTGCCAGATCGCCGCTGGCGCCGACGCTGCCTTGTGAAGGAACCACCGGCGTGACGCCGCGGTTGAGCAAATCGCAGAGGCGCTCCGCCACCAGCGGGCGGATGCCGCTGAAGCCTTTGGCGAGCACGTTGGCGCGGATTAACATCATGGCGCGGACGACTTCGCGCGAGAGCGGCTCGCCAACGCCCACGGAGTGCGAGCGGATGACGTTGCGCTGGAGCTGGTCGAGCTCGCCGCGCGGGATGCGTACGTTCGCCAGCAGGCCGACGCCGGTGTTGACGGCGTAGATGGGGTCGTCGCCCTCGGCCAGGCGGTCGATGAGCGCGCGGGAATTTTCCATTTGGCGGCGGGCGGATGGGGAGATGGTGACTTCGGAAAGGACAGGCCGGGAGGCCTGTCCCACAGCGGCCTGTCGTACAACAGCTTCAATGGTGAGGCTGGCGCCGTCTAGTTGCAGGTGCATCTAGCAGTGCTTCTGGCCGGCTGCGGCCAACTGATCGATTTGGACGAGGTCGGTCGGGTAGTCGCCGGTGTAGCAGGCGTAGCAGTATTCGTGGCGCTCGTCGTCGCCGACGGCTTTGCGGAGCGAGCTCAGCGAAAGATAACCGAGGGTATCGGCTTCCACGAATCGCCGGATCTCTTCGATGTTGTGATTGGAGGCGATCAGCTCGCCGCGCGTGGGCGTATCTACGCCGTAGAAACAGGGCGAAACCGTGGGCGGGCATGAGATGCGCAGATGCACTTCGCGCGCGCCCGCCTGCCGCACCATGCGCACAATCTTGCGGCTGGTGGTGCCGCGCACCAGGGAATCGTCGACCAGCACCACGCGGCGGCCTACCAGCAGATGGCGCACGGGGTTGAGCTTGAGCTTCACGCCGAAATCGCGGATGGCTTGCGACGGCTCAATGAACGTGCGGCCCACGTAGTGATTGCGGATGAGGGCCTGGCGGTAAGGCAATCCGGATTCGGAGGCGTAGCCGATGGCGGCTACAACGCCGGAATCGGGAACCGGCACCACGACATCGGCGTCGGCCGGACATTCGCGCGCCAGCAGGCGGCCGAGCTGCTCGCGCGATTCGGCCACGGGACGGCCGAAGACGATGGAATCGGGGCGCGAAAAGTAGACATGCTCGAAGGCGCACTGCGCCAGCGCCTGCACGGGCGCGTAACGCTCATGCGTGATGCCTTCGGGGCCGACGATCACCATTTCGCCGGGCTCCACGTCGTGCAGGTAGACGGCGTTGATCAAATCGAAGGCGCACGTTTCGGACGCGAACACGTAGCACTTACGGCCGCCGGAGACTTCCATTTCACCGACCGCGAGCGGGCGGAAACCGTGCGGATCGCGGGCGACGATGATGCGATCTTGCGCCAGAAACACCAGCGAAAATGCGCCTTCAAGCTGCAGCAGCGCATCGCGCAGCGCGCCGGCGAAGGTGCGCTCGGAAGAGTGCGCTACCAGATGCAGAATGACTTCGGTGTCGCTGGACGCTTGGAAGATGGCGCCGCGGCGTTCCAGGTCGGCGCGCAGCTCGGCGGCATTTGTGATGTTGCCGTTGTGGGCGACGGCGACCTTTCCTTTATTGCAGGCGACGGAGAAGGGCTGCGCGTTGAGCAGCACGGTGTCGCCGGTGGTGGAATAGCGCGTGTGGCCGATGGCCAGCTCGCCGGGCAGATTTGCCAGCACCGGCGGAAAGATATCGGCCACGTGGCCCATGGCCTTGTGGGTGTGGACGCGGTTGCCGTCTGAGGTGCAGATGCCGGCGCTTTCCTGGCCGCGATGCTGCATGGCGTAGAGGCTGAGATAGGCCAGTTTGGAGGCTTCGGGATGGCCGTAGATGGCGACTACGCCGCACTCTTCGTGGAATTTATCTTGCATGGGCTGTGGCGCACGCACTCGTGCGTGCAGCGTTCACACTCGTGTGAACGCGGTTCGTTCCTTGTGCGAACGCCTGGACTGTTTCTCGCGTAGCCGTTATCCGGTTAGCGACGGCCAAAGACGTGTCCCCATGAGTGGGGACACTGCACGCAAGAGTGCGTGCGCCACGTATTCGGCTAGCAGAACACGTGACTCGCGAGGAAGCGGGAACAGGATGCGGTCTTGCGCGCGAGTGCGTGCGCCACGGGTTAGGCATGGTGGGCTCCTTGAGACAGGTGGGATTCCAGCGCGGTCTCGTAGGAGTGTTTCAAGGCGGCGATTTCCCAGGAGCCTAGGGTCATGGAGCGCTGGCGGATTTCGATTCCCTTCTCGATTGTAACCCCCACTACCGGCGCGGCCACGTCATGCTTTTCCGCGATCGCGGCGATGCGCTTCGTGTTCGCATTGGCGGTGGAAATCAGGATGCGCGACGGGGCTTCGTGGAAGGCCAGAAATTCGGGGCGCAGGTCGGAATCGATATCCAGCTGCGCGCCAATGCCGGCGGGGCCGAAAGAACACTCCGCGAGCGCGACCGCCAGGCCGCCATCGCTCAAATCGTGCGCGGATTCGGCGAGGCCTTCGGCGAGGATTTCGCGAATTGCGTCGTGCACGCGCTTTTCGTAATCCATATCGAGCGCGGGCGGTTGCCCCCAAAGCTGCTTGAGGATCGACTTGGCGTATTGCGTCCCGCCGAAATCGAGATCGTTGCACGCGCCCATGCCGCCCACCAGCATCACCGCGCGGCCCGCGTGCTTGAACGGAATGGTGACGGGCGCAGCGGTCTTGAGCGTGCCGACAATGCCAAGCACCGGCGTGGGATAGATGCCTTCGCCGAGGGTTTCGTTATAGAGGCTGACGTTGCCGCCGGTGATGGGCGTCTCAAAGAAGAGGCAGGCTTCGGCGATGCCCTCGATGGCTTCCACCAGTTGCGCCATGATCTCAGGGCGCTCGGGGTTGCCGAAGTTGAGATTGTTGGTAGCGGCCAGGGGAACGGCGCCCGCCGTGGCCAGGTTGCGGCAGCATTCGGCGACGGCCAGCTTGGCGCCTTCGCGCGGGTTGAGATAGCAATAGCGGCCATTGCCATCGAGCGAAATGGCGACCGACGTTCCAGTTTCCTTGATGCGGACAATGGCGGCTTCGGCGCCGGGTCCGGCGATGGTGTTGGTGCGTACCTGATAATCGTACTGTTCCCAAATCCAACGCTTGGAACAGATATCGGCGCTGGCGACAATAGCGGGTAAGGCGTCCTGGATTTGCAGTGGCGCAGGCCCATGGCCTGCGACTTCGGCCCGCTGCGGCGGCCGCGTATAAGGCCGGTTATAAAGCGGGGCTTCATCCGCAAGCTGGCGGTTGGGGATCTCGGCGACAACCACCCCGTGTTGCCGCACGCGCAGCTTCCCGTCGTCAGTGACCACGCCGATCTCCGCGGCCTCAAGCCCCCACTTCCGAAACACGCGATAGACTTCCTCTTCGCGCCCCTTTTCAGCCACCAGCAGCATGCGCTCCTGCGATTCGGAGAGCATGATGTCATAAGGCGTCATGCAGGATTCGCGCTGCGGGACGCGGTCGAGCTCGATTTCGATGCCGACCCCGCCGCGGCTTCCCATTTCGCAAGTCGAGCAAGTGAGTCCGGCGGCGCCCATATCCTGAATGCCGACAATGGCGCCGGTGTGCATGGCCTCGATGCAGGCTTCGAGCAGAAGCTTCTCCATGAAGGGATCGCCCACCTGCACATTGGGGCGCTTCTGCTTCGACTCTTCGGTGAATTCGGCGCTGGCCATGGAAGCCCCGTGGATGCCATCGCGGCCGGTTCGCGCGCCGACGTAGATTACCGGGTTACCCACGCCGGCGGCCTTGGCGTAGAACACTTCGTCCTTGCGGCAGACGCCAAGGGCGAACGCGTTGACCAGCGGATTGCCGTCGTAACAGCTCTCAAAGATGCACTCGCCGCCCACGGTGGGCACGCCGAAGCAGTTGCCATAGTGCGCGATTCCGCCGACAACGCCATTGAGGATGCGGCGATTGCGCGCGCCGGTTTCGGGGTCGTCCAGCCGGCCGAAACGAAGCGAATCGAGCACGGCGATGGGGCGCGCGCCCATGGTGAAGATGTCGCGCAGAATTCCGCCGACGCCGGTGGCCGCGCCCTGGAACGGTTCGATGAAGCTCGGGTGATTGTGCGATTCGATTTTGAAAGCGATCACATAGCCCTGGCCGATATCGACGATGCCGGCGTTTTCGCCCGGTCCCTGAACCACCAGTTTGCCGCGCGTGGGGAGCTTCTTCAGGTGAACGCGCGAGCTCTTGTAAGAGCAGTGCTCGCTCCACATCACGCTGAAGATGCCAAGCTCTGTCCGCGTGGGCTCGCGTCCGCCCAGCAGTTCTTTAATTTTTTCGAATTCTTCCGGCGTGAGGCCGTGTTCCCGGATCATCTCCGGAGTAACGGCACTAATTGCGGAGGTGGCCATTGGGGAATCTCTATTGTCGCATCTCCACACANNGCTCGCTCCACATCACGCTGAAAATGCCTAGCTCAGTGAGGTTGGGCGAGCGGCCCAGAATATGGACGATTTTCTGGTATTCATCGGGCGTGAGCTGGTGCTGCGCAACAATTTCGGCGGTGATGGCGGGGGCGGTCATACGGCGGACGTCGCTCGGGGCGCCGCTTGAGGCGCCGTTTGAAGAGTCGCTTGAACAATGGAATGCGCGTGCAGCATGGAGTGGAAGACCACGAGGCCGTCGGACGAGCCCATCAGCGGCTCGGAGGCGCGTTCGGGGTGAGGCATCATGCCCATGACATTGCGCTCGCGATTGAGGACGCCGGCGATGTTGCGCAGCGAGCCGTTGGGATTATCGATGTAGCGAAAAGCGATGCGGTCTTCGGCTTCCAGCTCATCGAGCGTGCGCTCTTCGGCGAAGTAGCAGCCTTCGCCGTGCGCTATGGGCATGCGCAGGGTTTGACCCAACTGCGCGGCGCTGGTGAAGGGCGAACGGGTTGTGGCGGCGCGGAGCCGCACCTCGCGGCAGACGAATTTCAAGCCGCGGTTGCGCATCAGCGCCCCGGGCAAGAGGCCCGCTTCCACCAGAATCTGGAAGCCGTTGCAGACGCCGAGCACCAGGCCGCCTTCGGCCGCGAACCGCTTGACCGCGCGCATGACGGGCGAGAACTTGGCGATGGCGCCGCAGCGCAGATAGTCGCCGTA
Organism: Bryobacterales bacterium; assembly: GCA_003135055.1. GTDB lineage: Bacteria > Acidobacteriota > Terriglobia > Bryobacterales > Bryobacteraceae > PALSA-243. The sequence continues at coordinate 24,083 of PLDF01000144.1, read as the reverse complement.
GGCGAAGCCGCCGGGCAAGATTACGGCATCGACGTCGCCGAGAGTGGCGGAGCTGTGCCAGATGAATTCGGCTGTATGGCCGAGATTGTGGGCGACGGCGTAAGAAGCGTCGTGGTCGCAATTGCTTCCGGGAAAGACAATGACGCCAAATTTCATGTTGTTTGCGGTGGGGAGAATACATCCAATTGTAGCGCGAGATTCAGAGCCGCGGCGCTCGTTAAGCGAGCGGATGCCGGTGGGGCGGGCCCATGGCCTGGCAAGCCCGCAACCGGGCAATCCACACCCGCTTCCGCCGGGTGCGCGAGCTACCGGGTCATCGCGAAGGCCGGCTTGCAGCCGAAGAGCGTGGCGATGGCGCGGGCAGCGTAGCGCGTCACGACGCCTTTTCGAATTGTGGCAACGTTGTTTCGCGACGCTCGCTAAGCGGCATTCCGGATGGCAATCGGCGGCCACGTTTCAATTCTCATCGCTGAACATGACCAGCGGCGGCAGCCGGGATGGTCGCGATTCTTCGCCACCACACCATCACCAATGCCGTGCCGATCAGCATCAGCGCGGCGGTCAACCCCACCCAGATTCCGGTGGCGCCCCAGTGCAGCGGGAAGCACAACACGTAAGCGACCGGCACGCCCACTGCCCAGTAACCAAGCAGGTGCGCAACCATGGGCTGGCGCGTATCGCCCAATCCGCGCAACGCGCCGGTGGCCACAATCTGAAAGCCGTCGAACAATTCGAAAAGCGCGGCGATGCGCAACAGTATCGCGCCCGAGGCGATCACCGCCGGGTCCGCGATGAACAGGCGCACGATGAAGCGCGGCGCAATACTCATCGCCAGCGCGGCCGAGCCCATGAAGAGGGTGGAGAGCAGCAGCGCGGCCCATCCGGCGGTGCGCGCGCCGCGCGGGTGGTTGCGCCCGATCGCCTGCCCCACGCGCACGGCGGCCGCCGAACTGATTCCCAGGGGCACCATGAACGTCGTCGCGATCACTTGCACCGCGATGCTGTGAGCCGCAAGCGACGCTTCGTCGAGCCGTGCGGCCCACACCGTCACGAGAGCGAAAACGGAGCCTTCAAAGAGAATCTGCGCCGCCGCGGGGAGGCCCAGCGCGACCAGCGTCCGAATGCGCTCCAGGTCCGGCAGCCACGAGACGCGGAACAGCAGGTTGCCGGATTTCCGCTCGTGCCAAAGGACCGCGGCGGCAAGCGCCAACATCATATAGACGCGGGACATGGCGGTGGACCAGGCCGACCCTTCCAGGCCCATGCGCGGCGCGCCCCAATGGCCGAACATCAGCGCCCAGTCTCCCAGCGCGTTCAAGACGTTCGAGCTGATCATCGCGAATAGAATCGGGTGGACCACATCCACTGCTTGAAAATAGCGGCGCAGCGCGGCGGTACACAAGAGCGGCGCCACGCTCCACGTCAAGACTTTCAGGAATGGTGCGAACTGCGCAAATACGCTGGGATTGGTGCCGGCCGCGCGCACGGCCGGAATCAACGCGAGAAGCACCGCCATCAGCGGCGGCGTAATCCCCAGGCTCAGCCACACGCCGTTGACCAGGCTGCGGCGGCAATCGCGCGGACGGTTGGCGCCGAACGCTTGCGACACCAGCGTGTCCATGCCGAGCAGCATCCCCGTGCCGCAAATGGCGATGGGGTAGAACAGCATGTTGCCGAGACTGCCCGCGCCCACCGCCGTGGCGTTCAGCCTGCCGGCCATGATGGTATCGACGATGCCCATCGCCATCCAGCCGAGCTCGGTGAGAGCGAGCGGCGCCGCCAGCCGCATCATGGGCCCGAGTTCTTTTCGCAGGGTCATTTTGATTAAGCTATTTGGCTTTGGGGTGGGCCCTGTCGTAGACGGCCATCAGATCGACCAGCGAGACCTGCGTGTATTTTTGCGTGGTGGAAAGGCGCGCGTGTCCCAGCAGCTCCTGGATAGCGCGCAAATCGGCGCCGTCGGCCAACAAGTGGGTGGCGTAGGCATGGCGGAAGCTGTGCGGGTGAAGAGACGGGTCGCCGCCGATGAGCGTGGCGTAGAGCTTCACAATGCCGCGGATGCCGCGAGCGGCGAGCCTTGCGCCGCCATGGTTCAGAAACACCGCGGGCTCATCGCGCACCACCAGCCGCTGGTCCAGATAGCGCTCCAGCGCTTGCGCGGCTTTGCCTGGTAAAGGCACCTGGCGCTCTTTGCGGCCTTTGCCGCGCACGCGAATCCAGCCTTCGGAGCGGTCCAGATCGTCGAGGTTGAGGCCCGCGAGCTCGCTCACGCGCACGCCGCAGCCGTAGAGCAGCTCGAATATGGCGCGGTCGCGCAACGGATGCGGCCGGTGGAGATCGTTCGCCCCCACGCCGTCGATCAGGTTGTTCGCCTGCTCGGCCGTCATCACTTCGGGCAGCTTGATGGGCGCTTTGGGCGTGCGCACCAGCCGCGCCACGTTGACTTCCACAATGCCCTCGCGCTGCATAAAGCGGAACAGGCCGCGCACGGCCGCCAGCTTGCGGCGGATGCTCACCGCGTTCAGGCCCTGGTTGTAGAGCGATGCCAGCCACTCGCGCAGCAGCAGCAAATCGATGGCGCGTACTTCGGGCGGCGTCATTTCCGGCGGCGATAAGTAGTGCAGCAACTGCTCCAGGTCGCTCTGGTAGGCAACCACGGTGTGCGGCGACGCGCCTTCGCGCTTGAGGCTATCGAGGTAGCGCTCGATCTGGAGCGCCAGTTCAGACATGGACCACCTCAGGCATAGATCTGCCGGTATTCTTCAAGCGCTTCGAGCGCGCGCCGGCAAATCTCGGCGTGGCGTGCGTGCTTGTCGCGCTTCAAGCGGTTGCGCGTGGCGTCGTCTAGTTGCGGCAAGTCGAGCTGCGGCAGAAGGTCGAAGGTGATGTTGGCGGGCTGGTAGTTGCGCGCATCGGCGCCCGAGATGTAATGGCATAGTGAGCCGAGCGCGGTGGCGCGCGGCAAGGCGCGCGGCTCTTCGCCCTGCGCCAGCGCGGCGGCGTGCATCCCCGCCATCAGACCGGTGGCGATGGATTCCACGTACCCTTCGACCCCTGAAATCTGGCCGGCGAAGAAGACTTCGGGACGCGAGCGCAATTGCAAAGTGGGCGCGAGCAGCGCGGGCGCATTGATATAGGTGTTGCGGTGAATCTGCCCATAGCGGAGAAACTCGGCGCGATCGAGGCCCGGAATGAGGCGCAGCACGCGCTGCTGGTCGCCGAAGCGCATGTGATTCTGGAATCCGACCAGGTTGAAACTCCGCGCGCGCAGATTCTCCTGACGCAATTGCACTACGGCATAGGGGCGCCTGCCGGTGCGCGGATCGTCGAGCCCCACCGGCTTCATTGGCCCGAAGCGCAAGGTGTCGCGGCCGCGGCGGGCGATCTCTTCAATCGGCAGACAGGCTTCGAAGTAGCGCGTGTGGTCCTCCTCGATGTGCGCCGGGACGCTTTGCGCCTGAAGTAACTCGTCGACGAAGCGCTCGTACTGCTCGCGGTCGAGCGGGCAGTTGAGATAGTCGTCGGTCCCGTCGGTGGACTTGCCGTATCGCGACGCCCAGAAGGCGATGTTGGTATCGACGGACTCGGCATCGACGATGGGGCTGATGCTGTCGTAAAAGAACAGGCGCTCGGATCCGGTGATGCGCGCGACGGATTCGGCGAGCGCGTCGCTGGTGAGCGGACCGGTAGCGATAATCACGATGCCATCTTCGGGGATGGAGGTCATCTCTTCGCGCCGCAGCTCGATGAGCGGATCCGATTCGATGGCGGCGGTTACTTCGGCGGCGAATGCGTCGCGGTCCACGGTGAGCGCGTGTCCGCCGGGCACGCGCGATTTCTGCGCCGCGGCGAGCAGCAAGGAATCGAGCCGGCGCAACTCCTCTTTGAGCAGCCAGGGCGCGGTGGAGTCCAGCTCCGATTTCAGCGAGTTGCTGCATACCAGCTCCGCCAGCCGGTCCGTCTGGTGCGCGGCGGTGCGACGCGCGGGACGCATTTCCCAAAGTGCCACGCGCAATCCGCGGCGCGCGATTTGCCACGCGGCTTCCGTACCCGCAAGACCGCCTCCGGCGATGTGAATGAGCTGCGCCACGCTCTTTCACTTTATACTGCGGAGGTGGAGCGAATCATGAACGAGGCTAACACCATGAACGAGGCTTACATCGTCAACGACGCGGGCCGTATTTTTCTCGACTTCTCGGCCCGCAAGCTGGAGCTGCTGACCGGCCGCATTGAAGGCTGCCTGGACCGGTTGAGCGCCGAGCAGATCTGGGCGCGCGGCGGCGAGAACGAAAACGCCGTGGGCAATCTGGCGCTGCATCTGGCCGGCAATGTACGGCAGTGGATCGTGTCCGGAGTCGGCGGGCGGCCCGATGTTCGCGAACGCGACGCCGAATTCGCGGCGCGCGGGGGCGCATCGGCGGCGGAGTTAAGGGAGCGGCTGCGTGCGGCGGTGGCGGAAGCCGTGGCAGTGATCGGCGGTTTGAGCGCGGAGCGGTTAACGGAACGCGTGACTATTCAGAAGTATGAACAGTCGGTGCTGGAGGCGATCTACCACGTGGTGGAGCACTTTTCCATGCATACGGGGCAGATTCAGTTTGCGACGAAGATGCTGACCGGGGCGGATTTGGGGTTTTATGCGCACCTGAAGACGGCCGCGGCGCATGGGGAGAAGACGCCTTAGCGTGAACTGCCGAAGGACTGTTTGGCGCCGGCGGAAGACGCGTTCGCACGAGCGGGAACGCGCTTCGGTTACGCAAAACGGCAGTTATTTCGCGACTATTTCTTGTCTGGAGCCTGATTGGCCAGTCGGCTTCGCTGCTGAGCGCGAAGCTGCTTGCTCATTTGATCCATCGACTTTTGAAGTTTCGCATTGCGCGCGATCTCCGCATCGAGATCGGTCTGTATTTTCGCCACTTGTTTCGCCAGATTGTCGCGCTCTTCCTGCACCGCCGGATCTGCCGCCGGCGTTTTGTCCGGCAGTTTCCCCACAAACATCGTGACTTCGCGCGACGAGCGGCCATCGGGCTGGGTTAGGCCAAGGCTCACGTCCACGCGCTCGGTTTGCCGCGCGAAGGTGAATACGCCGGATAGCAGATGCGCCTTATCCAGCGGAATCTGCTGCCGGGACGGGCCGCCGGCGCCGATGCTCAGAACGCCGCCGCTGGCTCGCTGTACGGCCGGGGAATTCCGGTCCCAGCGAATCTGCAGTTGGCCCTCGCTATCTATGGTATTGAGCCCCAGCGCAGGCGGCGGGGCCGGGGCGGGCGCCCGCCGCTGCGCCATCGCCGCCACGCGCGGCAGCCAAAGGTCGCGTTTCCAATACGCAGCCGCGCCGAGGGCGCAACCGGCCAATAGCACGGCCGCCACCACCATTGGCCAGCGGCGGGAGGGCCGTGCCCGCATTTTGGGAAGCTTAAGGAGTGATGGAGGAGGCGCCACCGGCTCCTCAGGCCGCGCCGGCTCCTCGGGCTCCGCCGGCTGCTTGGGCGACGCCGCCGGAGCGGGCGATGCCGGCTGTAGATCGCGCTGCGAGAATGGTATGGGCTCGGAAATGAGGGCCGGTGAAGGCTCCGGTTCCACCTTGACAGGGGCGCCCGACGGGGCAGGCTTCACCGCTAGCGGCGCCAGAACAAACTCCGCGTAGCTGGCCTCCGCATGAATTCCGCCGCCGGAATCGCGGAAGAAGAACCCGGCCCTGGCGGGATGGAACGTATGCGGCTTCAGAACCAGGGCCACCTGCCATGGTTCGGGGAAAAAGCGCCGATGGATTTCCTGGTCCGCATCGGAAAGAAAGATTTCGCTGCGCGTGTGCGAGTGGTACCAACCCACCGGTCGCGACCCGTTCCTGGCGGACGCGGCGAGCAGACCGGCCAACTGCGTCTCATCCCGCGGGGAAAGCGCGAAAGAAGGGCCGAAGGCGTGCTCGCAATCGAGCGCGGCATAGTCGGTAATGCTCAGCCGTTCGCCATCCCAATGGCCGCACAGAATGCCGCCGATTTCGGCGCCGCCCCGCGGCAGGGAAAAGAAGGCGTCTACCACCGCCAGGCGGATATCGTCGAGAGCCCGCGGCGAATACTCGATGGTGAAGGGACACTCCGGCGCAGTCCATGTGGATAACTCCGTGGATAACTCCGCGCCGTTCTTGCTATCAGTCATGGATCCGCCGTTCTCTTTCAATTGTAGTTGGTAGCGTGTGTTTTGACGTTAGCTGTATGTCCCGATTCGCACGGATTCAGCCAAGACGGGAAATCCCGGCGGCTATAATAAGAGTGACTTGACGCCCACCCAGCCGCGCATTCTCGCGCTCGATCTCGGCAAGAAGCGAATCGGATTGGCGGTCAGCGACCCTTTGAGAATTACCGCCCAAGGTCTGCCGAATCTGGTGCGCATCAACAAGCGCACCGATCTGGCCGCGCTGGAATCGCTGGTAAAACAGCGCGAAGTGGGGCTCATTCTGATGGGCAATCCCATCAATATGCGCGGTTCCGAAGGCCGCCAATCGGGATGGGTGCGCGAATTCGGCGCCGAGCTGGAGCGGTGGACGGGCTTGCCCGTGACGTTTTGGGATGAGCGCCTGACCTCGGTGGAGGCGGGCCGCGTCCTGCGCTCGAGCGGCATCAGCATCGAAAAACGGGCTGCGGCCGTGGACCGTCTCTCCGCCGTCATTCTGCTCCAGAGCTACCTCGACACCTTATGATACGGGCGATGAAACCGGCGCGCCTTTTCGGTCTTCTGGTGCTGCTGTTAGCGCTCGCCGGCGGTTTCGCCGTGTTCCGGCTGGTGGCGCCGTACCAGGGATTCCAAGGGGAAGCCTTCGTAGAATTCCCGCGCGGGACTTCCACGGAAACCATGGGAACGCTGCTTGCGAAAGCCGGCGTACTGCGGAGCCGGTGGGATTTTCTGGCGGCGCGCGCGGTGCAGCGGGGCCGCGTGCTGCAAGCCGGGGAATACCGCTTCGACCGCGCCGCCTCGCCGCTCGAAGTGGTGGACCGCATCGCGCGCGGCGACGTCTTCTATTACACGCTGGTGGCGCCGGAGGGCAAGAACATGTTCGATCTGGCACAGTTAGCGGCGCAGCTCGGGCTATTCACTGCCGATTCGTTTCTGGCGGCGGCGCGCAACCCCGCAACGGTTCGCGATCTCGACCCGAGTGCGCCGTCGCTAGAAGGGTATCTCTTTCCCAACACCTATAAGCTGAGCCGCCACACTACGGCCGAGGCGTTATGCCGCATGATGACCGGAAAATTTCGCGAGGTCTGGCGCGGGCTCGGCGGCGGCGGCGATGTACACGCCATTGTCACCTTGGCGTCGATGGTGGAGCGCGAAGCCAAGCTGCCCGAGGAGCGGCCGCTCATCGCCGCGGTCTTCGCGAACCGCCTGCGCATCGGCATGAAGCTCGATTGCGACCCTACGACGGTTTACGCGGCGCTGCTGGAGGGCCGTTACCGCGGCACGATCTACCGGTCCGATCTGGATAGCGCCAACCCTTACAACACTTACCGGCACGCCGGTCTGCCGCCGGGACCGATCGCCAATCCCGGCCTCGATTCGTTGCGCGCCGCCATGCATCCGGCGGATTCCAATGCGCTCTATTTCGTCGCGCGGCCGGACGGTTCGGGCGGGCACACATTCTCGAGCGATCTCGCATCCCATAACGCCGCTACGGAGCGCTACCGCCGTGGCCAGAAGTAAGTCGATCAAGCAGGATCTGCGCGAGTATCTGGAAGCGGAGCAGCCTGGCGCCATCACCGGCGCCGTGTGGCGGAAGCTGCTGGAGCGGTTCGCGCCCGTCTCCGAGAGTTACTTGCGCGATCTGTTGCGCCAGACGGGGCTGCCGTTTGAGCAGCCATACCAAGGGGTGCGCCAGCATACCTTCGAAGAGCTGGAACGATCGTTGCGCGATTTGCTCGCGGTGTATGCGGAGGCCTCTGGCGCGGGCGATCGCGACCATGTACGGTACTGCCGGCGTCAGGTGATCGCGGCCAAAGACCGGGCGAAATTTCTTGCGGCCAATCCGAATACCGCGGCGGAGAAGCAGGCGGAGAAGACCGAGATGGCGCAGTGGATGCTGGTGTGGCTGGAGAATCCCGAAGTATTTCCGGCGTGGGTGGATGCGCGGAAGCGGGCGATGGCCGGAGGTTAGCAATTACCGGATAATGTGGGAAATGATGTCCTCCACAATCGGACATTGCGCTACGCCGATGGGTGTAACTAACTAACGCAGCTAACTAACATAGCTAACTAATATAGCTAAGCTAACGTCTTTAGCATTGTTATCGAGCCGATTAACCGCATAACTAGATCCCGTCTATGCCTCAGACACCTCGCTCACTGCGGTTGCTGCTCGTTATTGCACGTTCGGCTGTTGCGATGGGCGCCGCGCCGCCGCCCAAGTCGACTCCCTGGTACTTTAGAGCCGGTCCAGCGGCCGGAGGTTCCTGCCAACGAGGATCTTCCTTAACGGTCGCCGCTCTGTAAGCATCGGAAAACACGCCGCGTCCGAAACGGAGCCGCGACTGTACAGTAAGGGAGCGGTTGTTGCCGAATTCTCAAAGACACGCGGTCGCTGTGCGAGGAAGGATCTATCTACCCGGCGCAAAGATCTGTGTTCATCGGGGATATTGTCGCGATACGACGATTTTCAGCGAAGTTCACATCGATAGCGCTTACAATAGCGCTATGGTCACCCGGCGCGAACTTCTCAAGTCCGTCTCGCTTGCCGCGGCATTGCCCGCGGCCAGAGTTGCGGCGCGGCAACTCCAGGCGATCGGCGTCCAGCTTTACACCGTTCGCAGCGTGCTTCCGCAAAAGCCCGCTGAGACGCTGCACGCCATCGAAGCCATCGGCTACCGCGAGATCGAGGCGACATACGGCGGTCTCGACCGGCTCTGGCCGGCCATTGAGGCCACTCACTTGAAGCCGGTGAGCGTCCACCTGGACAACACTATGATGAACGCAGGCAAGGAGGACGATCTGGCGCGGGCCATCGACCAGGCGAAGAAATGGGGCTTCGCCTACGCCGTCTTTCCCTACCTGCCGCCCGCCGAGCGCGGCGGCCTGGACAAGATCCGCGTCCTCACCGACAAGCTGAACCGCGCCGGCGAGAAGTGCCGCGCGGTGGGCCTCGGCTTCTGCTATCACAACCACGCTTTCGAATTCGAGCCGATAGAGGGCACGACAGGTTTCCAGGTGATGATGGACCGCCTGGACAAGAACCTCTGCGGCTTCGAAATGGACTGCTTCTGGGTGAGCGTGGCCGGCCACGATCCGGTGGAGTTGCTGCAGAAGCTCTCGGGCCGCGTGCCCTTGCTGCACCTGAAGGACAAAGCGCCTGGCACGCCGGTGATGTTTAAGGAATCGGTGGACCGCGGCGCTTTCAAGGAAGTTGGCAGCGGAGTGATCGACTGGCCGGCAGTCTTGCGCGCCGCCGCATCGGCCGGCGTCCAGCATTATTTTGTGGAGCAGGACCAGACCCCGGGCGACCCGGTGGAAAGCTTGCGGCAAAGTTTTGGGTACCTGTCAAAGCTGCAGTATTGAGCGGGTGCTTAATCCGATCTGGAGAGCCTGGCCCTCGGCAAACGCTCCCTTACATTAGGCACTAATAGACTTGCGTAATCCACCGGCTGATGGTACCATCGGGGGATGCGGGATAGATTGTTGTTCGTGTTTGCGGCGATCAGCGCGATTGCAGGGATTGTCGTTGTTTTTGAATTCTTTGGAATCAAACCTCTTGCCGGGTATCCGGGCATGAGCGCTACGATGGTCTTTGGCATTGTCTTCATACTGGCTAGCATTGGCAGTTCTGCGTGGGGATTTTTCCGTATCTCCACGTTGGCTACCGCGAAGGAACGCTTAGCTGCCGATAATCGGAATCTAGGCCAACGTCTCGGAGCATCCGCTGGGAGTAACACAAATAATGAGATGAGGGCCGGTATAGCTGAAGGCAGAGTGCGCGAACTTGAAGCTAAGTTGGAATCATTTAAAAAACTAGACCGATTGGAAAAGACTCCACATGGCCTCCGCCTGTACGCATCCAACTTAGCTGGTAGCCTTTTTTCTATTTTGGTTGAACTTGACAAACCGCTTGAGACCAGCCCGGCCCCTATGACAGAGAGCCAGATCGGCCAGATGTTCGCCGATGACGAACCTATAGATGCGAAGATCACAACGCGCGCGGCAGATCGGAACATCCCGGCTCTGCTGGATGAAGCAATCCTGTGCGCAAGGGATCTTGGAGTAATCTCCGAGCCCTCATCATGGGTAACTTCTATCAATAACGTGCAAGATGTGAGGAGTAGGATAAGCGACATGAAGTCGCTGAGCCGTCTTTCCGTGAACCGGAGAGGATAAGAGGTACAATGAGCTAATGAAAATTTTAACGAACATCATGTGGGTAATCGTCGCTTTCCTCGCTCTTTTCTTTATCGTCGGACTATTCTCGGAGAGTGAAGATGCCACCAGAAGGTCAGTAGCAGCTAGGAAAAAGCAAGAAACGCAGGATGATATGTCAGGTTTCGGCCCTGGTAGGATCGACAAGACGGTCGCCATTGGCAGGATCAAAAATACAATCAGTATAGACACAAGCGGGTGCCCGACTCTCGAAGGGTTCGAAAAATACACCATGCACCCTGGTGCTGTTCCTGGCTGTATTGATTTGGATCTCGGTGACAAAGTTGTCGGGCCCCTTGAAGTGCAGATAGTCATGATTGGTAAGGTTGACCCAGGGCCGTTTAGGTTTGCCAGAATAGCGGTACGTGGCAAGGGGGAAGTATGGACGTATTACAACCACTTAACAAAGTAGAAGGACGACGACGGAGTGCGTCGAAATCCGAAGCCTGCAAAGAGAAGGGGATGTACTAGGATGACAATTGAGCGCAAGCTTATCTTCGGTCTGGACGATATTAAAGCTATCGTATTTGAGTGTTGCGCCTGCCATTCGCGCGTGAGCATTTCTCCGCAAATCGGAAGGCAGATGCGTATACCGTCAGAGTGCCCGCAATGCCAAGCTAAATGGTCGCTGCTAGATCCTGTGAAATACGGGGATCAAGTTGCGACTCCGCATGTAAACTTTGTGACGTCCATCCAGAGGCTCATGGCCTTTACCGAGGAAACTACAAAGGCATCCGGTTTTACGGTACTACTCGAACTACAAGAACCGACGGCGTTATGATTAAGGGGAAATATGAATATCGAACCAGCGACGCCGCCGTTGCCAGAGTGTCACGAAGGGCCGGATGCTTTCCAGCGCTTCGATTCACTAGTGGAGTCCGTACTGGCCGTGCCGCATTCACTCATAGAGCGCCGACAGCGCGCCTACCGCAAGAAGGTGGATGCGAACCCGAACCGGCGCGGGCCGAAGCGAAAGGTCAAGCCCCACGCTTCTTCGGACCACGCGGAAGGCTCTTAGAAGGGAACCGTTTCCGCTGCCGACTGCGCAGTCTTGCCGGTGAGTTGCTTGTACATAATGCGCTTACCGACGATTCCAGAGACGGCCAAATCGAAGCGGTCCCGGTCGTTCATGTCGCGCCGGTTGTTGTAGCGGAACGCCTGCTCATCCAGATACCGGAACAGGTGGAACGGTTCGACGCTTACATAGGTTCCCTTGAGAGACCGCTTCAAGAGGCTCCAAAAGTTCTCCAGCCCATTGGTGTGGACTTCGCCGCGCACGTACTCCACGGCGTGGTCAACCACTTCGTGCTGGAACTCGTCAAGCCCGTCGTAGGATTTCAACGCATCGGTGAAGATCGCCGAACCAGCCAACACATGGTCGCGGATTTCAGACTGAAGCGCTTTCTTCTTCCGGTTGGGGACAACCTTGGTAACGACCTTGCCGCCGCGTTCCAGGATTCCCATCACGGCGGTCTTGTCCTTTGGGCCGCGCCCAGTGACCTTGCGGGCGCGAACGCTTGCGTGCATATTCCGCGCTTTGCCGCCGATGAAGGTTTCGTCCGCTTCGATCTGGCCAGACAGCTTGTTGCCGTGCTTCGGCTGATGGGACAGGCGGATACGGTGGAGCATGAACCATGCGGTTTTCTGGCCGACGCCAAGCGCCCGGTGTACCTCCCAGGAGGAAATGCCGTTCTTGGCATTAGTGATGAGCCACATCGCAGGCAGCCACTTGTCCAGCCCGAGGGGGGAATCTTCAAAGATGGTCCCGACCTTTACCGAGAACTGGCGCTTGGCGTGGTGAGAGCTGCACTGCCAGCGCAGTTGATTCTTGAGGAAGCTGACGCTAGAGCCGCCGCAAGTAGGGCAGATAACCACGCCGTTAGGCCAGCGTTTCTTTGCCAAATAGTCAAGGCAGTTTTGAGGATCGGCGAAGTGTACGATAGCTTGTTGAAGAGTGGTGATTTGCGCGTTTTCCATGCTTTTATTATAGCGAAAAGCGACGGATTACGCAAGTCTATTATTACCTTACATTACGGTCGCGGCTCTGTAAGCATCGGAACACGCAGAGTCCGAAACGGAGCCGCGACCGTAATTTAAGCAGCCAGCCCGAACCGCATGGCATCCGCGGCCTTCTTTGGGCGTCCGTGGTAATGGCGCTAAGATAACTTCACGGGGATCCGCCAGAGGAACAGGCAAATGACAGAGGGCGAAAAAGACAAGGCTAAAGCGACGGCGGCCGCCGGTGTGGGCGCCGGTGTCGGCGGCGCCGGCGGCGCAACCGTTGGCGTTCTGGAACTCGCCGCTCAAGGCGCTGCGACCGGGCTATCGGCTAGCGTTGTCATCGGGGTTGGAGCCGCTGCGGGTGCGGCGACGTTTTTCCTGGGATACAAGCTATACCGCCATTTCAAGAAACCGAGAGGTTGACGGCCGTGCGTGCGGGAACCGAAAGCAGCACCCGCAGCTACGCCCTTGTCTCTGCCGCTCAGCAGCGGCTAGAACCGGGGGTGAGGCTGTGACAACTCCCTATCCGGCACTACAACGCTGGTTGCGGCGCCGAGTCGCACCGGACGCCGGACGTTCGGGCAACTCTCCTGGAGGCTTCCGGGTCGTCGCGCCCTATCCGTTCGCAAATGCGCGCAAGGCGCTGGCCGACTTGCTCATGGGTAAGACATTCACCCCGCCGCAAGGCTTCCTCGCCGCGCTTCACAACCTCGACGAAGCGCGCATCTTCCTCAAAATAGCGGGTAACAGCGCCCTGCACCAGTTCGTCGGGATTGCGGCCTTGCTGGGCTGCGGAGTGCGTCAGCGTCGCTCGAGTTCGGGGGGAAAATGCACTCCCATGGCCTTGGCTCCTTGATCTCAAGGTACGTCACGTGAGGAAAGAAAACAAGCTGCGCACGTGGACTGCATGGACTGGGGCCCGGGGGGGCTGGCGGTTGCCCGGCTCTTAGTTAGCTACTGCACCGCCACCGTAACTCCGTCCTGGCTACTGTGGCTCCCTATCGTTACGACCACCGGAACGCTCCCCGAAGCCGCAGTTGCGGGAACCATCACCGTCACCTGCAGCAAACCAGCGACATTCTGAGGCGCGGCGCCCGCATAGGCGATATCGGCTGGAGCTACCGCGACCCCGCCGATCTTCACGCCGACCGCGGCCACGGGGCGCGCCAAGCCGGCTAGCGGTTCCGTAGCGATATGACCGTCCACGCCAGGTGGATTGGTTTGACCCTCGCCCGTCAGGAAGATCGCGATGTAGGTTCCTTTTGGCGCGGGGTTTCCAGCGCTGTTATAGCTCCCGTCCTGATTCAGGATTGCCCCCTGGCCCCCAGCGGCGGAAAAAAGGCCTGGCGCCGTATCGGTGACGTTCACCGGAAAAACACTTCCGGCGATTCCGCTTGAAATCACCTGCGCGAAAACACCCGTTCCATTCTTCGCCGCCAGCTCGTACGGGGCCACAGCATTGATTTGTCCCGCGGACACATAGAGAAGCGGCGCGGCTACTCCGTCCACCATTACCTGAGTGCCTGCGAGCGTGGTGGCGACGCGCCCGTTCGCGTCGAGCTGCGGGCCGGCGCCTACCGCCGGTCCAAGTTCGGAGCCGGTAAGCGTGAAGATCAAGCCCGGCGAGAATCCGGTAGCCAGAAAGCTTGCGGCATTCACCGCGGTGGCGATTACCGGTCCAGCCGCCGTGAGATCGAAGCGCGCCACATAGCTGTTGAAGGAGTTGTTCTTCGCGATTTGTTTCTGGAAGGCTGAAGAAGGAACGGGAAAACCGTTCGACTGAACCGCTCCGGCCACCGCGGCGACGGTTCCCGCGCTGTTCATCGCCAACCCGTGAAGGAACGCGGCGCCCACAGTGGCTCCTCCAAGATACGTTGAGTAGAGCAGACTGGAAGCGCCGCTCTTGGAGGGGTCGATACGCGCGAGGAAACCACTCGAACTGCCGGGATTGGAGTAACAACATTCGTAAGCGTCCGCGGTGATGGGAAGGTTGGAGGAGCTGGTCTCTCCGGCGATCGCGATTCGCCCGGACCCGTCGATGGCGATTGCGCTGGCGGCCTCGTTCCCCGATCCGCCAAAGAAGGAAGAATACGTTAGTTGGGCAAGCCCTTGCGCCGAAGGGTTCAGCTTCAAAACAAACGCGTCCCCGCTGAGGCCGGTGGCGCTCGAGTCTTTGGGATCGGCGCCGCCATATTTACCCTGGAACGCTCCTCCAGTCACCGGGAAGTTCGGGTCCGTGGTAGTGCCCGCCGCGAATATCGAGCCAGTGGAATCCACCGTTACGGCATTCACGGATGAGAAAAAGTTCGGACCCCCGATGTAGCTGCTATAGAGCAGCCCGGACGCGCCGGGCTGCGTAAGGTCGAACTTGGCTAGAACCCCGGTGGTCGCGGCTCCTTGCAGCGAATTCTGGTATGCGTTCTGCGTCACCGGAAAGCGCGTCGAGGTAGTCTGCCCGCCCACATACACAAATCCGTGGGAATCGAGAGCGACAGAATTCAGATAGTCTACGCCCTCGCCGCCGAAGAACGTGGAGTATAAGAGCGAAGAGCCGTCGGGCGAGACCACACTCAAGAATCCATTGCCGCTCAAGAACGGTGTCGCCCCCAGGTACGTGGATTGGTAGGGCGCTCCGCGCACGGGGAAAAGCGGCGAATTCGTCGCGCCCGCCAGATAAGCGTTGCCAGCGGCGTCCACCGCGATGCCAAAGACGCCGTCCACTATGCCGCCCCCCAAGAAGGAGGAATAGAGAAGCTGATTCCCACCGGGCGCCACCTTGGCAACCCAGCCGCTAGAGCAATTGGCAATTGTGCCACCCACACAGTTCGCCGACTTTTGAAACGCATTCACGGTCGCCGGGAAATCAAACGACGAAAGCGTCACTCCCGCCGTGTAAATATTCCCGCCCGCATCTAGGGCGACCCCGCTCACAAGCGTTCCCGAAGTTCCACTGCCCAGAAAAGTGGACCACACCAGCGAAGCCGCTCCGGAAGCCGAAGGGTTAATCTTAGCGAGGTAGACAACCAAGTTCAAGTTCGCATTGGGTGCAGGCTGATTTACCCCCCCCACGATGGGAAAGTCGGCCGACGACGCGTTACCTGTAACGTAAAGGTTGCCTTGGGCATCCATCGCGATGCTTTCCGCATAATCGCTGGCCGAGCCCCCCAGGTATGTGGCATAGGTCAGAACCGGATCGATGGTGAGTGGTCTCTTTCGGTCATACGCGGCAAGCGAAACGCCAATCGAATTGCGTCCGAGAACCACATAGCGCCCCTCGATCGCTTGTGTTCCTTGATAGATTCTCGGCCGGTGTTGGCGGATTTCCGAGGAACCAACTGTCAGAATCAGATCGCCCGCTGCATCGATGCGCATCCGCTTCGCGCCCGCGTAAGTCAAGCGAATTCGGCGAGGATCGGCGACCGGAGCCACCACCAGGTCGTATTCGAGATCCTGAGGATTTCCATAGAAGACGGCGTCGATCCCGGGATAGACGCCGCGGTAACGGACCTTGCCGAAAAGCGGGATATCCTGCCGCCAACGCGATGGCTGGTTGCCGATGAAGTAGTTCGCCTTTCCCGGCAGCGCGTCTTCGGCCTGCATCGGCGGCTTCGGGTTCCCACCCTGGAAGCGAATCCGTAACGGCCCTTGCGCCGATCCCAGGACCACCTCCTTTTCGGTAAGCCACAAAGTCGCTTGCGAGCCGCGCGCAAGGTAGCGCACACGGGAATCGGTCTGCCCTCGATTCGCCTCAAACGCAAGCGGGAGTGTTGCGGAAAGCCCGGCCTGAGCAAACAAAACGAGGGCGAATGCAGCTTCCTTGTTCATAAGTTATCCAGCTTGGAGTGTACAACCAAACGCTTCCATTGCGGCTCAGGACGGGTACTGGAAAACACGGCAGTGAGGCCGCATATTGCGCGGGTGCGGCATGGGCGATCATCGCATCCCCAAAAACAGCCCCCAGGTTTACTTAGGAACAATTTCGTAGTAATGTTTTCGTATATGGTGGATCGCGGCTGCCTCCGACAGTCCGCGCATCATGCGCTCGAAGATCGTGGTGTCCTGGCCCGCCGCGCGCGCCGCAAAGCCAAACTGACCGACCTCCTTCGCGGTCAGGCCCGTCCGCAGTTCCACGTCCCTGATTCGCACCCCGTATTCGCCGAGGCTCTTGGCTGCCTCGAACCCGGCAAGAGCGATGCCGGTGAGGACAGTGACGCCGGCCGCAATCGCGCCGCCGAAGGGTCCTATGGCGGTCAAGAGGCTGGTAACGGCGCTCTTCGCTCCCGCGAGTGGGCTTTCGATGAACTGCTTAATCTTCTCGCCGAACCCTTCGAACTTCGCCTCCGGCTCGATCTTCTTCTGCTCGGCGACCATCCTTTCGTAGGATTTGGTGATCGCGTCGATGGCCTGTGGTTCGCGGCTGTACCGCTGGAGAAGCTGGTCACGCTGACTGATCAGCTTGTCCACACCGCTTTTGCCGTAGGTTTCGGCCTGCTTTTCGAGGGAGGCAACGAGGCGCTGGACGCTGGTTCGCGTCTGATCCGAAATGCGGATCACCTTGCCGTGGGAAGACTCGGACTTCTTCTCGAAGCTATCGAGCGCCGTGTTGGCCCTGCCGACCGATTCGAGTACCGGTGTTTCCTCGGCTTCGAGGATTACGCGCTCTGCCTGGTCTGCCATTTCACGCTGCCTTGAGCATCACGATGGGACGAGCCTGGAACGCCGCGAGGACGGCCTCGCGGTCATGCTGTGATACGCCCCACTGGCGCTCGCGACGGTTGTTGTAGAAGGCGATCTGCGAAGCCGTTTGGCTTCGGCCCGGAAGGGCCTCGTCGAGGAACCCGATGGCCGCACGATTCTCGTTCGCGGTCAGGACTTTGAGGCAACGTAGCGTGTGCCTGCTCCAGGTCCAGTCGCGGACAGGCCGGAGAAAGCGCGCCGCCTTGTAATCCGGGTAGCCGCGTCGGCCAGCCAGGCCGGGCTTCAGCGGTGCGGCCGTCTGGTCGTAAATGTTCTGGCCGCTCTGAATGCGCGCCCGAATCGAGTCCGCCAGAACCTGCCCAAAGCCCTGCATCTCGGTCGCCGTGTAGGGCGAATACACGAAGCGGGCGCTCTTGATCATGGTTTGGAATCTGGCCATGGTTGCTTGCTACCCTCTGTCCGAAACCTTTAAACTTGTCGTAGGCAATGAAATCACAGGAGCCGCAGCTATGATGATCCCCGCAAAATACGAAAACGGCGTCTTTCGGCCCCTTGAAATCGTGCAAATGAAAGAGGGCACGGTCGTTGAGGTGCTCGTTCCGGCAGAGCAGGAACCGGCGGGTAAGCGGCGCTCCATCAAAGATCTTCCGTTTTACGGCATGTGGAAGGACCGCACCGACATCGGCGACGGCGTCGATTACGTGAACCGGCTCAG
The DNA here is from genome assembly GCA_003135055.1 of Bryobacterales bacterium. Taxonomy (GTDB): domain Bacteria; phylum Acidobacteriota; class Terriglobia; order Bryobacterales; family Bryobacteraceae; genus PALSA-243. The sequence goes on along the minus strand of PLDF01000144.1, from coordinate 6,280 downwards.
GGACAATCCGCGCGGGTAGCGGGATGTGAATGAATGGTTTCCCTGATCGACACCGATGTGATGGTCGATGCTTCTCGTGCGAACGCAGGCGCCGCCAGCTACCTTGATTCGCTGAACGATCCGGCGATTTCTATTATCACCGCTCAGGAACTGATTGTCGGCGCAAGGGACAAGCGGGATCTCGCTGGCATCGACTCGCTCGTTTCGGCGTATCCCGTGATCCACATTGACGCATCCATCGGCCAACTTGCATATGATCTCCTTAAGAGGTATGCGAAGTCAGATGGCCTGCGCACCTTCGATTCATTGATCGCAGCTACTGCGATGGTGCGGGGCTTCCAACTCGTCAGCAGAAACCGCAAGCACTTCGCGATGATCGACGGTTTGGGGCTTGAATCGCCGCAGTACTAAGCTTGCCGGCCCGCTGCTGATGCGCTCCTGACGTTCGGTCTGGATCAGCTCCAGCACCCGGAAATCATCATCCGAGCGCTTGCCGGGCACCGCTGCTGGTTGAAGTGGATGTGAGTAGCACGCTTGCGTTACACAGGGCTACTTGGAACGAGCACCAGAGTTTAAGTCGAATTGGATGGCTCTTACCAGCGTCGGTTCAATGAAAAAGACCCCATTCTCACAGATCCCGGTGAGTCCCGTGATGGGCTCAATGTCGTGGCCCGTCAGAGTGCCGGTTGCTTTCGTGCCGTCCCTCAGTGCCACGGTAACCTCGTCCTTATCGCGGAACTCAATCGATGTGAGGGAACTAAACTCGACCGTCGCGGGGGTGCTTCCCTTGAGAAACTGAAATCGGTTGTCAAAGTTATAACCCTGCACGGCCTGCGGTGTAATAGTTAGGTGCCCGCCCGAGTCAACCCCTGCCTTTCCAGTAAGCGCCCCCGTATTCCTCGAGTATCGTCTCTGTAGGTTCCCGACTCGGGCCTTCGTGCCACAGCAAGGACCAGTGTTGTGTCGATGCGTGCGCTCCCTAGCTGGATCGTCTTGTGATCCCCAAGAACCAAAGTCGTGTAAAGGTGTAAAGGCGCGGGGCGAGAGCCGGACTAAACTTCACTGCCTTAAGATCGCTCGAGAATAGTTCAAACTTACCAGCGGCGCTGTTGCCCCGAAAATGCCCATCTTGCATCGTCCCGCTTAGGGTCCGCTCTCTGCCCATCCACAGATACCTGATTTCAACGTGAGGGTGGACGATGTAGCCATCGGCATACTTCTCGCCCTTATCCTGCCTGGTGACCTCAAATGAAATGAGGCCGTCCGGCGGAATTGCGAACTCGAAGGTCTTTGTCCTGACCGAGATCCAAGGCGTCGATTCGGAATCAAGGTCAAACCTCTTAAGATCGGTGTCCAACAGGTGAAAAACCAAGTCCGTGACTTCGGTTGCTTTCCCCTTATCATCGACCAGTGTCGCTGTCCGCTTTGCCGGTGCAGCGGTCGCCTTCCCGGAACCCGCCTCGCTTGAGGCGTTGCCTTGGGCCCACAGCATTGAAGCCAGCAGCATCACCAGCGCGAGGAGCGGACCGATCTGATCGTTTTCGTCATTGCGGGAGGTTCCTTTGATGCACTATATTTTACACCCGCTCGCCTGGGTGCCGCGGGCACACTCAGCAAATCGGAACGTCAACGCTAACGCGAACTACTGCTGCCGCTGTCCCCGGTCCTCATCCGCTCCTGGCGCTCGGCCTCGATCAGTTCCAGCACCCGGAACTCCTCCTCCGTGATATCCGCCAGCGTGATCGCGAGCCCGATGTTCTTCGCACTCAGGATGCGGAAGCAGCGCCGCACGAGGCCGCCGTTCGGCGTATCCATAGCCTCTTCGAGCAGGTTCTTCGGGCAACCCGGCCCGTGGCCGACGTCGATGGCGTTCCAGTCCGCACCGCAGGCGGGGCAACCGTCCAACTCCGTCTGCGCTGAGTAGCTGCACCGGCGACAGCGGAAGACGCGGTCAGGACACTCTTCTTCAGGCCCGCGCAGCGTCCCCTGATGCAACACCGACCGGATCAGGAAGCGAACGCACGGGTCTTCCGGCCAGTCGCCGGGCGCGCCTATTCCGAGTCTTCATCTGCCTCGATGGCCAGTTGCGCGATGACCTCGGACACCGCTGCCGACTTGTGGACAATCGGCACCGCACCGGTGTAGCCGTCGTGCGAGATGTGCAGTTTGTCGTAGAGCGCGCCGCTCGGCTCCAGAAACGCCCGCGTCTCAATCGACCGCCGCGCCGCCACGACGCTGGTCGAAGCCCGTTCGTAGTCCTGCATCTCTTTCGCGGTTGGCATCCGCAGAACGTGAACCACGCGCGTGCGGAAACCTTCATCTCGATCCGATAGTTGATCCCTTTGCTTCGGCTCCTTGATCTCAGGGTACGTCACGTGAGGATAGAAAACAAGCTGCGCGCGTGGACTAGCGTGGCCTGGCCTAGCTTTGGCCTAGCTTAGCTAAGCTAGACAAGTTCCAGGTACGCGGCCGCCTCAGCCATTGCGGTAAGCTTCGTCCAAGACCTCCACTACGTGCATGACGCGCTGCTGCTTGCCATGCATTCTCACGCCCGCGCGAAGCTGCAAAATGCAGCCGGGATTGGCGGTGGCGATAATCTCAGCGCCCGCCGCGTTCACGGCTTCCATCTTTTCCGCCAGCAGCCGCATCGACATCTCATTCTGCGTGATGTTGTAGATGCCGGCGCTGCCGCAGCACAGGTCGGCGCCGCGCATTTCGCGCACGGTTAAGCCTGGTACCGCCGCCAGCAGCTTGCGCGGAGCGGTGCGGATCCGTTGGCCGTGCGCCAGATGGCACGAATCCTGATAAGTGGCCGTGGCGTTGAGGGCGCCCATGTGCGAATTCAACTCGATGGATGCGAGAAACTCCGTCACATCGCGCACGCGAACGGAGAAATCGCGCGCGGCCCCGGTTCCCAGCAACGCGCCGTATTCCTTCAAGGTGGAGCCGCACCCCGCGGCGTTGGTGACGATGGCGTCGAAAGCGCCTTCGGAGAACGCCTCGACGTTGCGCCGCGCCAGCTTTTCGGCTTCACCGCGCAAACCGGAGTGCAGATGCAGCGCGCCGCAGCAGCCCTGTTGCGCCGGAACCACGACTTGGCAGCCGTTCTTTTGCAGCACGCGCACAGTGGCCTCATTGAGCCGCGCGAAGGCCACGTTGGCGATGCAGCCCGCAACGAACGCCACCGAATAACGGCGCTGCCCTTCCGCCGGGAAGGTAGCGCCAATCTGGCTGAAGAAGAACGGCGGTTCGGCCGAGGGCGCCAACTCCACCAGGTCGCCCAGACGGCCCAGCATGTGCATCATTCCCAAGCCGCGCGTCAGCAATTTGAGGCCGCTGGCTTCGTAAAGATACAGCGCCGCGCCCGCCGCCGAAAGCATTCGCGGCGATTGCAGCAGCCGCTCGAAGACGAAGCTCCGCAGCCTGCGCGCCATGGGTCCGCGATGAGCTTGCGCCTCGATTCCGGCGCGTGCGTCCTCTACCATGCGTCCGTATGGAACCCCGGACGGGCACGCCGATTCGCAACCGCGGCACGCGAGGCAGAGATCGATGTGCTCGATGTAGGAACGGGTGATTGGGGCGCCAGCGGCCACCTGCGCCATCTGGTAGATGCGGCCCCGCGGCGAATCCGCCTCCAGGCCCAGGTCGCGATAAGTGGGGCAGGCGTTGAGGCACAGGCCGCAATGCACGCACTTGTCGAGATCGAACTGGCGGGGCCCGGGATTTTCCTTTTCAGATACTGCCATCAAGATTTTTAGATACGGCCATACAACCGGCCACGGTTCAACAGGTTCGCCGGGTCGAACAGATTTTTAACCTGGCGCATTACTTCAAAGTCCCCGCCTGGCGAGGGCCACAACTCAAGGCCGTGCTTCGAAGCCTCGGGTGAGAATTCTATCACAGCCTTCGCCGCGCGCTTTCCGGTTTTGCGGAGCCACGCCGCCGCTTCCGCCACTTCCGCGAAATAGCCATAACACACGCCGGACCCCGCCCGCGCCAGCACCGGTCCATCGAAGGAAGCTACGGTGGCCTCGACTTCCTTCAGCGTACACGATGCGCGCACCACCGCTCCGCCGGGATTCGCCGCTAGGAATTTGGGCGTGAACTCGCGGATGTGCGTCCATAGCGATTCGTGCTGCGCGCCTTCGAGCGCCACGCCCGCGGCCAACGGCGCAAGCTCGTGTTCGCAGCGATCCACCGCCGCCGCATTGCCGCCCGCACGGATGGCCAGAAGCCACAATGGTTTCCCCACGCTGGCGCCGGCCGAGGGATGGAGCAGATCGAGCGCGGCGGGTTGCAGCGCGCCGTTCAGAATGCGGTTGCGCGCGGCGATGGCGTTCGCCAGGGTTTCGAAGGGCAGCAGAAAACTGCGCTCCACCTCCGGCGCGGGCGTCAACTTGAAGTTGACCGCGGCGATGGCCGCTAATGTGCCAAACGAGCCAATCATGAGCTTGGCCATATCGAGTCCGGCGACGTTCTTCACCACCATGCCGCCGGATTGCACCAGCTTGCCTTCAAGCGTGGCGAACTGCATGCCGATCACCAGATCGCGCGCGGTTCCATAAAGCCGCCGCCGCGGGCCGCTGCAGTTCGCGGCAATCACGCCGCCGACGGTAGCGCGGGCTGCGAATGGCGGGTCGAGCGGAACCATCTGGCGGTTCACGGCGAGGATTCGCGTGAGCTCGCTCCAGGGCAGGCCGGCTTCCACGCTGATGGTGAGATCGTTCGGCTCATAGGCGAGCACCCGGGTAAGAGCGGTTGTGAAAATGGCGGCGTCCGCCGCGGCCGCGGAGCCGCCCATCAGATGCTTCGATGCGTTCCCGGCAAGCGCGATGGACCGTTTGCGCGACGCGGCATGGCGCAACGCCTCGGCCAATTCGGCAGGCGTTGCGGGATAGACGGCATCGGCCATTGCTATAGGGTAGTGTACGCGCGGCATAATGATTAAGCTATGGCGACTCTTTATGCCGGAACCTCCGGCTTCGCATATCCAGCCTGGAAGCCGGGTTTTTATCCGGCCAAGCTGCCCGGCAAGCAATTCCTCAAGCACTATGCGGAGCGCTTGAATTGCGTCGAGATCAACTACACGTTCCGGCGGCTGCCTTCGGCTTCGACGCTGGCGAGCTGGGTGGAGGCCACGCCCGCGGGCTTCGTCTTCGCGGTGAAGGCGAACCAGCGCATCACGCATATCCAGCGTCTGAAAAACGCCGCCGAAGCCACGGAACTGTTTCTGCGGATGATCGACCCGCTGCGCACGGCGCGCCGGCTGGGCCCGATCCTGTTTCAACTGCCGCCGCAGTTGAAGTGCGACGTGGCGCTGCTGCGCGACTATCTGGCGCTGCTGCCGGAGGGTATGCGGTATGCGTTTGAGTTCCGGCATGCCTCATGGCTGGCGGAGCCGGTGTATGACGAATTGCGGCAGCGGAATGTGTCGCTGTGCGTGGCGGAATCGGAGAAACTCGAAGTGCCGGAAGTGATCACGGCAGACTTTGTGTACTATCGGCTGCGCAAGCCCGATTATACGGAAGCGGATGTCGAAGCCTTTGCGGCGCGAGCGGGCGAGCTGCTGGCGGCCGGAAAGGATTTGTATCTGATGTTCAAGCATGAGGAGACGCCGGATGGGGCGCTGCATGCGCAGATGCTGCTGAAGAAAGCGGGGCAAGCGTAAGAGCCGGAACGGAAGATCGGTTTGCCGCCAGCAGGCCAGCAGGCCCCGCAGGGGCAAAAAGACGCGTTCACGCGAGTGTGAACGCTGCACGCAGGAGCCCAGCATAGGCGTTAAAATAAGGCCATCTCCCAAGACTCGGCCTCGGGCTTAGTTACTTAGGCCTAATCTTGGCTGGCCGGTGGCTACTTCCGAAAGTGCGACAGCAATTGGATTTCTAAACGCTACGGCGTTTATCGCGGTAAAGGGAATGCAGGGGACTACGGCCTACTGCTTAGTGCAATGGTGGTTCAGAAATCGGAAGACGTCATCCGCCCAGACGGCGGATCCAAAATAGCCAAAGGTATGGCCGTCTTGATGGGAGTTGCCGTATGGGGGATAGATCTTCACCTCGTACGCCTTGCGCGCGTCCTTCATCACTGCCGAGAGAGTCTTGCTCGGTGATAGGTCATAGTCGTTCGCGGCCTGGAAAAAGAAGATTGGCGCATGTGCATTTCGAACCGCACGAGTCATACGCACTTGCAACTCGGGCGCCTGTGCCCAACTTTGGGCGCCCCCGGCTGAATCGATGGCCGCGCAGTAATTCCCTTGTTCGGCGCCCAGCACGGTCTCGAT
>PLDF01000462.1 GCA_003135055.1 Bryobacterales bacterium | reverse complement strand
GTTTGCATCCTGAACTGGCATCGGCCGAGTGCGCCAATCCGTGGGACGCGGTTCGACACATTGAGGCGGGTCACAGGATTCTCGCTGAACTGGCTTCATCCGTCGCGGCCGACAGCGCGCCCGGCACAGAGGTCCTCTGTTTTCGGACCAACGTCGATCTCAGTGGCACACGCGCCACCTGGGCATGTCACGAGAATTACCTCCACAGCCGGCCTCAGAGCCAGCTCCAGTCCCAGATGATCCCCCACCTGGTCACGCGCGTGATTTACACCGGGGCCGGTGGCTTCCATCCCTTCTCTCAGGGACTGGAATTCACGCTCTCTCCCCGCATGGCTCACTTCGAATGCGTGGTCACCGAAAACTCAACGCGCGATCGCGGACTATGGCACACGAAGTCCGAACCGCTTTGCGACGGCTACAAGCGTCTCCATGTGCTGTGCGGGGAAAGCCAGTGTTCTGAAACCGCGACCTTCCTCAAGATCGGAGCCACGGCGCTCGTCACCGCCATGTCCGATGCTGGGCTGAAACCGGGAAGCGCCGTTCAGCTGGCCGACCCGCTCGAAGCTCTGAGAATTGTCACCGGAGATCCGACCTGCAGGAAAAAGCTCCGCATGACCGGCGGAGAGGAGCGAACCGCCATCGGTATACAGCGCCATTACCTCGAAATGGCGGAAGCTCACGCCGGTCACGCCTGCATGCCCGCGTGGACCTCCGATGTCTGCCGCCGTTGGCGCTCCGTCCTTGACCTTCTCGAGGGCGCTCCAGACTCCGTCAGTCAGACCCTGGACTGGGGAATCAAATGGGCTCTGTACAAGAATCATGCCCGCAACCTCGGGATTCGCTGGGATGTCCTTCCGATTTTGAACCAGGCGGCCGCCCTGCTGGCGACGCAGGTGCTCCCCGATACCCCTGACGCTTCCGAGAGCTTGCCGATTGTCAGGTCGGCCAGACGGTCAGCTCGATCCCCGGATGAGTCCTCCGGGGTGGAACCGCTCCTGCATTCCCACGGCCTCGAGCGGAGCGACCTCGACAATCTCCTGGCACGGCGCCAGGAATTTTTCGCGCTCGAAACCCGCTTCGGCCAGCTCGGCCCCAGAGGCATATTTCATACTCTCGATGCTGCCGCGGTTCTCAGCCACCGCATTCCCGGAGTGGACAATATCGATCACGCTGTTACTAACCCTCCCGCGGGAAGCAGGGCCTCGATTCGCGGCCAGGTGATCCGGCGTCTGGCCAGCGTGTCCCATTTGCAGTGCACCTGGGAGGAAATCGTCGATTACCGGGAAAGACGGGTTCTCGACTTATCCGATCCCTTTGCGCAGGAGGAGTCGTGGCGGCCGCTGGGGGAAATCGACAGCGACGACGTCACAGAACCAAACCCGCATGCGCGCAGAGAGGCCGCCTTGAGCCGCTATCTGCAGAGAGACTTCACCGGCGCCGAGGAGCTGCTGCGCGGCTGCGTGGCCGAGGAGTTTGAGCTGCCCAGCACCTTCTGCCACCTCACCCGTGTTCTGCTCATGATGAATCGGGACGGAGAAGCGCGCGAAGAGACCAACCATGCCTGGGAGCATCGCGAGCATGCGCCTCCCTATGTCGTGGCCCGCACATTGTTCCTTCAGTGCCTGTTCGCGATACTGGACGGAGCCGAGTTCTCCGCCGTGGTGGGTCAGATTAAATCCGTTCTCCGTCGATCGGCAGCTCAGTCGGAATGGACCGTTCGTCCCATGCTCGATCACTTGCAGGCACGCCTGGGCGAACCCAATTACAGTTTTCTCCGGGCGCTCGCCGATGCGCTCTCCAACCCGAGCGCGGCGCCTCGCCTCAACGACTTTCCCCAGTGGGTTGACGCGCCCGAACCCACCGGAGCGGACACGCTCCGTCCTTCGGACGACCCGGATGGCCCATTCCAAACCTGGGATGATTCCGATCGGAACGACCTCGACGGCGATATTCCCTTCTAGCTCCCCGCGCAATATTTCTTCTGACCAAAAACAGCCGCACGCGAGACCGATCAACGGCCACGCGCACGGCCCTCAGCAACTGAAATGTTCTGCCTACTCGCCGCTCTGCTGCCGGCCGGCTCGCACAAAAGCCTCCGAGTTGCCCCTGGACAGGGCGCTTCGGATCGCTGCGTCGCCGGCGGCGAGAAGTTGATTGCCTTGCGAGCGAAATTGCTGCAGCCGGCCATTGTCACCGGAATCGTTGTCGCCATCTGCCTGGCGGCGGGGTTCATCGTTGGTCCGTTCAAGAAAACGCATGGTGTCCTCTCCTGTCGATTAGTTTGCTGTCAAAACCTGCGGGGATGCCGCCTGGCCGCTCGATAGCTCTCTCAGCCCGTCAATCAGGTCAGAGAAGTCGGTGCAGGCATCGAAGACCGGCTGAGCCTCGGCTTTTGTGAAAGCGAGAGGGTCTTCCAGATCGATCGTGCGGTACGACGGCCAGGCATACCGGCCACGGATTCTGAACGTCATCCTGTCCCAGTCCACACTGTCGACCTCGACGCCTTCGCTGGCTGCGCGCCGCAGCAGCATAGCCCTCGTCCACGCCCGTGTGTCCTCGGGTGGATTCGTCGCGAAGTGCTCGATGCGCTCCGGCGTCACCAACTGCTCCGCAAAGCCGCTTTCTTCGTAGGCCCTGTACAAACCATCGTTGTCCAGGCTGCTATAAAGCATGTCGATGACCTTAACTTCCGGCGAGTCCCATTCCAGCTCGGGACTCTGCTCCATCGCCCGCTCGATCGCCATCAGGTCAGCCGGCCCCTCGACCACGCAAATCACGTCGTGCTCGCGCTCGGGGTCCTCACAGATGCGGCAGCGCGGCGCGTCGGCAAGCGCGAAGCATTGCGAGCAAAGTCCCACGCGCT
>PLDF01000414.1 GCA_003135055.1 Bryobacterales bacterium | reverse complement strand
TTGGCCGGTATAAAAGGACTTCCGGCCCGCGATTGGAGCCCGGACAAATTTCGGGTCAGGTAGGGACGCGGGCATAGTCCTATTTCCGATCCGTGTGCATGCCCCTACACAAACATGTGGGTTTCATTCGTGCAAGCCTCGTGCTAAGCTTCGGCAATGAACCTGCGAGCTTTATCTGGGGTCGTGGCGCTCGTCGCCTGCGCGTTGCCGTCATTGCGGGCGGGTACGCCGTTAACTCTCAGCCCGGACGGCATCACCGTCTACGATGCCGCCAACGGCATCACCTGGCCCGCCGATTTCAATCTGGCGGCGAGTAACCGATTCGGCCTTCCCCTATGCGCGACTGTTAACAGTACCGTGCCTTGCGTAAACCCCAGCGGCTCCATGAATTGGGTGGGTGCGACCGCGTGGGTCGCGGCCATGAACGCAGCCAACTATCTGGGCCACAGCGACTGGCAATTGCCGACGACTCCGGTCCTCGATAAGGGGTGCAGTGCTGTCGGGCCACTGAAAAATTCGTTCGGAGCTAATTGCAAGCTGGGTGCGCTGGGGTCGCTTTACTACAACGCACTGGGGCTGACTTTCCCGAACACCGCCGTTCCGATTCCCAATAACCACGTCGGCCCGTTCAGAAATCTTCAACCTTATTTTTACTGGTCGCAGTCAGGCGATGGTGGTTTGGGGCAAAGCGTATTCTCCTTCGGCGCGGGGTCCCAGGGAGGAAATACCGCGGATAATTTCCAGTACGTGCTGCCCATGATACAGGGGAAAATCCCAGGGACGCCGCCCGCCAGCGGCATGGGCCTTCAAGTCAATCCCGGCGGCCAGACCGTTTATGACCCGATTGGAATCGTCACATGGCTGGCGAATGCCAATTTGGCCGCCACCAACTCGTTTGGCCTGCCGCTCTGCATCAACCCAAATATTTCCTCAATTTGCGTCGCCCAGGACGGCTCGATGAATTTGGCAGGGGCATCGCAATTCATCGCGAACATGAATGCCTACAACGGCGTCGGATACCTCGGCCAGACCGATTGGGAATTGCCTCAATCGAACCCAAGCTGCCCGCTGTATAACTGCGCGGATAAGGGCAACCCGATGGGGATCCTGTACTACGACCAGTTTGGCTTGAGCGCGGCGACGCCCGCGGTTCCCACCCCCAGCGTGGCCGTCGGCCCATTCCACAATTTACAGCCCTATTACTATTGGTCCTGCCAGGCGGACACGATTCAGGGCCCCTGTGACGGGGTTGGCCCCAACATGGGATTACAGGAGTGGGCCTTTACTTTTGGCAACGGCTTTCTGGGCACCGATGGACTCGTGGCCGACTATTACGTCACGGCCTATTTCGTCGGCTCGCCTAACCTGACCACCGGTCCGGAGATCGCCGAGGTCGCCAACGCCGAGAGCGGGATTCCCATCATCGCGCCGAACACCTGGATCGCGATCAACGGCGCGAATCTGGCGCGAGATTCCCGCTTCTGGCAGTTGACCGATCTGTTGAGCGGCCATCTGCCCACCGAGCTCGACGGCGTGAGCGTGACGGTAAACGGCAAGAGCGCATACGTCTATGAGATCAGCCCGTCGCAACTGATTGTCCTCACGCCGCCCGACGCGATCTCGGGATTGGTGAGCGTCGTGGTGACGAACAACGGCTCGGCGAGCGCGCTCTTTAGCGCGCAGGCCGCGACGATCTCGCCGTCGTTGTTCGTCGCGAGCGGCGGACAGTATGTGGTCAGCACACCATCGTTCGCCGGCGTCCTGGGACTATTGACGCTGGTTCCCGGCTTCGCCACTCCCGTCCGTCCCGGCCAAGTGGTGTCCTTGTTCGGGGATGGATTCGGACCCACCTCGACACCGGTGGTCAGCGGATCGCTTTTTCAGTTCGGCACTCTTTCGCCGGCGCCTGCGATCGCCATCGGAGGAGTCGCGGCAACCGTTCATTCGGCCGGCCTGGTTGCGCCGGGCGTATACCAGTTCAATATCGTGATCCCTTCCGGCCTAGCCGATGGCGACCAATCCATTGTCGCCACGTTCGACGGCCAGTCGACGCAACCCGGCACGTTGATTACGATCCATAACTAAGCCGGCTGAGGACGGCCGCTCAACGCCAAACGGCCTCCGTCGCGGTTGCGGCGAAGATGCCGGCGAGCGGCAAATGACCAGCTTGAGATGGACGGCCGACGGACTGAAGGGTGGCTGTTATCCAGATACGGCGTTCGGGGAAACGACGCATTGGCGTAGCTAACTGCCGCGAAATCCCCACCCCGCCACCAAACGCCCAAGAGGTCCGCCCCTGGGAGGTGGCCACGGAACCGGTAGAGCACACAAGGGCTGGGCGGGTTTGTCGAGTATGGCTTCCCCAAACTGGCCCACCATGCAGCTATTCGAAGCCCGCCAAAGAACGGATGTTGGAACTGGCGTCCCGACGGTTCAGCGGGCGGCGGCCTTACAGCAGCGCGAGTGAATATGTCCGCGAGCTGGTCCGCGCCGATCAAAAGCGCAAGGCCAAAGAGGAACTCGAAACGGTGTTGCTTGAGGCGCTGAAGTCGGAACCGGAGACAGTGACGCCCGAATGGTGGGCTAGGTTGCGTGAGGAAATCCGCAGCGAGGCGAAGCCGCGACGGGTCGCCGGGTTCGTAACCTAAGAGGGCGCCGGAAATCATTGTCCGTGCCTCGGCCACGCGCGAAATCAAAGCACACGGTATCTATCTCGAAGCACATGCCGGGATCGAGGTCGCCGACCGCTTTCTTGCCGCGGCGGCGGTCGGTTTTGAGACTCTTGCCACCATGCCGAAAATGGGCGCTCCCTGCGGCTTCCGGCGGCCGGCAATTCGTAGGCTGCGGCGCTGGGCCGTGAAGGGGTTCGAAAACTGGCTGATCTTCTACCAGCCCAGGCGCAACGGCATCGAGGTCGTTCACCTCATCCACGGTGCACGTGATATCGAAAGCCTGTTGGATGGACAAATATCGGATGGGCGCGCCGTCCAGTTCCGCTTGCGATGACCCACGGAGGTAGTTCATGGCGAAGCGCTTCTGCGCGGCAACGGGTCTGCCGTGCTCAAGGCTGCTTCACGCAATTTTCTTCAGTCTGCTTCACGCAAGCCGCCGCTCAATCACTGACACTAACCCTCTTCGATTCAAAACATATCGGCATCCGGATTCTCCGTTTGCCGCCAGACAACCGCCTCTCGGCGCATTCGCGTATAATCCAGTTCAACGACTTTTACCTATAGAGTCAACAACTTACGCTGTTTTCCTAGTGCTCCCGTGGTAGCCTGGTGTCAGTAGCTATGCTTTCGCAAACAACTACCCCTCGACCATTACCAAACGCCGCAAATCACCGACCGCCGCAAATCCCGCGAGGGCTCCGAGAGTTTCCCCTCGCAGAGTCTCTGCGCGCCCAAGGCCCTCAGCTTCTTGTCCGCCAGTCGGGGACGAGCATCCGAAGTTGATCGCCGCCCCGGGCGGAAAGTGTTTTGAGCCGCAGATGAAAGCGACTAAACGCAGATAAATAAGCACAATTCTAAGCTGCGTTCATCTGTGGCCAATGCCTTTTTTCGCGCTTGGTTTCTGCCTTCCTCATCAGATGTTGCCCACATTCGCAACACAGAACCTCCGCGTCTCACGGCCTATGTACCAGCCTTTGCCATTACTTATCAACCAGCCGCCGCCTCGGCTCCCTCGATATTGCCAAACGACCCTAGTCCCATTTTCGGACACTCCGGATCCCCGCTCGCAAATCCTGCCACCGCTTCAGACGCCGCCCCCAGCCAACGGTGGTGGCAAAAGCTCGTCAAGTAGATCCCGGATGCGGTATACTACCTAGTACCTAGTACTGGAACCTACAGAACTAATAACAAGGAATGTGATCGTGGGTGATTTGATATACGCCCTTCGGGGTCTGGCAAAGCATCGCGGTTTCACGTTTGTAGCGGTAATCTCACTGGCGCTCGGCATCGGCGCCAACACTACCATCTTCACGCTGCTGAATGCCATTCTGCTTCGCCCTTTGCCCCTTGAGAACCCCGCTACCCTGGCATCGGTCTCCACCGTCGATCCGCGCAGCCCCGGCCTTCTTGGCTGCTCGTATCTCAACTACAAGGACTACCGCGACCGGAACGGCGTCTTCTCCGCCCTCGCGCTGTATGCTCCCATCACCGTGAACCTCACCGGCCAGGGCGAGCCGCGCCTCTTGATGGCGCACATTGTGACCGGCAATTATTTCTCCACGCTGGGAGTCCAACCCGTGGTTGGCCGCGGATTCCTGCCCGAGGAAGATGTAACTCCCAACGCCAATGCCGTGGCCGTCATCAGTTATGGCCTCTGGAACCGGCTATTCGCCGCCGATCCTCACGTTACCTCGCGCTCGTTCGTAGTCGATGGCCGCGCCTTCTCGATTGTCGGCGTAGCGCCGCCGGGCTTCCAGGGCATCAACCAACTCTATGGCGCCGATTTGTGGGTACCCATGATGATGTACCCGCAGGTCTTCCCCTCCGTCCCGTGGGTCAATCAGCGCCGGGCGTCGGTGTTTTCCGTGGTGGGCCGCCTCAAACCCAGCGTGGGCATGCCTCAAGCCGAAGGCGCGATGCAGAGCCTCGCCGCCGAATTGGCGCGCCAATATCCTCGTGAGAACGGCGGCCGCAGCGTAAAGCTCGCGCCAATTTCCGAAGCCGCTCTGAGCCACAAGGATCGCGACGTTTACAACCGCACCGGTTCCATTCTTCTTGCCATCTCCGGTCTGGTGCTGCTGATCGCGTGCGCCAATGTAGCCAGTCTCCAATTGGTTCGCGCGGCGGTGCGCACTAAAGAAATCACGGTTCGTCTCGCCCTGGGCGCCAGCCGCTGGCAGCTTATCCGCCAACTTCTGGTCGAAAGCGTGCTTCTTTCGGTGGGCGGCGGAGCGCTCGGCCTTTTGCTGGCGCAGGGCGCCGGATCGGTTTTGTGGTCCATGCGCCCGCCGGCATTTAAATACGCCACCTTTCGATTCGATTTGGACCCGCGCGTCCTCGGCTATACCTTCGGTATTGCGCTGCTGACCGGCATTCTCTTCGGACTCATTCCCGCCTTCCGGGCCACCCGCGCCGACCTGGCCACAGATCTGAAAGAGCGCAGCAGCCAGCCATCTTCCGCCGGCGGCAAGTGGGGACCGCGCTCCATCCTGGTTATGAGCCAGTTGGCATTCTCCTTGATCGCTCTGATCGGCGCCGGCCTGTTTGTCCGCAGCGTGATCAATGCGAATCAGGTTGACCCGGGATTCGACGCCGCTCACCTGGGAATTATCACTTTCAATGTGGCCAACCAGGGATACAACGAAGCCCGCGGACGCGATTACCAGCGGCGCATTCTGGAGCGCGCCGCCGCCGTCCCCGGCGTCGAAGCCGTAAGTCTCTCCAAGGATCCGCCATTCACCATCACCGGCTCCCGCACCGTGCTGCTCGAGGGTCAGGACAATACGTCGAGCGGTGTGGGCCGGCTTACTTTGACCAGCGTAACCTGGCCCGGATATTTTCAGGCAATCCGGATACCCGTTATGCACGGCCGCGACTTCAACATGCAGGATGCGAAGACCAGCCCCAAAGTGGCGATTGTGAATGAAGCCGCCGCCGCCCATTTCTGGCCCGGCCAGGAAGCCATCGGCCAGGTGATCGAGTTCGCCGGAGAAAACCTGCCGGTGCAAGTGGTGGGAGTGGTTCGAAACGCCAATTATCAAGTGATTGGCGAGCTGCCCCAAGCCATGATTTACCTGGCAGTGCCGCAATATTACTTTGCGTACTCCGTCCTCTACGTTCGCGCTGCCCGCGACACCGCCACGGTATTAGCCAACGTCCGCCGCGAAGCGCAAACCATCGACCCCAACCTGTTCCTCGACCCCGAGACAGTCCGCACCACCATTCAGAAAACCCTTTGGGCGCAGAGTCTCTCCGCCACGCTGCTATGCGTTTTCGGCGGACTGGCCCTGCTGCTCGCGACTATTGGGATCTATGGCGTTGTCTCTTACTCGGTGAGGATGCGAGCCCGCGAATTAGGAGTCCGCATGGCGCTGGGCGCGACGCCGTCCGGCCTTCGGAACATGATCCTGCGGGAAGGCGTGCGCCTGGTGGTACTCGGCATTACCGCCGGCGCTATTGTGTCCCTGGTGGTTTCCCGCTGGCTGGAGAGCATGTTGCTGATGGTAAGTGCGCGGGATGCGGAGACATTCGTAATAGTTCCCGCCATTCTAGCCGTTGCCGCGATTCTCGCCTGCTGGATACCCGCGCGCCGCGCCACCAGGATCGATCCAGCCCTGGCGTTGCGCGACGAGTAAGTGAAGTGGGGCGGGCCCATGGCCTGCCGAGTCCCGAGCCGCTCCGAGCGCTCGGGTGCAGAATGGCCCGCCCCGCAACCATAGCCTCCGGAAAGCCACGAAGATGCGATGCCGCGCCGAGCGTCGCTACCTTTTTGCCCACCCGCCCGCGCGACATCAGCCGGCGCTCGCGGTCCAAGTCGAGTTGCTAAGTTGGCGGCGCGCAACGTTTACTTTACGCAAGCAATTCTCCAGTCGATCGAAGAGTAATTCCAAATGTTGACTATCAAAGAGCTCGAAACACGGGAGGTCAAAATGCCACGCCGGAAATGAAGCAGGTAGCCACTCTGACTTCTGCCGATTTTGAGCGCTAACCGGTATGGTCGGCGTTCACAATTACGACGACGATGAGCCGTGGTGCGAACAGTCCGGCGAAGAGACATTCAGACCGTGGACAGGCCAGTTGCCATTTGCGGAGGAAAGAAGGCTTAGTGCTCGTCGGCCAGGTGTTCGCCATCGACGCCACCAACTTCGCCAGCCCGCATCTCTTGAGCGCCCTCCTGCCAGACCGGGCGCTGCCCAAGACCCCGCAAACGCGTCGGCCCCGCAAGAAAGTCCCGTGCCGGAACTTACTTTGATCGGGCGCGGATCTTGACGCGCGGCTGTAGAATACTGTCATAGGGGTGCAATGAGCGGTTGGCGCCGGACTTTCGGGTTACTGTCGGTTCTCGGCGTGCTTGCCATGCTCGGGTTGCGTGGGCAAGCGCCTCAGGCCGAAGTCGCCCCGCGCGCCAAATCGCAGGCTTCGCAACGCCGCGCGGCCGACGCCCGCCTGCGCGTGGATGCCAATCTGGTGCTGGTTCCGGTATCCGTATGCGATCCCATGAACCGTCCGGTGACCGGACTCGAAAAGGAGCACTTCAAAGTATTCGACGACAAGGTGGAGCAGACGGTCACGCACTTCGCCATGGACGACGAGCCCGTAGATGTGGGGCTCGTCTTCGACATCAGCGGCAGTATGGGAAACAAGCTGCGGCGCTCCCGTATGGCGGCCGCCGCGTTTTTCAAGACGGCGAATCCGGAAGACGATTTTTTTCTGGTGGAGTTCAACGACCAGCCCAAGCTGGTGGTTCCGTTGACGCAAGATACGGGCGAGATTCAGAACCAGCTGACCTTCGCCGAGTCGAAGGGCCGCACGGCGTTGCTGGACGCGATTTTTCTGGCGCTGCACGAGATGAAAAAGTCTGCCAAGAGCCGCAAGGCCCTGTTGATTATTTCCGACGGCGGGGATAATTCCAGCCGCTACACCGAAAGCGAAGTCAGGAATCTGGTGCGGGAGAGCGATGCCCTGATTTACACCATTGGGATCTTCGAATCGTACGGCTCGCGCGACCGGTCTCCCGAAGAGATGAATGGGCCGGTGTTGCTGCGGGATTTGGCCGAGCAGACGGGCGGGCGGGAGTTCGACGTGGACGATCCGGCGGAGATGGCGGACATCGCCGCCAAGATTGGAATCGAGCTGCGCAACCGCTACGTGCTGGGGTTCTCGCCCACGGCGCAACAGCGCGACGGCAAGTATCATCACGTAATGGTAAAAGTGATTCCCCCGCACGGGCTGCCGCCGCTAAAGGCCTATTGGCGGCCGGGCTATTTTGCGCCTTTGGATTAGATGGCGTCGTGGCGCACGCACTCCTGCTTACGCACTCCTGCTTGCAGCGTTCACACTCTCCAGAAACCCTCCACCCTGGCATTGATTCTGAAGCACTTGTGGGGCAGGCTGGCAACCTGCGGCCGATTGTTAATCGGCCCGTCTTTTTGGTGCCGACGGACTCTTCGTCCACGGTTTTTGCCGCAAGAGACGCTCCCGAAGGGACCGTCTGTCGCTCGTGTGAACGCGCTTCGGCCTCCCGCGCGACGTCGAAATGGCACTAAGGGGGTAGGACAGACCATCGTCTTTCGTGGTCTGTTATCTTCGCCAAACCAGAGGATTAACCGGCGACAAAAGGCGATCGTCTGTCCTGCCTTCTACCGCAGCTGAAACGCCGCGACTCTACCCCGCGGACCCACCGCCCAACCCGCCGCGCTAGAAACGAAACCGATCGCATTGTAACCGGTAGCGTCGAACTGTTTCCACGTGGCGCCATTGTCGAGCGAGATGTCGGAGCCCGAGGTGCCGGTGGCGATCCAGATTTTCCTATCCGGTACATAAGCGACCGCCGAGCGGAATCCGGCGGGAGACTGCCCGTCAGGCGCGGTCCAGGTTCGGCCGCCATCCATGGTCACGGCGATATTCTTTTGCGGGTCCGCGGCCTTGGAGTAATCGCCGCCGACGGCGATGCCGTGCAATGGATCGGCGAAAGCCACCGAGAAAACCCCTGCGCCGGCGCCATCGTTGCGAATGGGCGTGGCAGCGGCGGTCCACGTGCGGCCGTTGTCTTGCGAGTGAAGCACGTGCGCAGCGCTTGTTCCGAGCCAGACTTCATGCTTGCCCGCGAGCGCCAGGCTGGTGTTGCTGGCGGCGAACGCTCCTTCGCTTCCGGCCGCCGGCGCGGTTTGCCGGCGCTGCCAGTGCGCGCCGGCATCGTCGGTGGTGAAGATTACGGTGTGGCCGTCCACTGCGTCTCCCGCGACAATTCCGTGATCGCGATCCCAGAAGGCAATGCCGTCGAAGAAGCCTTTGGCATCGGGATTGGTGAAAAGCAGGGTCCAATGGGCGCCGGAATCGGTGGTCTTATAGATGCGGGATTGATCGCCGGTCCCGATGCTGAGCAAGAAGGCGGCGCCATCGTCGAAGGCCCACACGGCGCGGAAGTCGAGCTTTTCCGCGCCTGGAACCTGCGCCGCGCGCCAGGTTGCGCCGCCATCGCGGGTTATTAGATATGTACCGGCCGTGCCGCTTGCCCAAACTACTTGAGGATTCACGACGCTGACGCCGCGGAGCGAAGCGGTTGTGCCGCTGGTCTCAGGAATCCAAGATTGCGCCTGCGCCACATTGGTGAGAATCATGTTGGCCGGAATCAAGCTGGCCGGAATCCAGGCGGCGCAGAGTAGAACCAGTGGCAGCTTCATATCCTGTTATTCATAGCGCAATGCTTCGGTGGGATTCAAGTGAGACATTGGAGCACCGCCTGCCGGAGTTATCCGCTGCCATCCCGGCATCGCTGAAGGACCTGTCCTGCGTCGATAAATGTAGAGAATCTCAGAGCCTGCGTTGCCTTACTCGAAGGGGCGCGTCAAGGCCGGCAGGCGGATTCACAAACAACCTGCCCCACGAACCTGGCAAGCGATCCCCGCGGTGGCCGTGAACTTCGCCAGTTTGCCGCCGGAACGTCTATTCCCCACTCTGCTGCAGCAGTTTCGCCACCAATCCCGTCCACCCGGTCTGATGGCTGGCGCCTAATCCCTGTCCGGTCTCGGCGTGGAAATACTCATGAAAGAGGATCAAGTCGCGCCAATGCGGGTCGCTCTGGAATAGCGCATTGCCGCCGTTGACGGGCCTGCGCCCGGCGTCATCCTGCAGAAACAGCCGCGAGAGGCGCCGCGAGATCTCGGCGGCCACCTGCCATAGCGTCATCATCTGGCCGGACCGCGTGGGGCATTCCACTTTGTAATCCTCGCCCAGATAGTGGTGGAACCTCTGCAGCGATTCGATCAGCAGGTAGTTCATAGGGAACCATACCGGCCCCCGCCAGTTCGAATTGCCGCCGAAGAGCGCGGTGCTGGATTCGCCGGGCTCATAGTCCACCGTGTGTTCCGCGCCATCGCCCCCGAAGACATACGGATGGTCGCGATGCGCGCGCGAAAGGCTGCGGATTCCGAAGGGCGATAGAAACTCGTCTTCGTCGAGCATGCGCGTCAGGATGCGGCGGAGCTGGCCGGGGTCCACCATCGAGAGCAGCTTGCGATCGCCTTCGCCGGGAACCGCCATCGACGCCACGTTGTGCGTCAGGTCGGGGCGGTTCTTGATGAACCACTCCATGCGGCGCTTGAAGCCGGGGAACCGATCCACCAGGCTCGGCTCCAGCGTCTCCACCGCGAAGAGCGGAATCAGGCCCACCATCGAGCGCACCTTGAGCGGCTCCGAACTCCCGTCCGGCAGGTGCAGAACGTCATAGTAGAAGCCGTCGGCATCGTTCCACATCCCGTTGCCGCCGCCCAGATTGTTGATGGCGGCGGCGATGTAGAGAAAGTGCTCCCAAAACTTGCTGGCCACATCTTCGTACGCCGGGTCTTCGCACGCCAGTTCCAGCGCGATGGCCATCAGGTTCAGGCTATACATCGCCATCCAGCCCGTGCCGTCGGCTTGTTCGACAAAACCGCCGCCCGGAAGCGGCTCGCTGCGGTTGAAGACGCCGATGTTGTCGAGCCCCAGAAATCCGCCTTGAAAGACGTTCTTGCCCTCCGCGTCTTTGCGGTTCACCCACCATGTGAAATTCAGCAGCAGCTTGTGGAAGATGCGCTCCAGGAACTTGCGGTCGGGCTCGCCGCTGCGCTTGGCTTCAATCTTGTAGACGCGCCATGCCGCCCACGCATGCACGGGCGGATTCACGTCGCTGAAGTTCCACTCGTAGGCGGGCATCTGCCCGTTGGGGTGCAGATACCACTCGCGCAGCATGAGCACGAGCTGCTCCTTGGCGAATTCGGAATCGATCAGCGCCAGCGGCACGCAGTGGAAGCCCAGGTCCCACGCGGCGTACCACGGGTATTCCCACTTATCCGGCATCGAAATCACGTCCGCGTTGAACAGGTGCATCCACTCGTGGTTGCGGCCGAGCTTGCGCACGGCCGGCGGAGCCGGAGTAGCGGGGTCGCCGTTCAGCCAGTCGCGCACCACGTAGTGATAGAACTGCTTAGACCACAGCAGGCCTGCGAAGGCCTGGCGCATAACGCCGCAGGCGCCGCTCGAAAGGTGGCACGGCGTCACCGATGCATAGAATTCATCGGTCTCGCGGATGCGATCGGCGAAAGTCTGCGCGAATGCCGCGCCGAACGGATCGTTTTGCGCCACGTCGCTGAGGCGCAGCTCCAGCACCGCCGAGGCGCCGGGATCGAGCGCCAGCGGGTAGTGCGCGGCCGCCTTGGTTCCGCGCTTCTCGGGGTTGACAGCGGCATGGTCGCCATTGACGACATACCGCCCGATGCCCGATTTCACGTACTTCGACACATTCGGAATGCACCACAGCGCCTGGCAGTCGTTTTCGTTTTCGGTGAAGAGCAATTCCGGCGCGCCGTTGGAATTAACGCCGTTGCGATCAAGGCCGTTGCAATAGAGATACCGGCGTCCATAATACGGCTCGTCGAGCTCCATGGCCGCGACGCCATCGGGCAACCCGCCCCCGGGTGCGGCTTGACGGAGCGATGCGCGCTCCTGGTGATAGCCCCACGACCACCGGTTGCGGAACCAAACGGTAGGCAGCGCGTGGAGCGTCGCCGCGTCCGGCCCCCGGTTGGACACGGTAATGCGGATCAGAATGTCGTCCGGAGACGCCTTCGCGTATTGCGTCTCCACGTCAAAGTACCGGCTGTCCGCGAACACGCCGGTATCGAGCAGCTCATACTCCGGATCGTGGCGCGTGCGGCGGCGGTTTTCATCGAGCAGCGCGCGGTACGGGAATTCGGCCTGTGGGTATTTGTACAGGCACTTCATGTAGGAGTGCGTGGGCGTGTTCTCGAGATAGAAATACTGCTCCTTGACGTCTTCCCCGTGGTTGCCTTCGTCGCCGTTCAATCCGAAAAGGCGCTCTTTGAGGATGGCGTCGCGGCCGTTCCACAGCGCAATGGCGAAACAGATGCGTTGGTGGCGGTCGCAGATCCCCGCCAAACCGTCTTCGTTCCAGCGGTAGGCGCGCGCGCCGGCTTGCTCGAAGGTGAAATACTCCCACGCCTTGCCGTCGGGGCTATAATCTTCGCGCACCGTACCCCATGCGCGCTCGGCAAGATAAGGGCCCCAACGGTTCCAATGGGCGCGGCGCAGCCGCGAATCCTCGATGCGCGCCTGTTCCTGGCTCATAGTTGGGGCTTCAACGCGCCGACTGGGACCGGCAGGGCAAGTTCAACGCGGAGGCACGGAGTTCGCGGAGCTCGCGCGGAGAATCCACTTGGTTCTTGAGCGGTCTCCGCCTGCTCGGAGGTCCCGATCGTTCGCGGGGCCAGCCGGGATAATTGCGTCCGTTCCAAATCGCCGAACTCAAAGTGCTCTCCGCGAGGGCTCCGCGCTCTCCGCGCCTCCGCGTTGAAATGGAAACTTGACCCATCACGCTACCATCAACCGGTGATCGGCGCAGTCGAGCTCAATGGTTCCATATAGGTGTTCGATGAGCTCGAAGCCATGCTTGGCCAGCAACGGCAGAATGGAATAGAGCCGCTCTTGCAGATGGCGCTCGGGATAGATAAGACCATAGAGAGATGCCGCGTCATGAACGGCGCGCTGGTCGCGGCGCATGGTTTCGCGTCCAGCCTTGCCTTCGATGCGGCTGAACTGGTGGCGGATTTTGCGCTCGCTGTTGCCGAGCGCTTTGACCAGCGTGGGGTCGAAATGTTCCAGCTCGCGGCGCAAGCGCGCGATGGCGGATTCCACTGTGCCGGTGGCTTCGCGGATGGTGGCGGAAAGCGCCGGCGGAGTCAGTTTCCGCGCGATGCGCTCGCGCAACGCCTCTTCGCCCTGAAAGAAATCGGGCAGCGAAACACCGTAGCGCTCCATCCGCCTGGCGCTGCGCTCATCGAGAATGGTGAAGCCCGCGCGGGGCACGGCGACGGGCATGCGTCCCAAAATGGTCCGGTAGATGGCCTCGGATTGGGCCAGATATGCCGTTTCCGCCGGGCCGCCGATATACGCAACCGTGGGCATCATGCCGTCCTGCACTACCGGCCGGAGCAGCGCGTTGGGCGAAAGATCGGCGGCGCGCGCAGATAGCTCTTCAGTGGAGAAGCGGCGGCCATTGGCGGTGAAGTCGCGGCCGTTGCGGCGCAGCGTGAGGCGCTTGCCGTTCTCCAGCAGGAAGAAGAGAGAAGTCTGCTCTTCCACGTGCACCTGCTCGTGATATCCGGCCGCGGCCAGCTCGCGGTTGCGATCGAGGATGCCGGCCGTGAGCTCGGGCGCCGCCTCTACCGCCGCGCGCAGAGTAGGCGCGGCAAGCTGGCGGAACTCGGGCAGCATCGGGTCCACGTACAGAATGCCGAAACGCGCCAACAGCTTTCGCAGCAGCGCGCCGAACGCCCCTCCCATGGTTTGGCCGGGGCGGTAGGCTTCTTCCACCAAGGCCGCAACCTCGTCCGCATACGGCAGATCGCGCAAGGCCTCGCGTAGCTGACTTATGGGAACCGCTGCGAGCTCGACCTCACCCACGGGCCGCGCGCCGTTGGAGCGCTCCACCGCGAGTTTTATGGGGCGGTGGGCCGCATCGAACACCCAGACGTGGTCCACCTCGGCGAAATCGTGATCTTCGGTGGCCAGCCAGAAAACGGGAACCGCGGAAACTCCGTTCTCAGTCAGCCACTCCGCCAAACGCGCCGCATGCAGCGCCTTGTAAATGGTGTATGCGGGTCCCGAAAAGAGGCCAACCTGCTGGCCCGTCATGACGGCGACCGTGCCGGGTTGCGCCAGGCGCTCCAGCGAATTCCCGGGCGCATTCTGAACTTGCAGCGCCGCAATCAGCGCCGCACGGCTGTCATCGGGAAAGTGGATTTCCGCCGCGGCATCTTGAAACGCCGCTAAGTCGCGGAGCGGATGCCGGTAGAATGCCGCAGTGCGGTCGGGATGATACAGCACATCCGCCATGAGCCTTGATGTATTCGGCAGCGCGGTTTGGCGGATGCAACTACAGTGCATGCGAGGATCAGCTTAGCAGATGAATGGCCACGAGGGTGAGATTCCGCTTTCTTTTTACTTCGCGGCCGGGGGCCAACGGACTAGGAGCCGTTCATACCAGGCTTGTTGCCTTCCAGCTTTTCGATCCGCCGCGTCAACTCCTCTATGCGCCCGTCACGCTCCGACAGCATGGCGTCCATTTCTTCGGACCAGGTTATCAGCCGTGCGACCTGACGAGCCCCGCCGTTGATGATGCCGCCATGGCGGTCAAGGCGGGCTTCGACGCGCCGGAAGCCATCCCTGGTCTCCGTCCTCAGCGCGCCGATCTCCCGCGAGAGAGAACCAAACAAATCGTAGAGTGTGCTGTCGTCCATGCCACTACCCCTGCGGCATCATTTTCGCCAGATCGTTATATATGACAAATGCCACCAACATCAAAATGAAGACGAAACCCGCCTTAAACATGGCTTCCTTCACATTGAGGCTGAGATCGCGGCGCATCACGATCTCGATCAGCAGCATCAGAATGGTCGCGCCGTCGAGGATGGGGATCGGCATCAGGTTCAAGACGGCGAGTTGCAGGCTTAGCATCGACATCAAAGAAAGGTATTCCATGGGCCCCAGACGCGCCTCCTGGCCCGCAATCGCGGCAAGGCCGATCGGTCCCGTGAGATTCTTGGTGGACATGCGCCGCTCCACCATGCCTTCGAGCACATGCACAAAGAACAGAGCGCCCTTGGCGTTCTGACCGATCGACTCGGCCAGCGCATCCGGAAATGAAAGCCTGGTATTGATGATCTTCAGTTTCGTTTGACTACTCACGCCAATCCGCCATTGCGTGAGACCCTCAACCTTGGCATAGACCGGCTGGATGGCGACCGTATGCGTCTCGCCGTTACGCTGGTACTCGACTATCACTGGCTTGCCGCCGCTGTTCTTGGTGACTTCATGGAAACGGGCCGTCGAGTGGATAGGCTGGCCGTTCAGCGCGACCACTATGTCGCCCTTTTGCAAGCCCGCTTTAGCCGCCGGAAAATCGGGATTCACCTCGGCCACTTCAACTTCGCCGCGCTCGTCCCAGCCGGCGTAGCCTACGCCTGTGGACTCGCTCAAAACCGGCGTTACTATCGTATTGATGCGACGGCCTGCGCGGTCGACGGTGATAAACATCGGGCGGCCGGCGCTTTCGATCTCCTTCATGCCCACATCTTCCCAATTGGGGTTTGACTTGCCGTTCAGGTTAACGATGCGGTCGCCATCCTGAATGCCGGCTTTGGCCGCGGCGGAGCCCTGAAGCACATGGCCGATCACCACTTCCATGTCGGCATCGGATAGCTTCGGGTACTTCACCATGTAGAGCCCGGTGAGCAAGCCGACGGCGAGCAGCAGATTCATGAACGGCCCGGCGAAAGCGATGATGAGACGCTGCCAACGCGGCTTGGCCAAGAGCGTCCGCGGATCGGCCCCGCTCAAAGCCATTTCCATCCCGACGCCCCGGTTCGCCGAAGCTAAGCTGGCGGCGTTGTTGCCTGCGCTGCCGCCTGCGTTGTTGCCTGCGTTGTTGCCTGCGTTGCCGGAGTTATCCGCCCCGAACTCCGCCGTCTGCTCGCCCGCCATCTTGACATATCCGCCGAACAGGATTAGCGACACGCGATAGTCGGTTTCGCCACGGCGGAAACCGAACAGGCGCGGACCAAAGCCCAGGCTGAAGGTTTCCACCTTGACGTTGAAGTAACGGGCTGCCCAGAAATGGCCCAGCTCGTGGATCATGATCATGACGCCGATCAAGATCAGCAGCCACAGAATATTTTGTGCGATTTCAAGCATATCGACTCTAAGCTGTCACCGCGCTGGCCGCTCGCGCCATTACCAGCTCGCGCGCCAGCGACCGCGATTCGCGATCGATTTCCAGAATCTCGCCCACCGTTGCGGGATGGCGCACCGGCATCCGGGAAAGCGTCTCCTGGACCACCTCCCAGATCGTGGGAAAGGGAATTCTTCCTTCAAGAAAGGCTTCTACGGCAATCTCATCGGCCGCATTCAGCGTACACGTAGCGGAACCGCCCGCCTCCATACAATGATACGCCAGCTTCAAAAGAGGAAATTTGGCGAAATCCGGGGGCATGAACTCCCATTGCCGCGCCTGGCCCCAATCGATCTTCGGAACCGGCGCTTCAAAACGCTCGGGATAGGTGAGCGCGTATTGGATGGGCATGCGCATATCGGTCGCCGCTATCTGCGCAAGTACGCTGCCATCGCTGTACTCGATCATCGCATGCACGCTCGATTGCGGATGAATCACTACGTCCACCTGCGAAGGGGCGAAATCGAAGAGCCAGCAGGCTTCGATCACTTCAAAGCCCTTGTTCATCAGGGTTGCGGAATCGATGGTGATGCGGTTGCCCATCCGCCACGTGGGATGATTGAGCGCCTGCTGCGGCGTCACGTGGGCCAAGGCTTCCCGAGGCGTGTTGCGGAACGGGCCGCCGGACGCTGTCAGGATGAGTTTCGAAACTTGGTTGCGGTTGCCCGCGCGCAGGCATTGATGGGCGCCGTTGTGTTCGCTGTCGATGGGCAGCAGCTCCGCCCCGTGCCGGCGCACCGCATCCATCACCAGTTGCCCGCCGGAAACCAGCACCTCTTTGTTGGCGAGCCCCACGCGCTTGCCACAGCACACCGCTTCGTAAGTCGCTGCCAGGCCCGCGACCCCAACAATGGCGGAAACCACCGTATCCACTTCCGGCGCGGTGGCAATCTCGACTAGCGCGGCTGCGCCGGTCAATAGCTCCGGCCACTCGCTGCGAGGAAGACTGGTATCGCTCAGGAGCTCGATGAGACGATCCAGAGCGGCGGGCGACCCTGCCACGGCGACTTTGGGCCGGAACTCCGTAATTTGGGATGCCAGCGCTTCGACATTCCTGCCTGCCGCCAACGCATACACTTGGTACAGGTGGCGGCTGCGGCGGACGACGTCCAGAGTATTGGTCCCGATGGAGCCTGTCGAACCCAGGATGGTGAGCGTTTTCATTCGAGCGGCGCCAGTAAGAGTCGGATCTGCTGTCGTATCTGCCATGGTATCACGCAGTGCCGAGTACAACTCTTGACGTTTTACAGGAGCTTTTGGTTCTTCGAGAGCTTGCAATTTGGGAGGAGATTGATGTTTTGGAGAGCCTGGCGTTCCTTAGAGGAACTTTCGGTTTGCGAGACCCAAACCCTTTCGGGCGCCGGGGAGGATTGCTTCAGGGGTCTTTTTTTAGAGGTTAGTCTCGCTTTGGTGGGAGTTGCCTCCCCGGCTTAATTCCAATAATAGTAGATTCTGATTTTGGAATCAACAAAAATCTGTATCTTTTTATTGGGATTGTACTTTTACACGCGTTAGCTCTTCTAACATATTGATACTAGAGCAAAAGTCCTCGTCGCCATGACCTGCGGCGATGGCCGCTTGGAAGAGTTGATGGGTTAGGCTGGTCAAGAGTAAGGGTACTCCCAGCTCTTTTCCGGCGTCGAGCATGAGGCAAATGTCTTTATCCATCCACTTCATGGCGAAATTCGGGGTAAAGTCGCGGCGGAGGACGAAAGGGGCCTTATAGGAGATCAACCCGGACTTGGCGGCGCTATTGTCGAGGATGTCCAACATGAGCTTAGGGTCCACCCCGCCCTTCACGGCCAATACCATTCCCTCATTGAAGGCCATGCAGATATTGGCCAGAATGAGGTTCTGGGTCAACTTGGCTTGGAGGCCCTGGCCGGGGCCGCCGCAGTAGTAGAGGCGTTTGCCCATCGGTTCCAGGTAAGGCTTGATCTTCTCGAAGACCGCCTCATCGCCGCCCACCATAAAGGTGAGGGTGCCGCCGGTGGCGCCGGGAGTGGAGCCGGTACAAGGCGCATCGAGGAACTCGACGCCCTTGGCTTTCAGCGCTTCGCCGATTTTGCGGCTTTCGCTGGGGCTGATGGTGCTGCAATCGGCCACCACGGTTCCGGGCTTGGCGCCGTGCATTATGCCGTTTTCGCCGATGATCACTTGCTGGGACATGGCGGTATCGCCCACGCACAGGAAGATGCAATCGGCGTTGGCCGCAGCCTCGGCGGGCGTGCCGTACGCCTGGCCGTTCTCTTCGGCCGCGAGCTGGCGCGCCTTTTCACCGCTGTTCGTCCAGAGCGCCACTTGATGTCCGGCGCGAAGCAGGTTGCGAGCCATGGGATAGCCCATCGCCCCGAGTCCAAGGAAGCCTAGTTTTGCCATAGGAACTTGGATTTTACCGCAATGCCGCTCATTTTGACGCACTCGGTTTTGCAGCAATTTGGCGCACTGGCAAATTGGTAGATTCGGAGTGGCCAGGTTGATCGGCGGCATCGGGTAGCAAACCGGGCGGGGATCGAGCTTCTGGGAGTACGGAGGGCTATGCTAAACCAGTTTGTCATCGGGGCGTTTCAGGCCCGGTTGTCGCAGAGCCCTTTCGACGATACCCCTGAGTATTGGCAGGTCTTCCTCGTATTGTGTTCCATACTATTTCGTCATCGAGCCGGTGGTAGGAATGCCGCAGGAAATTTCCGAGGCCGCGGTATGCTTGCCAATCGATCCCAGAGTATGCTTCCAGACCTTCCGCCTCCAGCCGTATGACCGCCTCGGTCAATATCTGTATCTTACGCTCGACCGCCGATTTCGTCTTCTCGTCCCGCCGGTACGCATCCAAGTCGATGCCGTCAACGAACTCCTCGATATAACCGATGCTCTCCAAAATGTCACGGAGGTGCGTTTCGGAGTCTCTAAAAGGCAACGACTGCCTCCCGGAGCGCCTGCTTCCTTACCGAATCCTTCATCCAATCCGGCGACGAAAGATCGACCTTCGTTCCAAGCAAATCGGCAAGGCGGTTCTCCAGCCTTCCCATTGTAAGCAACGTATAGCGTTTAGTTTTGTCAAAATCAGCCATCAGATCGACGTCCGATTGCGGCGTCTGGTCGCCCCGCGCGACCGAACCGAACAAGGACAGGCGCACGATTCCCGCGGCCTTAAGCTCTGGCTCATGCTCACGGAGTTTCGCGATGATTGCGGACTTCTCCATTGCCCCTATCCTGCATTATTTTATCCTGCATCTCGATCAAATGTTTGGAACATTTGCTTTCTAAATCGGACATCAGTCAGTCGGATTTCCAGTGTTTTCAGCATGCTCAGCAAAATACCATGAATTCTTATCGGACCAGCAGGACACGAATCGGTCGAGCTTGGTGAGCCGATTTCTCAGTGTGCTTGAGAATGTTGACGACCGACCGAGTCTTACTCGGCCAAACTTATCAACGAACACATAGCCTCGCTCAAACAGAGCGTCGCAGCCGAATAGACACATTGGGAGTACGTTGTTCGGATCGAGCCGCTCCTCGCGATCACAGGCAGACCGCTTCTTGATATGGGCGGCCACTAAGAGATCTACCGGATAGTGCTCATTGCAGATTGCACACTGACCAATTTGCGAACCCTTGAAGAGCATTTGCCTCCAATAAGCCTGCTCCTTGCGTGCCAATCGCAACCGCAACTCGTCCGTCTCTTCTAGGTCGCGGAGCTTCTCCACAATATCTTCGAGTTGGGTTCGCGTGATCTCCGATTGTTCCTCGAGCCATTCTGCTACGTCAGCCGCTTTGCCTCCCTGTATGACCTGAAATGCGAGCTGATTCGGATTGTTGTAGCCAATCTTGACGTATAAATCCTTCCGATCGATATTCCATGGCTTTATGTTTTTCACAACATAGATCAACTCGTACGGCAGGTTGCTCCCTGGCTCGACACCCCGACCCAGATCGTCGGACAACTCCGCTGACTTAATGTTTAGTACGACTTCTCCACTGCCGATAAGAAGCTTGTTTCTAAAGAACAGAGCGAGATCGCCAGGCTCGATCCTCTGCCACTTCGTGTGATTAGAATTATTGAGTGCTTTAGTTGCGCCGCGTGCATATAGAATTCCGTTCGCAAACGTGGAGGTTAGAGTCCGCTCCTGGACAGGATCCTTTAGATACTTGCGGAATGCGGCTACAGGCTGGCGGCTGGCGCCATGAAAATCGTCTTCTCCAGGCATCGTTTCCGCCGGATGTAGTATGAGGTTCATCCAGCCAAATATAACCGGTAATCCTACTGTCTGCACATCCCGCCGAACCGTCCCTCTGTTACCCTAAAATCGTGCGCAAGCCCGAAATCATGAGCCCCGCCGGCTACTGGCCCCAATTACGCGCGGCCATTGAAGCCGGCGCCGACGCGGTCTACTTCGGGCTCAAACATTTCACCGCGCGCGCCAAGGTGGGCTTCGATCCGGAAGAGCTGCCGGAAGTGATGCGCACCCTGCATCGCCGCGGCGTCAAGGGCTACGTCACCTTCAATACGCTGGTCTTCGACAATGAGCTCGACGAGGCGGCGCACGCGCTCGCGTCCATCGCCCAGGCCGGCGCGGATTCCATCATCGTGCAGGATTGGGCCGTGGTGAAACTCGCCCGGCAGATCGCGCCCCGTCTGAACATCCATGGCAGCACGCAGATGAGCATCACTAGCGCCGATGGCGTCCGCTTCGCGCAAAGCCTGGGCGTGAGCCGCGTGGTGATGGCGCGCGAGCTTTCGCTCAACGATGTCCGCGCAATTCGCGCGGCCGTCGATTGCGAGCTGGAGATGTTCGTCCACGGCGCGCTCTGCGTCTCCTATTCCGGCCAGTGCTTCTCTTCGGAAGCGTGGGGCGGGCGCAGCGCCAACCGCGGACAGTGCGCGCAAGCTTGCCGCCTGCCCTACGACCTGATGGTGGATGGCAAACACCAGCCGCTGGCCGACGCGCGCTACCTGCTTTCGCCGGGCGATCTGTATGCGCTGCGCCAGATCCCCGAGATTGTGCGGATCGGCATTTCGGCGCTCAAAATCGAAGGCCGCTACAAGGATTCCGATTACGTCGCATTGACCACGCGGGCGTACAGGCAAGCGGTTGACGAGGCTTGGGCGGCAAGAGCCGGGCCGGGAACTGCGCGGCCGGTGGACCCCGCCACGGAGCTGCAACTGGAGCAGGTCTATTCGCGCGGGCTCGGGCCGCATTTCATTTCCGGGACCAATCATCAGACAGTGGTGAATGGCCGCGCGCCGCGGCATCGCGGGGTCCTGATGGGCCGGGTGACGCGCATTTTCGATGGCGGCATCGCGATCGACCCCGCCGCGGCGAACCGCCTGGCGCCGCTCAAGCCGGGCGATGGCGTGGTGTTCGACGCCGCCGATTGGCGCAGCCCGCAGGAGCGCGAAGAAGGCGGCCGTGTTTTCGAAGTGGCGGCACGCGAGGGCAAGCTGGAGCTGCGATTCGGCAACGGCGCCATCGATGCGAGCCGCATCCGCCGCGGCGATCTGGTTTGGCGGACGCACGATCCGGATCTGGATAAAGCCGTTCGCCCATTTATCGAGGCCGCCACGCCGGTCCACAAGCAGCCTGTCTCGGTACGAGCGATCGCGCGCGAGGGCTCGCCCCTCGAAGCCGAATGGCGCGTAGCCGGCGCCAGTGTGACCACCAGCGTCACCGTGCAGTCGCCAGAGCCGCTGGCCACAGCCCGCAGCCGCGGTTTGGATCTAGCGTTTCTGAAAGATCAGTTCGGACGCTTGGGCAACACGCCCTACGAGTTGGGCGCGATCGAGCTCGAAGTCGCAGGCGCGCCCTTTGCGCCCAGTTCCCTGCTGAACCAGTTGCGGCGTGAAGCCGTGGAACGCCTGCAGGAAAAGCAGGCGGCGGCGCACATCGAAGAGTTCGATCCGGACGCCGTGTTCGATCCGGACGCCGTGCGCGATCCGGCCGACGCATTGGCGCAGTGGCAGCGCTCTCCGCGGGCCGTTCCCAGCGGACCGGCGGAGTGTCACCTGCTGGTTCGCACGCCGGAGCAAATGGAAGCCGCGATCGATCTGCGCCCCGCCAGCATCACGCTCGATTACCTCGATCTCTATGGGCTGCGTCCATCGCTCGATCGCATCCGAGCGGCAGGCCTGCAGCCGCGCGTCGCCAGTCCGCGCGTGCTCAAGCCCGGTGAAGAGCGCATCGCCGATTTCCTCTTGAGCTGCGACTGCCCCATTCTGGTGCGGTCCGCCGGGTTGTTGAACGCCCTACGCGGCCGTCCGCACGCCCCGCTGATCGGCGATTTCAGCTTGAACGCCGCCAATGCCATTTCGGCCGCGGAGCTGCTCGAAATGGGCCTTTCGATACTCACGCCCACCCACGATTTGAATGCGGCGCAAGTCGCCGATCTGGCGCGCCACGCCGGAGCGGACCGCGTCGAAGCGGTGGTATTTCATCACCTGCCGGTTTTTCACACCGAGCACTGCGTATTCTGCCGTTTCCTTTCCACCGGCACAAGCTACCTCGATTGTGGCCGTCCGTGCGAAAAGCATCGGGTGGCGCTGCGCGACGCGGCCGGCCGCGAGCACGCCGTGATGGCCGACGTCGGCTGCCGCAACACCGTGTTCGGAGCCGAAGCCCAGCAAGCCGCGATGCATCTGGACGATTGGCGCAGCGCCGGCATCCGCCATTTCCGCATCGAATTCGCGCACGAATCGGCCGGGCAGGCGACGCGCATCGCACGGGCGTTTGACGATGCGCTGACAGGCCGCCGCGCGGGGCGTGAGTTGGCGCAAATCCTGCAGCGGATCGCGCCGCAAGGAGTCACCGAGGGTAGCCTCTACGTGCCGGAATCGACCCTCACGGTTCTCCAGTAGGGCGGGGCCATGCCCTGCCTCCTTGGGGTTCCATCCCGCGGACTCGAACTCGACCCGCAACTGCCCGCTGGCTTGGGCCAGTTGCGGGATGACGTCGCAGGCCTCACGCGCCGCGCTCCTGGCAGTGTGGCTATGCACCACGCGTGGCCGCGCAGCGCGTGACAGTGAAGCGCGTATGGCAGTGGCCGACGCCCTCGCCGGCCTTGGCCACAGTAATAAGAGACTCCTTTTCGATTCGCGGTGCGTGCGGTCGCCAGCCCGTGGGTTGCCCGTGTGGTCCCGCGCACCGGAACGGCAGGCCAGGAGGCCTGTCGCACCAGCCACGACGCGCATCCCGCACGCACCGCACCTTCCGCCGGGCGTCCGGCCGGTTTACTGTATGTAGACCGTAACCCCAGTCTGACTGCTGCTGCCGCCTCCAAACGCTACGCTGACGGCCACGGGGCCCGTGGTGGTCAAGTTCGTCGGAACCAACACATTCAATTGCAGCACCCCGGAAACCACCCCCGGCGCTTCGCCTATGAATTGGACCGTTGCCGGTTGCCCGCCTATTGTCACCGCAACCGGCAGCAGCGGGGCCGGATACGGGGCCGTCGTCACCTTGCCGTCCACGCCCTGCGGGCTGGTCTGGCCTTCGCCCGTCAGGTAGATCACAACCGGGGTCCCCCTTGATGCCGGATGAGCGGCGCTGTTTATAGTGATGCCATCCGAGTTCACAATGGTAAAGATTCCCGCGGCAGTCGCGGCCGCGGTCAGCGCGAATCCGGTGGATGTCTGGCCCCCTGTACTTGCGGTGACGTTAGTCTTCACAAACAGCGTAAGACTTTGAATGCCCGCGATCTCATACGGAACCACCGCGTTAATCTGCGTGGAACTCACATAGGTCAGCGGCGCCGAAAGGCCGTTTATCTGTACCTGCACGCCGCCCAGAGTAGTAGTGACGAACTTACCGGTGGAATCGAGCGTCAGGCTTGCCGGGGTCGCCGGGCCGATGTTCGTGCCGAAAATGGAAATGATCTCGCCGGGCGAAATCGCCTCGTTCACAAAGCTCGCCGCGTTCAGGACCGCGGTGATGGTGGGCAGCGGAACTGTCACCGTCAGAGTCACGTTGATGGTGGCGCTGCCGGTGGCGCCGGTGGCGCCGGATACCGTAATCGAGCCGGTATACGTGCCGGCGCTCAGGCCGGTTGGAGTGACGGAGACAGTCACCGCGCCAGGGGCCGCACCGCTTGCCGGATTGACCGCCAGCCATCCGGAGGGGGTGCTGGTCTCCGCCGCCGTAAAGGTTGCGCCGGTGACGCTGGAATTGGAGAGCGTTATGTTTACGGTCTGCGCGGCGGGCGTCGCGCCGCCCGTCGCATAGGAGAAGGATAAGGCGGTGCTGGATACAGCGATCGTAGCCGCCCCAAGCGTCAGCGAGACAGGCACGGTCACCGAGGTTCCTCCCGTGGGAGTAATGATCACACTGCCGCTATAAGTCCCCGTGGTTAACCCAGTGGTATTCACAGTGACATTCACGGTCGCTTGCGTCGTTCCGCTAGCCGATGGGGTGTAGCCCAAGCTGCCTATATTGACCAGGATCCAGGCTACGCCGTTGGCCGTCGAAGTCGTCGCCTGGAAGCCTACGCCGCTCGACCCGGCCGCGCTCGACACCGTAAGATACTGCGGCGTCACCGTCGCTCCCGGGGTCGAAGAACTAAAGCTCAGCGTGGGCGATGCGGACGTACCGCCATTCGCGGTCACCGTGACGTTGCCGCTTGCGCCACCCGTGCTGCCTATCGTCATGGTTACCTGGACGGTCTGAGTGCCGCCATTCGATGTCAGCGAAATTGTGCCGCTATAGGTCCCGGCCGGGAAACTAAAGGGGCTCGCCACAACGGTAAGATTCGGATTTCCACTGGTAGTCAGCGTCCCGGAGGGAGATACGCTCAACCAGGTGATGCCGTTGTAGGACCCTTGCGAGGTGACAGTGTATGTCGTATTGGTACTGGCGGTCACTCCCAGGGTTGTGGATACCGCGCCGCCGTTGACCTGCGCCGGGAGCGTCAGCGCCGAAGAGCCAAGAGTCAACGAACCGGCCCCGGACGAAACGCTGCTGCCGATTACCGAGAGAACCACGGGCACATTGAACGGGATACCCAGCGCGCTGGTGACGGTAATGGCGCCCGTGTATAAGCCGTTGGCCAGATTATTCGCGTTGACGTCGACGGAATATTCGTTCGCCAGGCCAGTCACGTTGGCGGCGCTCGAAGTCAAGGTAAGCCACGGGGTGGAACTGGGATTGCTGACTGAGACGCCCACCGCGACCTGAGTACTGTCGCTGGCCAAGACCGTGATGAGACTATTCGAATTGGCGCTGGTGGTGCCTGCGATGTAGCTAAAAACCAGATCTCCCGGAGTCGAATAAATCGCCGTTGTGCCGGTGACCGTCAGGGTGACGCTAACTACCGAAGTCAGACCGTTGCCGGTGTTGGTGAACGTTACCGCGCCGGTATAGGTTCCCGAGGCCAAACCGGCGGCGTCCGCAGTCACGAAGAAATTCGGCTGCGGCAGAGTGCCGGATGGGTTGGAAACCGAGAGCCAGTTGAAGCCGTTAGTCACGGTGGCGACGGCGGTATAGGTTCCCGAACCAGCGACATAAGCTTGCTGGGTCTGGCTAATCTGCATGCCGGAATTGATTTCGTAGGCGAAACTCATGGCGGAGGGCGCCGCCTGGATAGAGGCGCTGCCGCCGCCGCTCGAGGTCGACCCGACCTGGAAATTGATCTGGTCCGACTGCTGTATGCCGCCGACGTTTACGGTGAGCTGGCCGACGTAGGTCTGCGCCGCAAGGCCGGCAGGCGTGGCGGTAACCGTCACGTTGGTGGAGGCGCCAGGGCTGATGCTGGAGCTGGCCGGCTGCGATACGCTGAGGCCTTGCCCGCTGATGCCGACGGAGACCGACCCGCCCACGATGCTCGTTATGGTCACGATCTGCGACATGGATGCGCCGTTCAGCGCAGCGTCGATCGCGATCGGATTCGGCGAGATGGTCAGCCCGCTCGAATTCGTGCCGCTCACGGTGACCGTAACCGTGAGCGTGATGGTGGATAAATCGCTGCCGGTGATATTCACAACGCCGCTCGATGCGCCTGGGGATAGAGTCCCCACATTCGTATCGGCGGTGATGCTCAGAACGGCAGGCAACGTTAGGCCGGAGCCTATTGTCTCCCCATTGATCAATAGCCAATTATCGGTGCTTTGCGTGTTGAAGGAATAGGTGGGCGCGCCGGTCGTGCTGCTCAGTAATACGCTCGCGGAAGGATAGATGCCCGAGTTGCTGGTATAGGACAGCAAAACCGGGTTTGTAGAGAGAGACAACGTGCC
This sequence comes from Bryobacterales bacterium, assembly GCA_003135055.1. Taxonomy (GTDB): domain Bacteria; phylum Acidobacteriota; class Terriglobia; order Bryobacterales; family Bryobacteraceae; genus PALSA-243. The sequence goes on along the minus strand of PLDF01000414.1, from coordinate 9,957 downwards.
GCTGCCGGACGATCCGCTGACGTTCACTCCATTCCCGAATGAAATTTGGACGTTCAGCGTGCCGGTGGTAAAGGCGATGGTGAGCGTGGTTTGCAAGACGGTCTCCTGCTGACCCGCCCCGTTCAGCGAGACTTGAAACGTCGCCGGGAAACCGGGGGAAACCACTCCCGTGGTTCCGGCGATCTGTACAAAATTGGTCGCCCAGTTCCCGGCGACCGACGGCTGAGCCAGCGGAAGGCTGAAGGCAACCGAGGTGCTGCCGGATGTGCTGACTTGGAAGGAGAGCGTGGTTTGAGTGCCATAGCCCACGCTTATGCTTGGCGCGCTGGGGGTCGCCGTGAGAGTGCCGCCGCCGCCGCCGCCGCCCTGGAACGAATTGGTCGTATACTGCACGTTGATCGTGCCGGCCGTCGCGCCCGAGCCGTCCGTGGCTGTCAGAGTAATGGTCGCGTTGTGCGTCCCGATGCTGAGGGCGTTGGCGTTTTGGCCTATAGAGACGCTGAAGCCATTTGGCGTCATTTGGCCGCTCGCCGAGTCGCAGGGCGTATTGAGCGGATTTACGATGCACAACCAGGGGAGATCGCCGCCCTGGTATTGAGTTGCCGCGGTGTAAGTAATATTGGCTGCCGTGCTCGCAACGGTCACTGGGGTCGACTGATTGGAAACCAAAACGATGCTGGTGGTGTTGGACCCGCTGTTGAGGAGAAATGCGGGTTGGGCAGACGCGGCTGCGGAAATCAGCAGCGCGAGAGCAAGGAAAAAGGCGGCTTTCTTGAGTGAAGTGTAGGCGGCGTCCATAGTAGATCCTCGGCCAAATTGATCATACAACACTGTCTGGCACAGTAGGAAGATATATCCCATTCACGAAACGTGAACCGGGATACGGACGCGGATTCTTCTATACTACCTCCATTTCACGATTCTGAAAAGGTTGCTGTAATCGTCCGTCCATAATCGAACTGTACGTTTTGATGCCAATGGCTCCGATGCCTTGATCACTTCCCCGTCGAATTGCGTTGGCGGCGCAACCAGCAGCACCCAGGTGGCGCCGAACACGTCCAGCGTATCGTCGTCGTCGTTGTCCACCAGCCGCGCCGTCTTCCCCAGCGCCTTCGATTCGCCCAGCAGCACGGGCGCCAGATCCAGGTAGCGGTTGGATATGTGTACCGCCAGAATTCCGTCCGGCTTCAAGTGATGAAAATAGAGTTGCATGGCCTCGGTGGTCAGCAGGTGCACGGGAATGGAGTCGCTCGAAAAGGCGTCCACCGCCAGCACGTCGAAGTTCTCCGGCCCCTGGCGCGCCAGCTCGCTCTCGAGCGAGAGCCGCGCATCGCCCATGGCTATGTCGAGTTTGGCGCCTTTGGCGCGGCAATCGTTGACGAAGGTGAACTGCGTAGTGGCTATCCACGGCACCAGCGGATTAATCTCGTAATAGCGGTAATAATCGCCCCAGCGGCCATATGAGGCGATGGTTCCGGTTCCCAGCCCGATCACCCCCACGCGGATGGCGCCGGTCTTCTGCTTATCGAGGATGGCGATGCCGATGCCGGTAGCCGATCCGTAGTAAGTGGTGGCTAAGTCGCGCTTTTCCGGGAAGAGAAACTGCTCGCCGTGGTTAATGGTTCCGTGCGTCAGGCTGCGCGTAGCGGTAGGATCGGTTGCCGGACCGGAATCCTTCACCTTCAGTCCGCCATAGAAGTTACGCACTATTAACCGCGCGCCTTCGGCCGAGTGATAAATCTGTAACCCGATAAATACCGCCAGCGCCGCGGTGATGGCCACGGCGACCAGCGGCCCCGGCTGGGTCCAGCGCTTGAACCACTCCGCCTCCGGGTCCTGCTTGAGGACGATCAATACCAGCACCGCGCATGCCACCATGCCCAGCGGCAATTCGTAAAACGACTTCAGCAAACGCGGCGCGGCCAGACCCACCAGCAATCCGCCCAAGGCGCCGCCCGCCGAAATCATAAGGTAGAACTGCGTCAGGTATCGCGGATGGGGCTTCATCCGCGTCAATTCGCCGTGGCACACCATGCAGGCGACAAACAGGCCCATGGAGAAGAGCGGCACCAGCACCCAAATCTGGATATTGCCGAGCATATCCGCGCCGATGCTATACGCCATGCAGCCCAACGCCACGGCCAGCAGCCGCAGGTAAGGGTAGCGCCAATACCAGCCGCCGTCGAAGCACAGGATGAACGTCAGCAGGTAGATGCTCAGCGGCAGCACCCATAGAAAAGGAATGGCGGCCACATTCTGCGAAAGGTGATTGGTGATGGCCAGCAGCAGCACGGATGCGATGGCGGGCAACGCGAGCCACATCCAATAATGCGCCGCCGTGGGCTTAGCGGCCTCGCCCCCGGTTTCCGCGTCGAGCTCAAAAACCGTGGCTCGGCCGGCGCGAATCGCGGTAGCGGCGCAGATGGCGATGAACACGCCATAAGCGATAGTCCACATGGCAGCCTGGCGATGCGTGGTGAAGACCGGCTCGAACAGGAACGGATAGCTGAGCAGCGCGAACATGGAACCGGCGTTCGAAAGCGCATAGAGCCGGTAAGGTATGGCGCCCTTGAAGTTGCGCGCGTACCATGCCTGCATCAGCGGACCGGTGGTGGAAAGCAGGAAGTAAGGAATGCCGATCTTGGCGGCCAGCAGCGAAACAATGCCCCATGTCGGGTCGGCCAGCGGCGCGGGCTTCCACTGCGCGCCCGGATAAATAGGCAGCGCCAGCAGGCTCAATACCAGCAGGCTGGCGTGGATTAGCATCTGCGCGCGCGGCTTGCAATAGCGGATCAGCGCGTGCGCATACGAGTACCCGGCCAGCAGCGCCAACTGGAAGAACAGCAGACACACCGTCCATACCGCCGCCGAGCCGCCGAACCACGGCAGAATAATTTTCGCGATGATGGGCTGCACCTGGAACAGCAGGAAGGCGCTCACCAGAATTGTCAGTGCGTATAGGAGCATTAGTTTTTGTGGGGCAGCCAATCCTGGCTGCAGCCGGCTTTCAGCCGGCTCTCTTGGCCTTGCGCCGCGTCGGTTTCTGCCGCAAGAGACGCTCCCGCCAGCGAACGTCTTTCACTCATGGGAACGCATCTTCCTTGCCGGCGCAACCCATGCGTCCCCAGAAGTGGCAAGCCGGCACGCCACCGCGCGCCACGTCCATCATGTGCACGGCCCTCCCGTTCACATCCTTTATCTTCGGTCTTTGCCATATTCTCCGGCTAGCGATATGCCGCTACGCCCGTCACCTTCTCGCCGATCACCAGCGCGTGGATATGGTCCGTTCCTTCATAGGTCTTGACGGTTTCCAGGTTGCAGAGGTGACGCATAATCGGATATTCGTCCGTGATTCCGTTCGCCCCCAGCAAATCCCGGCTCAGCCTCGCGCAATCGAGCGCCATCGCCGCGTTGTTGCGCTTCAGCATGGAAATGTGCGCCGGCTCCAGCTTGCCCTTGTCCTTCAGCCGCCCCGCTTGTACCGCCAGCAACTGCGCTTTGGTGATTTCGGTGATCATCCAGGCGAGTTTCTCCTGGACGAGCTGGTGGCTGGCGATGGGCTGATCGCGGAACTGCTTGCGGACGAGGGAGTACTGGCGGGCCGTGTCATAGCAGGACATGGCTGCGCCGATGCCACCCCAGGCGATGCCGTAGCGGGCCTGGTTGAGACACATGAGCGGCGACTTGAGTCCGCCGGATTCGGGCAGGAGGTTGGTGGCCGGGATGCGGACGTCCTGCATGGAGAGGCCGGAAGTGACCGAGGCACGCAGGGACCACTTGCCGTGGACATCCCAGGAGCCGAAGCCGGGGCGGTTGGTTTCGACGAGGAAGCCGCGGACGGTGCCGTCTTGATGGCCGGGATCGCCATAGGTTTTAGCCCAGATGACGGCGACGTCGGCAATGGAGCCGGAGGTGATCCACATCTTTTCGCCGTTGAGGATGTACTCGTCGCCGCTGCGGTCGGCGCGGGTGCGCATGCCTCCAGGATTCGACCCGAAGTCGGGCTCGGTCAAACCAAAGCAGCCGAGCTTTTCGCCGGTGGCCATCTTCGGGAGCCAGTAATTCTTCTGTTCATCGGAGCCGAAGGTGTAGATGGGGTACATGACGAGCGCGGACTGCACGCTGACGAAGCTGCGCACGCCGGAGTCGCCGCGCTCGAATTCCTGCATGACGAGGCCGTACTCGACGTTGGACATGCCGGCGCAGCCGTAGCCCTGGAGGCTGGCGCCGAAGACGCCGAGCTGTCCCATCTGAGGAATGAGTTCTTNNTGGTGATTTCGGTGATCATCCACGCCAGCTTCTCCTGCACCAGCTGGTGCGAGGCGATGGGCCGGCCGTCGAACTGCTTGCGCACAACCGAATAGGCGCGCGCCGTTTCGTAGCAATCCATGGCGGCGCCGACGACGCCCCAGCCGATGCCATATCGCGCCTGCGAAAGGCACGCCAGCGGCGCTTTCAGCCCCTTCGCCTGGGGCAGCCGGCAACTCTCGCTCACGCGGCAATCGGAAAACGCAAGGCTCGACGTAACCGACGCGCGCATCGACCATTTGCCGTGAATGTCCGACGTGGTGAAGCCGGGCGTACCGCGCTCCACCAGAAAACCCTCGATGCCCGCATCGCTGCGCGCCCACACTACCGCGATATCGGCCACGCCGCCGTTGGTGATCCAGGTCTTCTCGCCGTTCAGCACCCAGGCATCGCCATCACGCGTGGCCGTGGCGCGCATCCCCGCGGGGTTCGAGCCGAAATCCGGCTCGGTCAAGCCGAAGCAGCCGATGGATTCGCCGCTCTGCAAGCGCGGCAGCCACCGGTTCTTCTGCTCGTCCGATCCATATGTATAGATGGGATACATCACCAGCGCGCCCTGCACCGAAACAAAGCTCCGCAAGCCCGAATCGCCGCGCTCAATCTCTTGCATGACGAGGCCGTATTCCACGTTGCTCATGCCCGCGCAGCCGTAGCCTTCGAGGTTGGCGCCGTAAAACCCCAGCTCGCCCATTTCCGCAATCAATTCGGAAGGAAAGCGCGCATCGCGGAAACAATCGCGAATCGCCGGCGCAATGCGCTCATCGGTGAAGCGCCGCGCCGTCTGCCGCACCATCAGCTCCTGCTCGCTGAAAAGGGAGTCGATCGCGAAATAGTCCACGCCTCGAAAAGCCATTCTGTCTATGGTGTCACAAGATTGCGGATGGAGTTTGGGCAGTCCTTCGCCTTCTCCCATTTTCCAAGTCCGAAATAGAGCGTGAGCGAATTCCGCGAAAAGTAGCTGCCGCCGCTCACCACCTCCGCAATCCGCTTGCGGCCGCGCGCTTCCGCGGTGCAACGCGCGCCGATTCGATCGCGTCCCCGTCAACGTAATCGCGTTCTGCCGCGGCCCGACGTTCTTCAGCAGCGTTCGTCCATCGGGGAAAATCGCATTGACGCGTACGTCCATGTACGCTATGATATGTACATGGCTGTCTCAATCACGAGGTTTCGCAAAGACATCTTCTCCCTCACGGAAGCGGCTCTGAAGGGAAATGTCGTAGAATTCATCCACAAAGGAGTGACGTTTAAGGTGAGCCCCGATAAGCCCACTGACAAGCTCCGTAACATTACTCCCCTCAAACTCATCAATCCCGATTACAATCTTGAATCCTCCGGAACCGAGTTACAGGCAGAAATGGAACAAGAGTGGGAGAAGGACTGGAGCCAGCTATGAATGCGGCATATCTTGACACCAGCGTCGCTGTGTGGCTAGCTCAGGGCGATCTGAACCGGATCACACAGACCGCGCTGGACGCCATCAGAAACTTTGACCTATTAGTATCTCCTATGGTCTCCCTGGAACTGGCATACCTGAATGAGATCAATCGGATTACATTAACCGCCCAGGATATGCTACTTAAGCTAAAGGCTGAACTTGGCGTCGAAGTGTGTAATGCATCGTTCCCTTCCCTTATCGCTATAGCTATCAATGAGAAGTGGACCCGCGACCCATTCGACCGGATTATTGTCTCCCAGGCTAAAGCAAACGGACTCTCTCCATTGATTTCATCGGACGAAGCGATCCGGAAGAACTACGTCAAGACCGTGTGGCAATAAGTCGATCGAAACTGTTCGACACGGTGCGGTGGGGGTGTGAATTTAGCCAAGCATATTATCTCCTAGCGCTTCACCCAGGCATGGCTCGCAACCGTCTCGCTGCCTTCGGTCGATCCAATAGTCCGATTCGCACCACGCCTGCGTCTCGCCCGCCGGCCAGCGCACTTCGATCCGATCCGCCTTCTCCGATTTTCCAAGCCGAAATAGAGCGTGAGCGAATTCTGCGAAAAGTAGCTGCCGCCGCTCACCACCTCCGCAATCCGCTTGCGGCTGCCCGCTTCCACGGTACAACGCCCGCCGATTCGCGCTGTGATTCGAGCGCGTCCCCGTCAACGTAATCGCATTCTGCCGCGGCCCCACGTTCTTCAGCAGCGTAGGCTTATCGATCATGTTCACGATCGCGATCTCCGGGCTGCCGTCCGTTCGAGTCCTACCTGGGGAGCCCAAAAATCGCCTTTTCGAATCTTCGGTTTGCGGGCGACCCCAGTTGCGCATTCGAACTCGCCGTTTGCTTTAGCGTCGTCGCTGTACCAGAAGCTCTACAATTGGCGTCAACGGAGAAATCTAGAGGGTCTTCAGAAAAGCGATCAGAGCTTCTTTGTCGTCATGGAATAGCTTCAATCCAAACTCATGTCCTTTGATGGGCCCGGGACCAAGGTGAAAGCCCTTCGGCACATAGTCGTCTCGTAAGCGCTCCGGGTCGAGCCATTCCTCTAGGGTTTCTGCCTGACCACTATGACCGAATGCGTTCCGGTACCATACGCCGCGCAGCGAGGGCACCTTGTAAAATCCAGTTCCGCGCCGGGTTTGCGTGGCAAGAATCGGATCGGTTCCTACGGATACATCCAGAATGTCGATGGTCCGACGAAGATCCTCGGGGACGTTGAAGCCCTGCGCAGGGGTCAGCTTGTTGTTGGTGTAGAGAGGCGGCGTGTGGCACCCGACGCAGCCTTGCTGCTGAAAAACGCGTTGCCCATGGACCGCCTGCTTATCCAGACGATTAGGATTCGGAGGAGGTTTTAGCGAGTAAATATAGAGAGCCAACGCATAGAGTTGCTCGTCACCGAACCGAGTGCCATTTTCCGCAAAACCATTGGATACCGGCGAGGGCTGAAAATCGCCGTAGTGGGCCGTGATGTCGAGTCCGTAGTTCACGATTGCATAGCGCATCAGATCGCCGATGGAACGGTGGCGCGTCAGACCGGTCGAATCCAGGTACCTGATTTCCTGCAGTCCTATCAACGACGGAACCTTGGAAGGTGACAGGTCGGTGGTGCCGTGCCTCGCTTGCACCCCAGGCTGCATGGCTGCGTTCCGGCGAGCGTATTCATAAATACTGATTGATTCAAATTCTTCACGCTTCACTACCCACGGTGCGCCGAACAGGGTCCACCGGCCGCTTATAGCGCGAGCGGCGTCCGCTGCGAAAATTCGGCCAAGAGGAAGGTTGCCCTGCGATCCCTTTAAAACGGCGCCATCCGGCATGAGACGTGTATGGCAGGCAGCGCAGGAAGTCGCGCCCCCTATCTCGACCACGCCCTTCTTACGAATAACATAACGGAAGTACGGAATGACGCCATCGCGCGTTGCGGGAGCCCCTGCTACCAAAGCCATAGGCAGGGGTAATCCTGGGTCTCTCGGAAAGGGAGACGAGTCGAAGACCACCTCACCGGCGTTGATCCAATCCTGCTTCGTGCGCAGCCTGGACGGGTCGAAAACAATCTCAGGTTCCTTTTGTTTGAGCCCCTCCATGTATCCGGCGGGCTCGCGGCCCGGCGCGTACACCGGATACGTACGATAGATAGGACGAACTTTCAGCCCATAGTACTCCCTGGAATTGAGGAAGCGCGGGGAACGATCCCGCTGTGCAAGCGGGACTTGGAAGGCTTCGACCTCGCCGTCGTCCCAGGCGCGCGGAATGTTGGGACGAAAGGTCTGTCCCGCCGCGAAGGCGGAAAGTAAATAAAACGCTATCACCGCACGATACATGTCTTCTCACGCAAGGCCGTGAACCTAGAAAATATTACCATAACAGCACTGCGAAGCGGGATTGCGTCCATGGGGACCAGCCACAGCGCGCACGAAAACCAGTCGATTCGAATTAGTGTTCGTGTTTTGCGCATCAATCGATCTTCTCGTGTTGCAAAACTTACCCTTTGTGAGAAGCTCCGGCGAGTTCGAGAGGTGTCCAGACTGGGCGCCCACCGTGGACAAGCGTCGGCGGAGTGATCGAATCGATCTGAAAACAATGGACGTCTGCGGGTTCGATCAGAGGGTCAACTGAGCCGCAAGAGTTCGAAACGCGTCCAGACTGGGGAGCCACAAACATCGTCGTTTCGAATCTTCCAGTTGCGGACGACCAGAGTTAGGCATTCGTACTTGCCGTTCCCCTTACCCTGACCACGAGCGTGTGAACCGGCGTCGTTTCGAGACTGATTTGCCATTTTCGACGAGCGAGCGGCACGGCAGCCCGCCAGTCCCGCCATCCGGACCGCGCGCCTCGGGCTCGATGACGTGGATTCCATTTCGGTGCAGAATTCTGAGAATCTGAAAAGGGGCACTCCGTTGTCCGGTGCGGTCGAGCCACGGGGGCGAGGCGAGCCGCCGTTCTCTCAGAGCCCCGCGCGTTGGCGACGTAGACATTCCTCTTGTGCCAATCGCCTTACCACCTCAAAGCTGACGTCATGGACAATGTCAGGGCCCCCGAAATGCAGGTCGCTGTGGCCGCCCGTCGGCGTTCGCCAGACAAAGTCTTTTAGTCGAGAGAGTGAATCAAGCGTCTCACTTGTTAGTGTCGCCAGATGAGCGTTGGCTATTGCAGCTACAGGCGTGACCAAAGCGTCTTGCCGCCACTCAGGCCAGTTTGCGTGACACCGAATCAGCGGCAGCAAAGCCCGGACGTCGCAGAATTAGCCAAGAGCACATGCCAGTGCCCTGAACGTTTCCTCGTACCCATCAGGTTGGGCTTCCTGGAACCCATGACCTAATTTACTGAGCGGATGAAGGGGATCGATGAGATCAATAAGTGGGCCGACGGCACGCGGGTCGTTTAAGCGCGCCAGAAAATCCACTGCCCTCGCCTGGCAAAAGCACGACACGTATGGCCTTTCGAACTTGGCCGCGCCCTTCAGCTCGACAGTTCCATTCAGCACTACGGTGATCGCTGTCTGGAATGCGCGCGCGTCGCCGATTTCGAAGAGAACAAACAACGCATCCGAGCATTCGTCGACTGCGGCGATGAGTGGCTCCACGCTTCGAGGATCCTTGAGGCCGCACAAGGCGCGAGCGGCCCTCCTCCGGACACCCAAGTCGGAGTCCTTAAGGGCCGCGATCCACTCATCGATTCCAAATTGTTCGGAGAGTACTTGGAAGGCTGCGAGCCGGACGTTCGACGCGGAATGCGTCCGCAACGTGCTCAGGACGCCGGAAGGCAGCGCCAGTCCTATCCTTGTCACCATTGTCGCGGCCAATCGATACGCGGCGCTTCCGTTGCACATCGGAACTGTCGATTCGAGCCTTACGAGAACGTTGATTCCCTCAATTGGGAGCGCCGTCACGATCTTTTGCAACGGATCGAAAAAGCCCTCCCTGAGGGAGGGAGCCGTCTCCTGGTCGACCCGTAGTGAAGCTAGCGCCAACGGCTCAACTGCACGAAGGTCTCCGATTTCCCCGAGAGCGTAGGCAGCTGCCCTCGCGACGCCGCTGAAATCCAAGGCTCGGATCAGCAGGTCCACGGCGCGGGCCTCTTTTTTCCTTCCCAACGCCAACGCGGCCTCAGTTCCCCGAGCAAAGGCGTGCTGCCGACCCGTCCACTGATGGTCATCATGATCGCTGAGCAGGGAGTCGCTCAGAGCGTGACGGTGGCGCCGGAAA
>PLDF01000410.1 GCA_003135055.1 Bryobacterales bacterium | reverse complement strand
ATGGGACCGCGGACGCCGTCCGACGCCACGATGGCGCCGTGACGGAGCCTGTTTTGGCCAAGAGCGGGCCGCCCGAAAGCGGCGGGGACTAGCCGCGGGACTAGCGGGAGTTCCCGCTAGCACTACCTGCAACACGGTTCGCTCAAACGGGATGGGCATCCTGGCACGTCATTTCCGGATCGCGAAGGCGCCTTGTCCGGGGTGCAATCCGGACCGACACAAGCGGGCCACTAAACGCGCTAAGGACTTGTGACGTAACCGGCCATTTCGACGTGGCGCTGGACCGAAGCGCGTTCACACGATTGTGAACCCTGAACCCTGAACGCTGGGTGCGTGCGCCACGGACGCTTAGCCCCGGACCAGCCGCCAGGCTCCGAGCCCGATCAGCGCCGCCAGCAACATCGCCGCTGCCGAAGGCTCCGGGGTCACATCGATAGTGCCACTCATGAAGCTACTGATCGGAATGTCGCCGTCATTCTGATCCGAAAGATTCGTATCCGCGGGGTCGGTGGAGAACGAAATCGTGACCGGTCCCAGCGCCGCCGTGGATGAGACAGTGAAAGTCACCAACGCCAGACCAGCCGTCTGTCCCGCGCCCAGGGCATCGCCATTGCCGCTGTTCGAAGTATCGAATGCCGAAAGCGACGGCCCCGTACTGAGGTTCAGGGCCACCGGGAGTGCTTGGTCGAAAGAATCGCCGGCGAATATATAGGGCGCGGATGTTGAGAAACCGGCACCGGTGAAATCGATGTCCGAATCGCCCGAGATCTCAAAGTTGAATCCGCCGACGACGATACTCGAGCTGCCCGTGTTTAAGACGTCGACTTCAATCGTGCCGGTCGCCCCCGGACCGGCGAAAACGGACCCGATTTCTAAGATCACTCCGCCGCTCGCGGGCATTGCGCTCGCTGCCAATGCAACCGCAATAGCGTATAGATTCAGCCGATTCATGTCCAAACCTCCAATGACGTTTCGGGCCGAGCCGGGCGCCGCCGGTTGTTCTCACTGCTGCGATGTACCGATTCTACTCCGTACAATCAGAACATCGCTTGCATTTACAATGCCATCCCCGTTCATGTCAGCAAGAATACTGTACGGGTCGTGCGTCGCAAGGTTCACCAACACCGCGTCCTGCGAGTTGACGACGCCATCGTCGTTGGCATCGCCCCAAAGGACCTTCAGCGCCTGGCTAAACCCGGCGCCGCCCAGCCCATGCCCGTTGACATCCGCCAGCGCGTTCGTGCCGCTGCCTGCCAGAGCGGCCGTAAAACTACCCAGCGCAATGGGGTTGATTGTCCAGGTCAGCGTGCTCGTGCCCAAGCCGCTGAAACCCGTCGCCGCTATCCCCGTCAGGCTGTTCACGTTTCCGCTGGCGATGGGCTCGGAAAAAGTTGCCCGAATGCCCGTAATCTCCCATGGCAGCCGCGTGCGCGTAGAGCCAATCACGTTGTAACTCTCCGACCCGAACAGCACGTTGAAACCGGTCACCGTAGGCGATGTGGACGGAAGGCTTGCCGAATACGTGCTCCAGCCGGCCCGCGCGGCGCTCGCAAATGCGCCGAGCTGCGAGTAGTCGTCGTACCACGTCGTGTACATCAAACCGAGCACTCCGGGTATTCCGCTCACCTGCGCCAGTTCGGTGGTTGCAGACGTCGCGCCGTTCCCCGAGTCGTAATAACCCGCAATCACCTGTTGGTGCGCCACCGGCTGCTGCGGGTTCTTTCCGGCGAACCATGCGGCCGACGTGTTCAGCGCCGGAAGGTTCCAATTCATCAAAATGACATCGGCGGGCAGGCCCGTCCACGAACCGGTCAGGTCGCCTTCCACCAGGTAATAGTTGTTGACCGCGTTCATATTCGGGTCGAACATGTCGCCCCACACATAGATGGGCGCCTGCGGCTTCAATCCCCGGAAAATGGCGTACGTCTGGTTAAAGTGCCAATCCAGCAGTTGCGCGGGCGTCATGTTCATGGCTTTGGCGGACGCTGTGGAGTTCATGTTGCGCATCTCGTCGTAGCCAAAGAAATAACCCGCGGCATTCGGAAAAACCGTGCCCACCGCGGCGGCATTTTGCGTCCGCCACTGGGCCGCCCCGGGGTCGGTCAAACTCGCGCCCGCAGCGCCATATATCGGTTGGATGGCATACCAATTCATGGCCACGATCTGGCCTGGCTGAAGGCTGCTTCCCGATGGAACCGGCACGGTCATCGGCTGATGCCAATTGTCCTGGAAGTACGGCGTCGGACCCGAAAGCTGAGGATCGGAGATGGCGCCAAAATCGATATTCTCCTGGTAAACTTGCGTGGGATTGTTAGGGTTGTAGACGGTCAATGGCGTACTTGGCGGCGTGCTTGTCCCGCGCAGTACGTAAACCAGCCCGGTCTCCTGGAGCGAGATGCTGTCGAACCAGAGATCGCCTTTGCTGCCGCCCCAAACGCCCATCAGAATCGTCATGGTCGTGTGCGGTCCGCTGTTGAACGTGTAATCCCACTGGGTCCAGGCTTGAGTGGGTGCGAGAGTGAGCGACTGGTTGACGCGAAGGTAAGCAGCGCTGTTATCGGCGTATACTAACACCTGCGAATAGCCTTGGAAGCTCTGTGTCTGATAAAACATTCGCATGTGATACTGACGCCAGGGCTGCACCGCGAAGGTCTGGCTGAGCCGGGCATTGGCGGGAGCGTTGGCGATCAGCGCCGAAGCGCTGCCGCTTTGGAAGTAGTTGTGGTCAATGCCCACTCCGGCGTCGCCATATCCGAACCAGCCAGTCTGCCCGCTCTCGAAGCCGCCGTTCACAAGGCCCGGAAACGAGTTCACCACCTGCAGCGTCTTCCCCGTGGGGTCCACCTGGAATTGGGTGCCCACCACCTGCTCCCCCTCGGCCCAGTTCGGGTTCTCAATCAGCATGTCGTAAGAGTTCCCGTACGGGGCGACCTGGGGCATGACCGCCAAGCCTTTGGATTGCGCATACTGGATCACTGTAGTCATGTAGGAGGAATTCCACGACGAATTCTGCAAAAAATCGATGCTGGAATCCCATAAGACCAAGCCCGTGTATCCGGCCGCCGCCGCCTGATCGATGATGGCCTTACTGCTGGTCACCGCGCTCGCGGAAGTGAGATAGCTGTGATGGTAATACCAAAGTTGCGGGGTCCCGACGGCTTGGGTCTGGCCGGTTTTGCACGTACAAGAGGCCAGAATTGCGACGGCAAGAAGAGATCTCCAAGATGTCATTGTTGATGAACTCCTACTTCCTTGGGATTTAGGAACCAACCTTTGTGAAATTTCTAACAGATGTTAACACGTAATTCTCATCACAGTTCACGCTATTGTGGTAAATACCAAATTTCGGTACTTAGGTACCATACTGACTGGTTACTTACGGCTCAGTGTCTACATCCGAGGCCAAAAGTTTGGGACTAACGCTCGAGATCCGGAGCGTCCGAGTAAATGTCGGGAGTAAATTGAGAGATGGGACGAGCGGGCATTCGCTCGCCTTCTCCTGCTGGTGACGCCGCTTCTTTCGCAGACTCCGCAGTCCGCGCGCAAGAGGGTTCTCGCCTGGAGGGGCGACACGACCACCGCTTATCAGCACGATTCCATTTCGCACGCGCTGGCCGCCAGGTTGCGAGTGCTACGCGCGGGGGTGGGGGCAGGCTGCTTGGTGATGAGTTGCGAATCGGTGCGGAGTAGGTGTAAGGCGCCGGACTCGCGGCCCAGGCGCTCAAGTCTTCTTCGGCACGGGCGACAATCTGAGCCCGCACCAGAAGAAGACCTGTCCGCCGGTGCGTACCTGAAACATCGGAATGCCGTCATTTCCGCAACGTTCAGCCGGAACGGGCGGCAGGCGGTGACGGCCTCAACTGATACGCCGGTGTGGGAGGCAATTCCGCGGCATTCAGCGGAGACGGGCGGTTGTGACGGCCTCAGCCGACCATACGGCGCGGGTGTGGACGCCGATACCGGCAACCCGCCGGGTCACCCCTGCGACACCGGAGAGTTGTCAATTCGGCGGCTGTTCAGACGGACGGGCGGCGGGTGGTGACGGCCTCGGATGACAGCACGGCGAGGGTATGGACGGACATTCAAGCCGAAGCGGAACGCGACGACCGTGCCGCCGAAGCGGCCGAAGACCGCGCGCTAAGTTACGACGCCGGCGAAGGGTTGCCGGAGATCGGGCTTGTCCTCAACTCAATCTACTTCACTTCGCGCAAAACGATGCTCCCTGTAATTGGAGTCATCGCCGGAGCGGCGGGGGCGCCGATCGCAGCCGGCGGGTTCTTCGCCCGACTATAAGTCCAGGGCTAGCTTGCTCGCAGTGCCGGTTCCTTGACCGTGAGATTCGGTGATACCGCAAAACCGCTTGCGGGCGCAGGCGGCTCCGAGCGGAGCCACGACCGTAACGGAGTGTTTTTCAGAACACAGAGTCACGTGGTTACAAACCTAGCAATGCCAGCCGGGGTTAAGTCCCGCTAAGTTTTCGATTAAGAACGTAAAGAGATCGCCGGTGGCGGAACGAGCCTGGATCGCGCGCCGTCCGCACCTAGTGATGGAGGCCCGATGCAAGTACTGTGACGGCTTCATCGAAAAGCGGCAAGAAAGGTCAAACATGCTATTTCGACGGTTAGTAACTCTACTCGCCGCATCCGCCGGCTTAACAGCCGCGGTTGCGATAGCTCAGACAACTACATCGAGCGCCACCAGAACGCTGACATCGACTCTCCCTCCGGTGGGATTGGCCAGTTCTGAGACTGCCCAGATCAACGCGACGAATCTCGCCACGTCTTCATCCAGCGGCGCAGCGGCATCCTGCACTGGCACAATCTCCTTCGCAAACGCCGCCGGAACCGTAATCGGCAGCGCCACCTCATTCACGGCCGCCAGCGGAGTCACCTCCTCGGTGAGCCTGCCCTTCGCCAAAACTGCGGCCACCGGCGTCCGGACTGAGGTCCGCGGCATCATTACGCTAACTGCCACCTCCGGCGTCCCATGTTCGCTCTCGACATCTCTCGAAACCTTTGACACCAGTTCGGGCGTGACCCACATGTACCTATCTACCGGCGACGTGAATGGCGACATTGGCGGCGGGAATGGAGGCGGCCCAGGTCACTAGCTTGAAGACGTGGCGCGCGCGCTCTGCGGTCGCATCCTGCGTGCAGTGTTCACAATCTTTGTGGACGCGCTTCGGTCCTCGCGGGGCGCATCTTCCTCTTATAGCCGACCTAGTGGCTGACCTATTAGTTGACCAGGCATGAAGCTAAAGCTTGTGTTCAACGCCTGTTTATCGAGTCTCGCCGATACAGTGACAGCGGCGGCTGGCAACCGCCGCGCAGGTTTAGCAACTCGAAGGGAACGCGGAGGAATCGAGCTTGGAGTCGAACGTACCGTTGCCGGTGAGCAGATAGACATTCCCATCGGCGTCCACCGCGGGCCCGGCGCCCCAGATACCTCCGTCGTTTCCGTTAGGAACCGGATTGAGCACGCCCACCTGGGCGAGCGTCGTCTCGCTATAGCTCAAGACCCAGCCCGCGTACGACCCACCGTCGCAGTGCGATCCCCAACTGGCATGGCATACACCACGCCGTTCGAAATGAGGAGGCCCGGCCGCTCCACATGTACCGCGGGATTAAACGTATTCTCGGCTCCGCTTCCCGGGTAACTCGCCTGGATTTCAATTGGCCCGCCAAATTGCTTCCATCAACGTCGTAAGATCCAAGGCATGCAACCGGTGATGATAGTGCCCGCTTGCATCTTTCGACTGGGTGATCGCGTAGATCGCTCCATGAGACCCGGTTTGGAGATCGATCACCGGCGTCGCAGTGATGCCGCTCACCGGAACCTTTGGCCATTTGCGCTTCCAATCGAGGTCACTTTACGCTTCAAGTGACAACACTCGAAGTCCGTGGCGCCCGGCCGCTGGCGAACGAGTGCGATGCACGCCCGATACCGCGCCGTGCAGAGGTTGCGCAAGGCTAAATCGCCCGCACCCCCTCGGAGGCCTTCGGCGATTGGTCCTGGGGGCTTCCTTGGCGCGAAGGAAATACGTGCGACTTGCTTAACAAGCCTACGGCACAGTCCAAGTACCCATCGATTGCCATCCGCTGTTGGCGCTCAACCCCGACGCGAACATAAAGATGCCCTTCGCTCCGGCGTACCCTGCCGTGAACGTCACCGGCAGGTTCACCGTCAGATTGTTCCCCGACGGCACGACGGTCGCAGCGGCCGCATTGATGGAGCACTGACTGTTGCTCAGCGTCACTTCCGCCCCTGGCGGCGCGGACGACAAAATAGCCGTGCCGGCGTCGTTGATCAGGTTTATCTGGTTGGTAGCGCTCGCGTAGTAGGCAATGCACGAATTGGCGGACGACACCGTATTGAAAGTCGAGGTGAACCAGACCCACACCGTCGACAGGTCCGTGGCCCCCAGCGAATCGGCGTACAGCAACGCAAACGTCTGGCTTAAGACCGACCCGCTGCCCGGCGTTACCGACCCGGGCGCCGGCGCCGATCCCAATGGCACAGTCCAGGTTCCCATCGGCTGCCATCCGCTGTTGGCGCTCGACCCCAACGCAAACATGAAGACGCTCTTCGCTCCGGCGAACCCTGCCGCGAACGTCATCGGCAGGTTCAAGGTCAGATCCACCCCCGACAACGTGACGGTTGCCGCCACTGCATTGATGGAGCAATTACTGTTGCTCAGCGTCACTGCAGAACCGGGCGTCGCGGGAGTATAAGCCGTGCCCGCGTCGTTGATCAGGAGTATCTGGTNNTCGAGGTGAACCAGACCCACACCGCGGACAGGTCCGTGGCTCCCAGCGTGTCGGCATAGTGTAACGCGAACGTCTGCTGCGCTCCCGAACTGCCGCCCGGCGTCACCGATACCGTGGTCACCGTTGCGGCCGTGGCAGGCACAGTCCAAGTTCCAATCGCCTGCCATCCGCTATTGGCGCCGGACCCCGCCGCATACATGTAGGTGCTCTTCGCCCCGGCGTACGCCGCCGTGAACGTCACCGGCAGGTTCAAGGTCAGATTCGTCCCCGACGGCATGACACTCGCCGCCACCGCATCGATTGAGCACTGACTGTTGCTCAGCGTCACTGCCGCCCCTGGCGCCGCGGGCGACCAGACCGCGCCGGCGTCATTGAGCAGGAACAACTGGTTCGCAGCCCGGGCGTAGTAGACCAGGCAGGAATTGGCGGACGACCCCGAATTGAAATTCGAGGTGAACCAGACCCACACCGTCGACAGGTCCGTGGCCCCCAGCGTATCGGCGTACTGTAACGCGAACGCCTGCTGCGCTCCCGTCCCGCCGCTCGGCGCAACTGATACCGCGCTCACTGCCGCGACTGTGGCAGGCACCGTCCAAGTTCCCATCGCCTGCCATCCGCTGTTGGCGGTCAACCCCGCCGCATACATGTAGGTACTCTTAGCCCCGGCGTACCCAATCGCGAACGTCACCGGCAGGTTCAAGGTCAGATTCGTCCCCGACGGCGTGACGCTCGCCGCCGCCGCATTGATGGAGCACTGACTGTTGCTCAGCGTCACGGCCGCACCCAGCGCCGCGGGCGGCGACCAGACCGTGCCAGCGTCGTTGAGCAGAAATAACTGGTTCGCAGCCCGGGCGTAGTAGACCAGGCAGGAATTGGCGGACGACCCCGAATTGAAATTCGAGGTGAACCAGACCCACACCGTCGACAGGTCCGTGGCCCCCAGCGTATCGGCGTACTGTAACGCGAACGTCGCCTGCGCTCCCGACCCGCTGCCCGGCGTCACCGATACCGGCGACGGTCCCGGGATGACCTGGAAGCTCTGGCTCACGGGAGGGGCCGCACCCCAGTTGGCGTTCCCCGCCTGGGTCGCTTGGATGGTGCAGGCGCCGACCGAGACCAGCGTGACGGTGCTGCCCGAGACTGTGCAGACGCTCGCCGTGGTCGACGCGAAACCGACCGCAAGACCCGACGTTGCCGTGGCGCTTACGGTGAACGGCGCGGCGCCGAACGGCTGGCTCGGCAGCCCACTGAACGTGATGGTTTGACCCGCTGGCGGATTCACTGTCAGAGTGTTCGTAGCTTGCCCGCCATCGTAACTCGCTGTCACAGTCACGCTGGTTTGGGCGGTCACCGCGATGGCGGTCGCACTAAATGTGCCGAACGATTGGCCCGCGCCGACCGACATCGTCAAAGGCACCTGCACGGATGGATTACTGCTGCTGAGTGCCACCGTCACTCCGCCGGCAGGTGCTGCGCTCAAGGTTACCGTGCCGGTTAAGGAGCGCGGGCCGATGAATGCCGTCGAATCGAAGGTCAGCGCCGCCAACACAGCCGGTGGCGCAGCAACCGTCAGGGAAACCGGTATCGACTGCGAAAGCGGGTTACTGCCGGATCCCGTGATCGTAATGCTGGCGGAGTAGGTCCCAGGGGCAAGGCCAGACGTGTCGATGATCAGGTTCAAGGTGGACGGAGCCGTCCCCGACGTTTGGCTGAGCACGCCCCAGGTTTGCGTAGAGATCGTCGCAGTCCAGTTCAAAGTTCCGCTTCCCGGGTTGCTGATGGTCAACGGGAGCGGCGCCGGGCTGAGGCCGCCCTGAGTTGCCGGTACCGTAATGCTATTTGGCGAAACCTCGAGGACGGGGCTAATTGTTTGCAGCATTACCCTCAAAATGCCGCTCACGTCTGTCGCCAGGATGTCCGGCGCCCCATCGCCGTTCAAGTCGGCTACGCCGAAGGAAGACGTCTCGTCGCTGATCGGGATCGAAAAAGGCGTCGCGGCGAATGTGCCGTCACCATTTCCGTGAAACACCAGCAGTGCCGGAGTAGGTTGGTAGACCAACGCCACGAGATCCGTCTTTCCGTCGCCGTCAATGTCCTCGGCGACTACTCCGGAATAATTCTGGCCTGGGCCGTTCGTCGTCGGCGCTAAGAACGTCCCGGCACCGCTGTTGAGCAACACTGCCGCACCCGCTCCCGTGCCACAGCACGGACCTTGGTTTGCCACCGCGATATCCGGATGGCCATCCCCGTTGAAATCGGCAACCGTGACGGCAATCGCGTAACCGTTGGTGGGATATTCGTGCTGGGATTGGAATGTCCCATCGCCATTACCCAGGAGAACCGCCACGGATTGATTAGGAGAGTCCGTCAGCACCAAGTCCAGCTTGCCGTCTCCGTTGAAATCCCCGATCGCTAGGCTTTGGGCAGCCGCCAAAGACCCTACCGCAGCGGCAGCTCCGAAGGTGCCATCGCCCTTTCCGAGCAGCACGTACGCATTGGTAGAAGAACTGCCGGTCACGGCAAGGTCGACCGCGCCGTCGCCGTTGAAATCTCCCGCCGCTAATGTACATTGCTGCCCCGGAGCCGCGGGAAGTGGAGTATCCGGAATCTGCGTGAATGTTCCGTCGCCGTTACCGAGAAAAATTCGGATTGCCGCGCCGTTCACGAATCCGAGGTCGGACTTCCCGTCGCCGTTGAAATCGGCAACCACCACTCCGGTGGGCGCACCCGCCGGTAGTATCAAAGGCCCGCTGAACGTGCCGTCGCCGTTGCCGAGATAAACCCAGGGGGCCTGGCCCCCGTCTCCGATGACCACATCCGGTATGGAATCGCCGTTAAAGTCGCCGGTCGCCAAGACACCGGCGGAGCTAGGAGCCGCAATCGTCGAACTGCCGAACGCAAGCGCCGTTTGGGGAAAAGTTGTGTGCGCCGGCAGGGGATTGGATCGGGCGCTGCCGGGGCCAGGATTGGCAACCGAAACCTCTACGCTCCCCAACTGGCCCAGGCTCGCCGGAACGGATGCTGTTATCTGCGTGCCGTTGGTAAATGTCGTCGAAAGAGCAGTGTCGTTCCAGTAAGCCGTAGCGCCCGAGACGAAGCCGGTGCCATTGATCTGGAGTTGCCGGGCTGTTCCCGGAACCTGGCTCTCCGGGGACAGTGGCGACGTCAGGAACGGAGAAGGATTCCGGGCAGGCGCCGCTGAGGGCCTGACGGTAAGCAGACTGCTCTGTGAGATCCCGTTCAAGCTAACCCTGATTGTCGCCGTCGTGATTGCTGTGACGGGAGAGGTAGCGGCCATGAAACTCGCGAAAGTGGACCCAGCGGGAACAGTAATCTGGCCCACCACCTGAATTGCGGGGTTATCGCTGGTGATCGTCAGGGTAACTCCACCCGCCGGCGCCGGTTCCGTAAGGGTCAGCGTCGCGGTTGCGCTACTGCCCCCGGTGAGCATGAGCGGGCTCAGGGTCAACGAACCCGGCGCCAGGGGCGTGCCCGCTGGCACTACGTTCAACATCTGGGTCTGAGTGATGCCATTGTATGTAGCGGTGATAGTGACCGGCTCGATGAAATTAGTTGCCGTGGTGTTGATGGGGAATGTTGCAGTAGTCGCGCCCGGCTGCACGTAGACCATGTTGGCGACGTTGGCGATGGCGAAAAAGCTGGTAGTGAGAATGACGGACGCTCCCGTGCTCCCGCTAACCGGTGCGGGGGCAGTCAGCGTAACGGTACCTGTAGCCTGAGAGCCGCCATTCACCGTGCCCGGACTGATCGTCATGGATTGCAGGAATGGCAGCGGAGGCACCAATGTAAGGATTACGGAGCTGGAACTGGCTCCGTAACTTGCCGTAATAGTGACCTCGGTCAATGCTCCCACCGCCGAGGTCGGGATAGTGAAGGTGGCGATCGCCGCGCCAGCCACTACGTTGACGGGAGAGATGAATGGGGTCAGGGCGGGGCTGGAGGACGAAACCACAACGTTCACTCCCCCGGCTGGCGCGTTGCCGTTCAACTGCACAGTACCGGTTATACTGGTTCCGCCCGTGGCCGTGTCCTGGCTCAGACTAAGCCAGTCGAGCATGATTGGGATGACCGATACGGACCCCTGGGCTGAACTGGAATTGTAGCTCGCGGTCACCGAAACGTTGGTCTGCGCGGCTACATTCAGCGCCGTTGCGTTTACCATTACGCTGGTTGCTCCTGGTAGCACCGTAACGCTCGGAATCACCTGCAACACGGAAGGGCTCGAACTCACTAGGGAAATCGAGGCTCCTGCGGGTGCCGGACCATTGAGGTACACGGTGAACTGGGCCGTGCCACCTGAGGTAACAGACGTGGGAGAGAAGGTCACCCCCGCTACCGCAACGGGCAGCACCGTCAAGCTGGCGCCGTAGGTGGTGCTGTTGTAGCTGGCTGTGATGGTCGCGCCCACCGTGCCGCTGGTGAACTCCGTGGCGATAGGAAACGTGACGCTGCTGTAGCCCGGCGTAGCGGTAACGCTGTTGCTTGAGGGAATCTGTACGAAATGGGTGTTATTGTTGGACAGAGCGACCGTTGCGCCGGACGGTGCAGGGCCGGTGAATGTGACGATTCCAAGAGCAGGAACGCCGCCGACTACCGAGCTGGGGCTGATCGCGAGGGAACTCAGCACCACAGACCCGCCGGACTTTGTCAGTGTGATTGCGCCTTGCGTGCTGCCCCCCCCGTAGCTCGCCGTCGCCGTGATCGGAGTGCTGCTAGTTACCGTGGATGTAGTCGCCGTAAATGTCTGGCTGCTGCTGCCAGCCGCTACCGTCACGGTCGGGAATTGGATCAGACCGGACGGGCTGCTGGCGAAGGTGAAAGAGGCGCCTCCCGCGGGCGCGGGTCCGCTGAGGGTGATGGCGCCGGACACGGGACTTCCACCGGTTGCGCTGGCCGGAGTGAAACTCAGGTTCGACGGAACCACTGACGCGCTACTGGGATTCACAGTGACAACCGCACTCTGCGAGACGTTGTTATAGGCCGCACTGATCAAAACGCTGGTCGAATTCGAAACCGTCAAGGCGTTAAAAGAAAAATTGGCAGACTCACTTCCAGTGGCAACTGTTACTGGAGACGTAAATTGCAATAGACCACTGGTGCTGGCTGTCAACGTGACGTTTGCGCCGCCGGAGGGCGCTGCCCCGGTGAGAAACACTGTGCCGGACCCGGATTGTCCAGAGTTTATGGACGTCGTGTTGATGGTCACGCTAGACACCGCCGGGGCAGTTGTGAACTCGTAGATATCCGACCAAAAACCAAACTGGGTTGGGCTGCGATCATGAACCTCCCAGTAATAAACCGAACTGGGAGCGAGGACGGCCGGCGGCATGTAGCTTGGGCTCTGGGGCGTGGCGTTGATCACGCATCCGGCGACGCACACGGGGGACGTCGGATCGGTGGGCAAAGCGCTTGCGTCGGTGGCCAGAATAAAACGGTATGAGGTCGCGTTCGGGTTCGAACTCCAAGTAAAGGTTGGCGGCGTCAGAACGTTGGGGGCCTCATTGGAGGGCGTCAGGGATGAGGGCTTTGGCAGGTTTGGAAGCGTCGAAAAAGGTTGGATTGCCCCATACGTGGTACCCGATGCGTTATTGGCCACGGCCTGATAGTAATAGAGAGTGTTCGGTGTTAGGCCGCTTAGTGTGTAGGAAGGCACGGTTTGCAGTGTGGTTCCGGTTCCGACCAGAATCTCGAGCGTGGATGTTGGAGAGATTAAGTTACTGTTCACACTGTTGAGACTGTACTGGAACCAGACCGTGGCCGGGCCGCCGTTCGGATTCACTTGGGCGCTGATCGTCGCTCCGTCGCCTACCGTAGAGGTGACGGTCGAAGTGACGCTGGGCTTAGTCACTTGGCCCGACGGCGGGTAAATCGTAAATGTAGGATTCCAGGAGCTCGTTCCGCTTGCATGGTCGACTCCAAGAATCTGTACCAGGGCGGGTACAACCTTGAAATTGGAAGGTGGCGTTACGCCGTTGATCGAAATCACAGTGTAGGCCCCAACAGCGACCTGGTATGCGGACCATGTGCCAGTTCCTTGAAGAGGCAGCGATCCTGACGGTCCCTGGATAACCACGGTCGTTCCGGAGGGCGCGGTAACCGTAACGCTGGTTGGCTGCGCCACTAAGCCATTGGGAATATTGTCCAATTCCTCATAGAGCGATTGAAAAACCTGGCCCTGCGAAGACAGGTTAGTTAGAAGATGGAGCGGAAAGTTGGCGGTCGGAACGCTGGTGAAGGGCAGGTATGCATACACTCCGGCGGGAAGTCCAAGATTGGTATCCTTGTCGGCGAAGTTCGTGCCGGATACCAAGTCTGCGATGCTTTGTTCCTGCGTGCTGACGACCGCATCGTCTCCCTGCGGCAGGGCCCAGAAGCCCGGATCGGTGAAGTTACGCATAGCGGTAATGGGCACTCCATCGGTCTGAAGATTCTGCAGATAGGCTGTCCCGTTGAGCAGGTTGGGAATCAGATAACTGGTACCGCTTGCCGAGTCCAACTCCTCTCGGTTCAGCGAACGCGAGGCGATGCACGCGTAGGTGGGGAGCGCGACAGAGGCCGCCCAATCGATAACCCAGTTGATATCGTTGACAAAGTTCGCCATCACAACCCCGCTATGCGGGGTGTCGAGCGTAATCAACTTGGCGATGTCCTGTGTATATAGCGTCCGGCCAGCCTGGAGGCAGGCCGTGTACCCGGCCGAATCCGCGCTGGTGCACAAAGACTGAGATGGAACCGCGAGTTGTTCCAGGTAAGCGCGTGCTTCCAGCCCACCCTGGCTATGTGCAATTACGATGACGTCTTTTGCCTTCGTGAATGCAGTGATCGCCCCGATTACGTGGGCCAGTTCGTCGGCTTTGTTGAGGATGGAGACACCAGCGACCTGGGTTGCGTTGATGAACTGAGACGGCGTTGGGGTCGCGCTCCACGACGGGTCGTGGAAATCGATGGCGAAGAATCGGGCATCGGCGGGAACTTCGGTGAGCGACAATGCGTTACCAGAAAACCAGTTTCTAACGGTGACGCCATCGTAGTACAGGGGATAGAGACTCTGGTCAGTGTAGAGGTCACTTCGGGCGTTCGCAACGTGCTGGGCAACGCCGTTCGCGAACCCTGAAGTGGACCAACTAGCCGCAGTGTCGCAGATTCCGTGAACGAACAGAATAGGACGCCCCACCGCCGGTACCTGTGGCTGTCCGAATACCGGCACTAAAGATAAGAACGCGCTCATCACCCGGACTAGGCGGGAAAGATGACGCCTATTGAAGCGCTTTGTCAATGACCGACCCCCCGAAACACCCACTGTTACTCAAATTACCTGACGGCTCTAAGAGCAATCTAGTGGCCGATCGGCGCCGCCGGCTTCGCGGTCCCCGCGCCAGTCACTGGGTCAATCACCCGGTCCGCCGCTCCTGACGCCGGCGCTACACTGACCTCGCACGGCCCCGTAGGTTCCGTACCAGAGACGAAGACTTCGGTGCGCCGGGGGCGGGGAGCGTCCGGATCCGCCTGCGGGTCCGGGCATACGCTCGCCGTCAACACGCCCGGCGGAGGCGAAAACGCTTTGACATCGCGATACGGCCGCATCTTGGCCGCGCGCTTCATGAACTCGGCCCAGATGGGCAGCGCCGACCGCGCCCCCTCGAGGTTCAGCTCGCGGTTATCGTCGAACCCCACCCACACCACGCATAGCAACTCGGTGGTGAAGCCGGCGAACCATCCATCGTGCGAGGTTCCCGTCTTCCCGGCGGCTGGCAAAGTGAAACCATGCGAACGCACGCTCGCGCCCGTCCCGCTGCGCAGCACTTCCTGCAGCAGGCTCACCATCAGATAATTTACTCGCGGGTCGAGAACCGGCTGTGCGTCCGCGTGATGCGTATAGAGCTCGGTTCCATCCGCCGCGCGCACCAGTGAAACTGCCGAGGGCGTCACGCGCATGCCGCGGTTCGCGAACATGGTGTAAGCCCCGGCGATCTCGAGCGGCGTGGTTTCATAAGCGCCCAGCGCCACCGCCGGAGTCGCCTTGATGCCGTCGTTCAACCCCGCGCGCCGCGCCATCGCCACTACGCTCTTGAGGCCCACCTGCTGCGCCAGGCTCACCGTGGCCACGTTCAGCGAATGCGCCAGCGCCGTCCGCAGCGTCACGTCGCCCATGAATTCGTGGCGGAAGTTTCCCGGTTGATAGGTCTGGTTATCGTACGAAAACGTGGTGGGCTGGTCGCTCAGCACGCTGGCCGCGGTAAAGATCTGCTGGCCGCCCTCGATGGCGGTGTTCAGCGCCGCAGCATAGACGAACGGCTTGAACACCGACCCCGGCTGCCGCATCGCCAGCACGTGGTTCAACTGGCTGGCGGCGTAATCGCGCCCGCCCACCAGCGCCTTGATTTCACCGGTGCGCGGGTCGAGCGCGATCAGCGCCACCTGCGGCTGGCCGTCGGGGATGGGCGCGCTCTTCTTCGCCTTCTTCAGCAATTGATCGACGCTCTGCATGCCCATGTGCACGGACTCTTCCGCCGCCCGCTGCAAATCGGGATCGAGCGTGGTATAGACGTACCGCGTCTGCTTCTCGTGGTCGTCAAGGCGGGTTTGCAACTCGGTATTCATGACGTCCACAAAGTACTCGTCCTGCATGTTGGTGTAGCGATCGGCCTTCACCGTCATGGGCGCCTGCACGGCGGCGGTGTATTCGGCGGTGGTCAGATACCGGTTCTCCCACATCATGTTGAGCACCATGTCGCGCCGCTCTTTCGCGCGGTCCGGATAGCGGTACGGGTTGAAGTAGCTGGGCCGCTGCACCAGGCCCGCCAGAAGAGCCGCTTCGCTATCGGAGAGCTGCGCGAGGTTCTTATCGAAGTAGACGCGCGCCCCTTCGCCAAACCCGTTGATGCTGAACGGCCCGCTGCGGCCCAGATACACCTGGTTGGCGTAGTCCTCGAAGATCTGCTGCTTGGTGAGCTTGCGCTCGAGCGTGGCGGCGATGAATACTTCCTCCACCTTGCGCTTCCAACGCTTGTCGGCATCGAGGAAGAAGCCGCGCGCGAGCTGCATGGTCAGCGTCGAAGCCCCCTGTTCCTTGCGCCCGTCCTTGAGGTCGATATAGGCGGCCTTCAGGATGCGCAACCCGTCGTAACCGGCGTGCTGGAAGAAATGCTTGTCCTCGGCCGAGACCACCGCATGCACCAGGCTCGCCGGAAGATCCGCGAATTGCGCGATCTGCCGCTTCTCGCGGCTCTGGGAAAGAGTGGCGATCAGACGCGGTTCGGTGGCGATCTGCTGGCGCGCGGTATTATCCTGCAGCGAGACAATTCGCGAAATCTTGCCATGGTCGAACGACAACTCGGCCGGCTCACTGCCCGGGAACGAATCGCGACCGGGAAAAAGTTCCATCCGCGCCGCCGGCCTTTCCGTCGCAATGTTGTACCAGCCCAGAGGATTACTGCGCGACGTAGTATATCCGCTACGCCGAAGTTCCGCGACGATCTCTTCGGCCGTAAGCGCATCGCCAACCGCCACGGTACGCGCGGATGTGAAGATATTGACGCTATCGGAGAACGGGCCGAGCTTCAGGCGTGCGTCGATCATCCGTCCGCACTTCGCGTAAAAGATGCAGGAAACGAGCAGAACGGCGGCAAACAGGGCCATGGCGGCGAAAAGCGCGATGCGCGGCCATCGGCGGTAGAAGAAAAGCGGCCGCTCTACCTCTTGCGATTCAACAGGTTGAGCGTGGGTGGCGGGGATTTCTTCTTGGCCGGTCATCGGATTCACCGATTCCACAGTTGCAACTGGAGCGCCAACGCGATTGACACCCGGCGGAAGAGGATTTTCGGACAATCCGGAGAACCCGGAGGGAAAGGGGTTGACTATGCTGCCTTCAGGGGAGCCTTGCGGATTTTCTGGGGAGCCTTCTGAATTTTGCCGTTACGGATGCAAGAAGTACAGACGCGAATGCGGCGGCCGGCGCCGTTGACCAACGCGCGAACCGACTGCAAATTCACATTCCAGCGGCGCTTCGTAACGTTATGGGCGTGGCTGATTCGATTGCCGAACTGCGGGCCCTTTCCACAAACTGCGCAAACTTGTGCCATGGGAATCTCCTGATTCAAAGGAAGATTATAGCAAGTGCAATTTGGCGCGGCAACCGCTTGCACCGCTTGCACCCGGCTGGCTCTCGCGTTCGAGGACGGCTTGCGAGATTTAGATTCACGACAAGGAGACGCCACGCCTGGGAAACGGCGCCGCGAAATTCCCGGGTGGTCAGTCCGGGATCTGCGTCAGGTTAGGATTTCGATGCATGATGGCCTGACCTGGCGGGCGGAAATTCCGTTGGCGCCGCTGGGGTTGGCGAGGGTGACAGACCTTGCAGGTTGCCCGATGCGGTGCCATGACGTAGGAACGTAAGTGTTGCTCGGAAGGCGATGGTTTGTATGACAATGCCGCCAGCCCCAGCCTTAATTTTTCAGATGTCAAAGATCGCGTGGGGACGGCTGAACCGGCGCCACAGAATTTCATCAAGCTAACTGGTAGTGTTCGGTAAAGCAGTGTTCAGGACTGAAGATGGACCGTCGCGCTGCGGAGCAAGCCGCCTAAAAGGCGGCTACAGCCAGGATTGGCTGCCCCACTGGGATTTGGAGGCCGAGGTTCGGTGTTTCCCAGTGGTTTTCGGCGCAGTGGCGGGCCTCATTGAGACGCTGATTCCGGTTGATCAGGCGGCGGATGCCGGCGGTCGAAAAATCAGACCCAATTTGCACTATTTCCGGCGGGAAGTCGCTAGCCGGATCGTACTTTTGGCCCTTGCTGTATGCCAGCTGGGCAAGCAGTTGGGCCTCTTCGAGCGCCTGTTGACGGACGGCTTGGCGTTCGGCCCGCAGGGTACGGAGCTGAGCCATATTATTCTCAATGGCGCGGTGGATGCGCTGCTATAGAGCGCGAGCAGCTGGAGATTTTCGCTCTTGGCGACCCAGGTGCGGGGCGGCCCGGGAGAGCGCTTCGTCGATGGGAAGCTGGGCGGGGTCATCCCGGTCCGACGCGGGGAGTCTGCCGAGCTCGCCGAGTTGACCAAGAGCGAAGATGCCGGTTTCGAGGGCGCGGGCGCGCTTGAGGCGCCAGTGCTCCTCGGCGACGGATTGAGCGAGTTCGAGCTCCAGCGCGCCCACGGGTTCGAGGGATTCGCGGATGCCGGTGCAGTGTTTGTCGAAGGCTTCGTGTTCATCGGCGGTGAGCAGGCAGATCTGGCCGGTGAGACCGTGACGATAGGCGTTGAGACCGGTGCGATGCTTGCCTTTTTCGGTTTCAGGACCCGTAGATTTCTGAGCGTTGGCGAAGTTGGCTTCGGACTGATACGCGGATGTCATGTGTGTGTTACCTCAAGGAGAGCGGGTGAGCGGGACGCGCCCTGCAGGATACCTTGTGGGTAATCATTGCAGGCTGCGCAGCGGATGCTCCCATCCGGCGCGACGATGAGGCAGCCGATCTTAGTGCGCGGGTCGGGACTCTCTTGTCCCTTGCTGGCGCAGAGTGCCAGCCATCGTGCGTCGTCTGTAACCGGCATGATCATCGTGCTGCGTTAAGAAACTCGGTACTGTTCCGCGCGGGCCGGTAGCTTCGGATAGTGATAGATCCCGCCTTCTCGGTAGCTTTTCGATTCGACAACATTTTGAAAATCACGATAGAAGTCGGACTTCGTCATCTGGAACGTACCAACGGGTGTGATGACCCGAAACGCTTCGCTCTGCCCAATTTGCTCAATCGCGTCGCGCCGGAAGCAGAGTCGCGAGAAGTGGTATGTCGTCAGCGGCGACGCGCTGGCGCCGGCGGCCGGAGCCGCCTCAATATTCGTCATCGCCGCGATTTTGAGCGTCTCAATCGCACTCCGCTGCCCCTCGGGGAGAGCAGCAAGGAAGGAGGAGACCATCAGTTCCACAACGCCAGAAGGGGATTTCTGGAGCAGCGTTGCAAGGGCATCAAGGACAATCTTTGTCTCTGGAGGGACCGTCAGTGCTAAGTATGCCTTCATGACTCACATCCTATCATTGAGTTGAATGACACGTCAAGAAGTTCATCTTCGATCTCATGGCACCCGGAACAATTGCACCCCATCCCCCAGGAAATCAGCCACTTGTCGGATTCCGCGGTGTTATATAAAGAGTAGAAGTATAGTTCATCCATATGCCACAGGTCCTCATCCAATTCGATGAAGCAACGTTGAAAGCGATCGACCGAATCGCTCCCGCTGCCAAGCGGAAGCGGGCCGACTTTATCCGGCGGGCCGTCAAGGATGCGATCTTCCGGCAAAAGACGGATCGGATGCGCGAAGCGTACCGGCTCCAGCCGGATTCCGTCGAAGGTTCGGATGTTTGGGAACTTCCCGAGGAATGGAAAGAGACAAAGTGAAGCAGTTCGAGATCTGGTGGGCGGATCTGCGAGAACCCGCGGGGCGGCGTCCGGTCTTGTTGTTGAGTCGAAACGACGCCTATGGCTATCTTTCCAAGTTTGTAGCGGCCGAGATCAGATCGACCATCCGCCAGATTGAAAGCGAAGTCCCCCTCGGCGAACGGAGGGACTGCCCAAAGCCTGTGTAGCCAACTGTGACAACCTGCGGATGGTTGCCCGGCTTTCCTTGACGAACCGCGCAGGAGAACTTGCCCCCGAACGTTGGATCGAAGTTAAGCGCGCGGTGGGCGCCGCATTGGGATGGCGGGAGTTGACGGATCTCGATTAGCCTGTGTGGGCTCGCCGCAAGGACGGGCCAAGTCTTGCGTGCGGTCATCCCTTCGGGTCATCACTCCGCTCCAGGCTCCTCTTGTATGAGACAGGACTCGAGACAAACGCTATTGGCCATGATAGGCTGAACCTTGCACGTGACGCTGGAGATTCCCGACGAACTCGCTGCAACCCTCGCCCCTGCCGGCCAGGACCCCGCCCGCGCCGCTCTGGAAGCCATCGGGCTCGAAGCGTACCGCGAGCGCCGCCTGACGGGCTACCAGCTCCGCACGCTCTTGGGCATCCCCTCGCGCTACGAGCTGGACGGCTTCTTGAAGGAGCATCGAGTCGAGAAATACACGGCCGAAGATTTTGAGCAAGACCTCGCTACCCTCCGGCACATAGAGGAAATCCGGAAGGCCGACCGCCGGGCATGATAGTCGTGGCCGATACCGGCCCCGTCCATTACCTCGTTCTGATCGACGCGGTAGACGCGTTGAAACCACTCTACAGCCGTGTGCTTGTTCCCCAGACGGTCGCCACGGAGCTGCAAGGAACTGGGACGCCGGACGCGGTGCGGATCTGGATCGCGAAACCTCCGGAGTGGTGTGAAATCCGGCCCGACCCGCCTCCCGATCCTGCCCTTCAGTTTCTCGATCCCGGCGAACGCGCGGCGATCACGCTCGCGTTGTCGCTGGATGCCGGCCGCCTCCTGATCGACGAACGGGAAGGGCGCGCCGAGGCCGAACGCCGGCATCTCCTGGTAACTAGTGTAGTGTCCAACAAATAACTAAACATGTCTGCCAGTCTGGAATTATGGCGCCAGGTCGAGAAAGCGGAAGAAATGGCTGTCTAGTTATTTAGCAGACACTACACTAGCACGTTGGGCGTCATGGCTGAGGCGCATCGCGCCGGGCTGCTCGATTTTGAGGCGGCCATGGCGCGGCTTCGTCAGACGAACTTCTACCTTTCCGCGGAACTCGTCGATCACATTCGCCGGCGGCTATCCACCGGATAGGAGGACGTCTGTGCTCCGCCGGATCCAGCCAGCACGCAACCCCGCGTTATAATGTTCTCATCCGCAAAAACCAAGTGCAAGACTACATCCGGATTCGTGGTGCGCGCGTCCACAATCTCAAGAACATTTCGCTTTCTATTCCCCACAACCAGTTGACCGTGGTCACGGGCGTCTCGGGATCGGGAAAGTCGTCGCTGGCATTCGACACCATCTACGCCGAGGGCCAGCGCCGCTATGTGGAATCGCTCTCCGCCTACGCGCGGCAGTTCCTCGAACGCATGGAAAAACCCGCGGTGGACGATATCGACGGCATCGCGCCGGCTGTGGCTATCCGGCAGAAAAACACCAGCCGCAACCCGCGATCCACCGTCGCCACCTCCACCGAATGCTTCGATTTTCTCCGCCTGCTCTATGCGCGCGTGGGACAGACTTTCTGCCCGGCGTGCGGCGGCCGCGTGCGCCGCGATTCGGTGGACGAAGCCGCCGCCCGCCTGCTCGAATTGCCGCCAGGCTCGCGCTGGTATGCGCTGTTCTCCGTGGGCGAGCACACCGGAGCGCAATCCCTGCGCGACCACCTCTTCGAGCTGCGCAAGAAGGGCTTCAACCGGCTGTATCAATCCGGCCGCCTGTTCGAATTCTCCACGCCGGAATCGCTGCTGGAGATCGATTTCGCGAAGCCCCTCTTCATCCTGGTGGACCGCATCGCCATCGGCCCCGAAATGCACCAGCGGCTCGTCGACACTATCGAAATCTGCTATCGCGAAGCTGGCGAGATCGTCTTCGAAAGCGCCGCCGGCGGCCAGCAGATCCGCTTCAACGAAAAATTCCAGTGCAAGACTTGCGGCACGGAATTCACTCCGCCCGAGCCGATTCTCTTCAGCTTCAATTCGCCCTTCGGCGCCTGCCCGCGCTGCCAGGGCTTCGGCAACACCATCGATTTCGACATGGACCGCGTCATCCCCGATAAATCGCTTTCGCTCGACGATGGCGCCGTGGACCCATGGACCAAGCCGAGGTACCGCGCATGGCTCGGCAACTTCAGGAAATCCGGCAAGGCCCTCCGTTTTCAGGTTCCGTTTTGCGATTTGACCGAAGCCGAGCGCGAAACCACCTACGAATTCATCCGCCGCTTTTTCGCGCATCTGGAAACCAAGAAATACAAAATGCATGTGCGCGTCTTTCTCAGCCGCTACCGCGGTTACGCGCCGTGCCCCGAGTGCAAGGGCGCGCGGCTGCGCAAAGAAGCGCTATACGTGCGCGTGGGCGGAAAGAATCTGGCGGAAGTGGTTCGCATGAACATCGCCGAGGCGCAGCGTTTCTTCCTGAGCCTTGAGCTTTCGCCCGAAGAGACCGCCATCGCCGAGAAGATTCTGGTCGAAATAAGGCAGCGCCTGAAGTTCCTGAACGACGTTGGCCTGGAATACCTCACGCTCGACCGTCTGGCATCCACGCTCTCCGGCGGCGAAGCGCAGCGCATCCAGCTCGCCACGTCGCTGGGCTCGCGCCTGGTCGGCGCCTGCTACGTGCTGGACGAGCCTTCCATCGGCCTGCATAGCCGCGATACCGGCCGCCTGATCCGCATCCTCGAAGAGCTGCGCGAGCTGGGCAACACCATCGTCGTGGTGGAACACGACCCCGACGTGATGCGCGCCGCCGACCACATTGTCGACCTGGGCCCCGGCGCGGGCGAGCACGGCGGCAACATCGTCTTCGAAGGCCCGTATGGCAAGCTCACGGCCAATGGCAACGCATCGCTTACCGCCAGGTATCTTAGCGGCGAGCTGCATGTCTCGGCTCCGCGCGAGCGCCGCGAAGTGAACCCCAGGCGCCTGCTGCGCTTCACTGGCGCGCGCGTCCATAACCTGAGGAATATCGATGTCGAAATCCCGCTCGGCATGATGGTGGTGGTGACCGGAGTCTCCGGTTCGGGCAAATCGACGCTGGTACACGACGTGATCTTCCGCTCGCTGGAAGCCCTGCACAAGGCCGGGGAGAGCGCGGAGCAAACGCTGCTCGACGGGCCTGCGGGCGAAGAATCCGGCGAATCCGACGCCCCGCGGCTAGCGTGTAAAAAAGTCGAAGGCGCCGACCGCATCAATAGCACCGTGATGATCGATCAATCGCCCATCGGGCGCACCCCGCGATCGAACCCGGTGACTTACATCAAAGCGTTCGACCTGATCCGCGCCGCTTTCGCCGCTACGCGCGAGGCGGAAAAGCGCGGTTACACGGCCGGCCACTTTTCGTTCAACATCCCGGGCGGCCGTTGCGAGACATGTCAAGGCGACGGAACCGTCACCGTGGAAATGCAGTTCCTGGCCGACGTGGAGCTGATCTGCGACGAGTGCAAGGGAACCCGCTACAAGAGCGGCATCCTCGAAATCCGCTACAACGGCCTGAACATCCACGAGACGCTGCAACTCACGGTGCGCGAGGCGATGACGTTCTTTGCGGCGAACCATCGCATCGTGCAGCGGCTCAAGGTTCTCGACGACGTGGGCCTTGGGTACCTGCGCCTGGGCCAATCGGCCACCACGCTCTCCGGCGGCGAAGCGCAGCGCGTGAAACTGGCCGCGCATCTGGCGGCGTCAAGCTGCACGGGGACTCTCTTCATCTTCGACGAGCCCACCACCGGCCTGCACTTCGACGACATCGCCAAGCTGCTGGCCTCATTTCAGCGGCTGATTGACAATGGCGGCAGCCTCATTATCATCGAGCATAATCTGGACGTGATCCGCGCGGCGGATTGGGTAATCGATCTCGGTCCCGAAGGCGGCGGTGGGGGCGGGGAAGTGGTAGCGGTGGGGCCGCCGGAGGCGATTGAGGCGGCGGAGCGCTCTTATACCGGTAAGTACCTGCGCGAATCGCATGTGTGACAAGCCGGTGCTACATTAGAGCCAGGAGCTGTCATGCCATATCCAGTGTCTCCCTACATCGAAGAGCGGAACGGCGGCCTCTATGTGGCGGGGAGTGGCGTGTCCCTTGACTCGGTCGTGATTCGCTTCCAGGAAGGCGCGGATCCGGATAGAATTGTTCAGTCGTTTCCGGCGCTGAGACCATCGCAAGTATATGGCGCTATCGCGTACTATCTGGAGAACGGGAAAGCAATCGACGA
Source organism: Bryobacterales bacterium (assembly GCA_003135055.1). Lineage (GTDB taxonomy): Bacteria > Acidobacteriota > Terriglobia > Bryobacterales > Bryobacteraceae > PALSA-243. The sequence goes on along the minus strand of PLDF01000410.1, from coordinate 13,900 downwards.
CTATATCGCTGAAGGCGAGCGTGAACTGGAAAGATCCGCGATTCCGCTCAGCCAGACGCATCCCGAGCTTTTCGCGCGCCTTGAGGCGGCTCGCCGGCAGATGGGCTCGAAACGGTCGTGACCGTCCGTTTCCTGGCGGATGAAGATCTTGATTCCGGCATTATCGAAGGCCTACGATCTTTGGAGCCCGCCATCGACATACTGGACGCCAAGGAAGCGGGTCTCAGAGGAACCAAAGATCCAGTCATCCTCGAACTTGCCGCGCAGCAAGAGCGGATCGTAATCTCGCACGACCGCAGGACGATGACTCGTTACTTCAGGGAGCGGCTGGCGGCTGGGAAATCCAATCCGGGTCTGTTCATCGTTCCGCAGCGAAGCGCCATCGGTGACGTCATCGAGTCGCTCTTGCTGGTTTGGGCGGCGTCCCAAGCGGCGGAATGGCATGACGCGATCATGTATCTGCCATTCCGCTAAATCACCGTAATTCCCACAGCCCGAGTAATCGCCTCGCTTCTTGCCTTATCCGTAATCTTCAACCACATCGTGTAACGCCCCGGCGCAAGGTCCCGCAGATCGAAGAACCATAACTGTCATGTCACTTGGCCCGGCGACGCCTCAGGAACCTGGAACAATTCGTTCGCCCCCACCCCGCACTCCACCTGCCCCAACGGCGTACGCTTCTCGCCGTCCCCGCCGAAGTGATACCCCTTGAAACCGGCGTCCATCTTTTCGTCGCGCTGCAATACCGCATCTACCCACGGGCGCACCTTGGAATCGCCCATGAGAAACTGCCGGGCTCCGGTGCTCTTATCGGAACGCCTTCATTTCAAGCCCCAAAAATGTCCGCTTTTCAAAACCTCCCAACTCCGAAAGCGATATGAGTGATATACTGGTTCATTAGGTAAATCCGGCTTTGCTAGGAAATCGCTTCAGGAGGGGAAACCCGTTCCTTCGGATCTGGCAATACGTGCAGCGTCAGATCGTAGACGTCGTGCCTGAAGACCTCGCAGTTTGCCAGTTCGATTGCCGCAAGGGGCGGTGTACGCAGGATGAATGGGACGCCTGTGAGCGGCGAATTCGCAAAGGCGCCGGAGAATTTTTCCCGGACGCCCCGCTTCGCGTTTCGGACTGCGCCCAGCCCGCCGGCGCGGAACAGGTTACTCAGAAAGCCGCTACGTAGATCGCTTTCATACGGCTCGCCGCTCCCTTCGCGCGGACTAACTAACTCCGTTGCAGTCAATCCTAAGCCGGAAAGTAATTCAATGCAATTGTGAAAGCGGCATACAGGTGTGCGCTCCGGCGCCCGCCCGCGCCGCGGAGTAGACTATGGGTATGACGCGAGTTCTCCTAACCGTCTTTGCGTCCGCGGTCCTCTGCGCCGCGCCCGCGCTGCACCTGGTCCAAACCGCCGTGAGCGATGTCGATGGCGGCCCTCCCAACCCCGTGAGCTTCGAATACCGGCCCGGACAGGTCGTCTATTTTACATGCCGCGTCTCCGGGTATACGCAGGATAAGGAGCAGCAGGTGCGTCTGGCTTACACGGTGCAGGCCTTCGACGCGCGCGGCGTGCCCGTCGCCGAGATTGCGAAGGATAATTTGACGGCGGAAGTGACTGCTCAGGATAAGGAATGGCTGCCCAAGATCGAGGCCGATATTTCGCTGCCATCGCTGCTTTTTTCGGGCGACTACAAGATTATTGCCAAGGTGGAGGACCTGGTGGCGAAGACCTCGGCCGAGCTTACCGTGCCGTTCAAGGTCCGAAGCCACGACGATGTTCAGGCTTCCGAATCCCTGGCCGTGCGCGCGTTCCGGTTCCTGCGCAACGAGGACGACACCCATCCGGCCGAGCGCGCAGCCTATCGCCCCGGCGATCACTTGTGGGCCAAGTTCGTTATTTTGGGCTTCCGCTCCGGCGACGGCAACAAGGTGGATGTCAGCTACGTTACTTCGGTGCTCGGGCCCGACGGCAAGACGCTATGGACCCAGCCCGAGCCGCAGGGCGTGCAGGAGGATTCCTTCTATCCGAAGCCCTATATTCAGGCTGAGATGGGAATTGAGATCCAGGCCAGGATCAAGCCCGGCCAGTATCAGCTCATGGTGCAGGCTAAGGACGCCATCGGCAACCAGACCTGCGAAATCAAGCAAGCATTTACCATCGAGTAGCGAGCGAGTCAATCCGCGCGAAGATCAAGCGCGTTCACACGAGTGTGAACGCTGCACGCAAGTGCCCAGAGGGCGCCCAGTGCGCCACGAGCGCTGTTCGGAACGGCCGGGCTTGCTACTTCGCTCCCAGCCAATACCCCGGCCGGGATCGCACGCTGTGCGCATTTGGATCTATCACGTCCACCGCAATCGGGTGGAATCCGGGCTCGTCCGCGTTGTTCGGCGTATAAGTGATGGTGTACTGCGTATGCAGCACTTCGCCCATGTCCTCAATGGCTTGTTCCAGCCCGCGGCCGCGTATGTAACTGAACTCTTCGCCGCCGGTTCCCTTGGCGAAGACATCCACCGGGTTGGCTTTAAAGATAGCCTTGGCGTCGCGATAAATCTCGATCAGCAGCGGCATGAACTGTGCGCTATCGCCCTGCGTGCCGTAAGCCTGCATGACCGTGGTCGGCGTGGCCGGGGTATTGGAAGGCATCGGCATTGCAGCCGGCGGTATAACATCGGGTCGCGGATCGGGCGCCGGCGCGGTGAGCTTCTCCATGATCTGCGACATGTTGATCGAGTAGAAGGTCACGTTCGATAACTGCATCTCGATCAGCGCTTCCCTTCCGCGAACCTCGCTGCCTAAATCCCGTCTTTCGCCGATCACCAGAATCACGCGGCGATTGTCCCTCCTGCGCGATTGCAACATGTGTGTGGCGTCCGATACCGCGTCAATCATGTCCTGATTTCTGCTGCCGCCGTAGGGGTTGATCTTCTGCACGGCGGCTGTGATCTTGTCGCCATCGTGGGTGAATTCCTGCAGCGTGCGTACCCGCGAATCGTACGCGAGCACCGCCGCCTCGCCCGCTTCGCCCAAAATGTGCGGCTGAATCAGGTTGCCAATCTTGTTGATGGCCGGCAGCATTTTCTCTACGTTGGCGTTTGCCTGGACGCAAATCACCAGCGAAATCGGCGCAAAAGCCACGTCCACGCCGGTGATGTTCTGTTCCCGGCCATTGTCGAAAATACGGAATTTTTCCTGAGTCAGGCCGTCGACATAGTTGCCTTTCCTGTCGTAGACCCACACCGGCGTCTGCACGGCGTTCGCCAGTACGAAGAATTTGGGGTCTTGGTCCGCCGACGGTGGTTGCGCTGGCTGCTGTTGAGGCGGTTGCTGTTGTTGCTGTTGTTGCGCCAGAAGTAAACCGCACAGAAGGGTGACAGTAGACAGCAGAGTGACAGTAAATATACGCGAAACAGTATGTAGTCGGATCATCCTAGTCCTTGGCGGCGTGCTCGGTCCGCCCTCGGAGCAGTTCTAGCACGTGCGGCGCCAATTCCACGATAGCATCCAGTGACTCCACCGCGCCTTTGGGCGAGCCGGGCAGATTCACGATGAGTACGGTTCCGCGCGTTCCCGCCAGCGACCGCGAGAGCACTGCCAAGGGCGTCGACGCCAGCCCGCGCGCCCGCATCAGCTCGCCAATCCCCGGAATTTCGCGGTCGAGCACGGCGCGCGTGGCCTCCGGCGTGATGTCGCGGGGCGCCACGCCCGTGCCGCCAGTGGTGAAGATGGCCGATACCCGCCCTCCGTCCGCGAGCTTGGCTAGGCGCGCGCTAATCTGGTCCGCTTCGTCCGGAATCACTTCCAGCACCGGCACGCTCCAGCCCAGTTGTTCCAAGCGTTCCCGCACGGCGGGGCCGGAGCGGTCCGTGCGCGTGCCCGCGGCGACGGAATCGCTGATGGTCAAAACGGCGGCGTTGGTCATGATTTCCCCTTGCGGCGGAATTCGCCGCTTTTTCCTCCGGTCTTTTCGAGCAGGTAGACATCGTGAATCTCGATGGATTTATCCAGCGCCTTCGTCATGTCGTAAACTGTCAGCGCGGCGACGGCCGCTGCCGTGAGCGCCTCCATCTCCACGCCCGTCTGCGCGGTGGTGGAAGCGGTGGCGACGATGCGCACGCCCTTCTTTTCCACCGTCACCTCTACGTCCGCGTACGAAAGCATCAGCGGATGGCACAGCGGGATCAGCTCCGAAGTCCGCTTGGCCGCGAAAATGCCGGCGATCCGCGCAATTTCCAGCGGATTGCCCTTGGGGTTGCGCGGCAGCTCCTTCAGCACGCGCGGCGCTATGCGCACGAAGGCGTGAGCGCGAGCCGTGCGCTTGGTTTCGGCCTTGGCGGAGACATCCACCATGCGCGCGCCGCCGGCCGAATCGTAATGCGAGAGCTTCTTCACTTGGATAGCACCCTGATCGACGCCCCGGATTCGTAGACCGGGCATTCCGGATCGGCCACCAGATACGCGTTGGCGCGCGTCATCGCCGGAATATCGCCGGAGCCGTGCCACGCTACGGGCGTGACGGACGCGCCGTCTTCGCTGAGGCGCGCGGGAAGAAAGCGCGTGATGCCCGCGCGATGCCGGAACTCGCGCGTCAGCTTCGCGAACGGCATGTGCAGCGATACCTCGTCCTGCCCCGACAGCAGCTCCAGCGCCGCGCGCGCGAAGATTTCGAAAGTCACCATGGTGGAAGACGGATTCCCCGGCAGCCCGAAGAAAAACTTATCCCGCGCTCGTCCGAAGACCACCGGTTGCCCCGGCTGAATCAGAACGCGGTCGAAGTAGAACTCGGCGTTGAGCCCGGCGAGCACGGTTTCCACCACATCGTACTTGCCCGCCGAAACTCCGCCCGAAAGCAGCAGCAAGTCGGCCGCGAGACCGCGCTCGATCATCTCCCGCGTCTCCTCCACCGTGTCGCGCGCCACCGGCAGCAGGGAGGGCTTCGCGCCGGAGCGCAGCACCTGCGCCGCCAGCGAATAGGCGTTGGAATTGCGAATCTGATAGTCCGCCGGCGTCGATTCCACGTCGACGATTTCGTCGCCCGTGGCGACGATCGCCACCGTGAGCTTGCGATAAACCTGGGCGCGACGATGGCCGAACGCCGCTAGCATCGCAATATCGGAATAATCGAGGCGCTTGCCGGCGCGCAGCACCACTTCATTCGCCGCCGCCTCGCAACCTATCGGATTGATGAACTGCTGTGCCTCGACCGGCTTGTCCACTGTCAAGCGGTTGCCGTCGCGCTCGACGTGCTCCACCATCACGACCGAGTCTGCGCCCTCCGGAATCGGCGCTCCAGTCATAACCTCTACGGCCTGCCGCCACTCGACGGCGCCCTGGAACCGGCTGCCCGCGCGAACTTCGCCGACGATTTCGAATTCGCCCGGCGCCTCGGCCGCGCGGATGGCAAAGCCGTCGCGGACGGAGCGGGATGTGGGCGGGGCATCGCGGTCGGCCCTGATATCTTCCGCCAGCACGCGTCCCGCGGCGCCCAGAAGGTCGGCCGTTTCGACGCCCGGGAAGCGGCGCGCCGCGCGAACGCTCTGGATCACCACTTCGCGGGCTTTGGCAAAAGTCAATGGCGGCACAAGTCTATTATGAACGCTCTTGCGGCCGACGCCCGGCTCAGACTGGGGGGTTACGGCTTCGGGGATTTCGGGCTCGGTCGGAGTTGGCAGTCGAAAGCGCCTGCCCCACATCAGAAGCCGCCTAAAAGGCGGCTGCAGCCATGATTGGCTGCCCCACAGGCTAGGGGTGCAGCGTCAGCTTTTGCACTCTCCAATTCGTAAGTTCACCGGCATAGAGCACGTTCGGATTGCGGCAATCGATTTCGTTTACCGTACCGAACTCCTTCGCCAGTTTGCCCGCTGTACCGAACTTGCCCAGAATTTTCCCATCCAACTCCATTTTGTAGATCTCGCCGTTGTCCATGGAATCTGGCGGATTGGAATTCGAGCTGTACAGGTACTGGTGGGCGCCGGGGTTGATGCAGATCGTCCATGGCGCGCCCACATCGCCGAATTGGGTTTTGAAGTTCCCGTCATTGTCGAAGACCTGGATCCGCTTGTTGCCGAGATCCGCCACGTAGACGTTGCCCTGCGCGTCGACGGCAATCGAATTGGGCATGTCGAACTGGCCCTGCCCGGAGCCCTTTGAACCCCAGGTCTTGATGAACTTGCCGGATTTATCCAGCTTCACGATGCGCGCGTTGGTGTAGGCGTCGGAGACGAAAATGTCGCCCGCGGCATCCCACGCGATGTCGGTCGGACGATTGAAATTGTCACCAAGGATGCCCTGGCCCGGCACTCCGCGGCCACCGCGTCCGCCGCCGCTGCCAGCCGGATTGACCGACTCCGGCTTCCGGCCAAGCGTCATCAGGAAATGGCCGGCGGAATCGAACTTGACGACCACATCCGCGCCGCGGTCCACGGTCCAAATGTTGTCCTGCGAATCGACGCGAACCGTCTGCGCGAACAGGAATCCATAGATCCCGGCGCCCACCTCATGGAGGTACTTTCCCGTGGAATCGAACTCGAAAAGACGCGAGCCGCCGTGCGTAAAGAAGCGCGACCCGCCCATCGTGCCATCTTCCCCCGTGCGCGTGTAAACCAGGATGTTCCCTTTGGAATTCGTAGCTACGCCCGCCGCTTCGCCAAGATGGAGATTTGCCGGGAGTTTCAGAAGAGTGACAGCCGAGTCGAAAGGTATCTCCGGAGCTTGGGCAAAGAGCAGCCTGCCGGACAGTAGCGCAAGCGAAACGTACAATGATTTCCGCATTGGAAGCTCCTATTTCCCGTTCGGGTGCAGAACGATTTTCTGCACGCGCCACAATTGGATTTCCGAGATGTAGAGCTCGTCGGGATTGCGGCAATCGATCTCATGCAACCCGCTGAACTCGCCCAACTGCTTGCCCGCTTTGCCGAACTTTCCTACGATCGTGCCATCGAGCTCCATCTTGTAAATCTCTCCAGTGACAGTAGACAGTGTCGAATCGTTCCCGTCCGGGAATGAGTTTGACGAGAAGAGATACTGGTGCGCCCCCGGAGAAACGCACACCTCCCAGGGCGCGCCCACATTATCGTAGATGGCTTTGAAGGTGAGGTCGTCGTCGAAGACCTGGATCCGGCGATTGCTCCGGTCACCCACATAGACGTTGCCCTTGGCATCGACCGCGAGCGTGTGCGGAAGGTTGAACTGCCCCGGCTCGGAACCCTTCGAACCCACGGTGGCGATAAATCTGCCGTTCTTGTCGTACTTCACCACGCGCGAGTTGCCGTAGCCGTCGGACACAAATATGTTGCCGGCCGCGTCCCAGCCCACGTCCGTCGGGCGATCGAAGACGTACTTCCCTGGGTTGGCCGCGGGCCCCGGCGGGGGCGGCGCCGCCAACGCATCGGTGGGTTCCGGCCTTCTGCCGAGCGTCATCACCACCCGGCCTTCGGGGTTGAACTTGATGACCATATTGGCGCCCTCATCGACGGCCCAGATGTTATCCTGCGAATCCACCCTCACCGCGTGAGCGAATACGAAGCCATACAGGCCCTCGCCGATCTCGCGGACGTAGTTTCCCTTCGGATCGAATTCAAACAGCCGCGTCCGCTGGCTTCGCGTGTAGACAAAGATGTGTCCTTTGGAGTTCGTCGCCACGCCGATGCCTTCGCCGAGGTACAGGTTCGCGGGAAACTTCAGCAAATTCGGGACCGACTCGTAGGGGATTTCGGGCACGTTCTGCGCCTTGGCCCGCGATGCGAGTGCGGCCGGCGTCAGGTTTTGAGTCTGGGCGAACATGGGCATGGCCGACAATATCGCCACGGAAAGACCGATTTTTGGATGTCTCTGCATAAGATCCGCTTAGAGTATAATATTGCACTATCCCGGTTCTGTGAAGAGGGCCATAACCGCCTGGCAAACTTCCGCCGGCGGCCATTCAGCATTTGGCCGCCGGCAATACAGGCGCTCGGAGGGGTACGAGCGTTCATCCAGCCGCCCGCTTGATCATGGCCATGACTTGATCGAGGTTCTTGTTGATATCGCAGAGTGGGTCCACTTTCCAATCCGATCCCATGTAAGCCGGATATTCCATGAGGAGTTGGGCGACCTCCTCGGCCGAGTCGGCATTCATGATGCTGACACCGCCTCCCGTCATAAATCCGTAGCAACAGTCCATCGTCTTGTCGGCAAGCCTCGCATTGATCCAGGCTCTGGCGGCTTCCATGAGAGCTACAGGCGGCATCTGGAGACGGCGCGGCGTTGTTGTCACCAAGAATTTCATTGTTCACCTCAGAGCCCAAAATATCACACGGTAAAGTCAGCCAGGGGGTTGGCAGCTTCCATGCTCAGCCGATTCGGAGCCGTGTCCGGGCAAGTTGGACGCCGATATCTCCAAAAGCCAGGAGTGCGGCGCGGATTCACATACCCCTCAGTTCGGCTATCCTAAGCAAGTTGATATGTCCTGAAGAAGATACCGGACACCCGATGTCGCCTGAACCTTCGATCCTAACCACTACCGTCGGCTCCTACCCGTTACCGGAATGGCTGGCGGCGCTGCCCAGCGAGCAGGCGCGTCTCGACGCCACGCGCGTGGTCTTCGACATCCAGCGCCAGGCCGGCATCGATCTGCCTACCGATGGCGAGCTGTACCGGTTCGACGTCAACCATCCCGATACCAACGGGATGATCGATTATTTCATCCGCCCGATGGCGGGCATCCGGGCCCAGGTCGGCCGCAGCGATCACGAAGCCTTCGCGCGCACAAGCAGCATGTGGTTCCGCCGCAAGGCCGCGGGCGTGGTGGAAGCAGAACTGGGCGAGGGCTCGCTCAACCTGCTGGCCGATTGCGAGCTGGCCGCTAGCGTGGCGGGGGGGCCGTTCAAGTTCACGGTCACCAGTCCGTACATGCTGGCGCGCACGCTGCTTGACCGGCATTACGGCGGATTCGAGGAGTTGTTGATGGCCGTGGCCGGCGTGTTGGCGCAACAAGTCGCTGGGCTTCCGTGTACGTGCTTGCAGGTGGATGAAGCCAATATCCCCGGCAACCCGGCGGATGGCCCTCTCGCCGCGGCGGCCATCAATCGCGTGCTCGATGGCTTCGCCGGACTGCGCGCCGTGCATCTCTGCTTCGGCAACTACGGCGGCCAAACCATCCAAAAAGGCGAGTGGCGGGCGCTCACCGATTTCCTGAACCGGCTGCATGTAGACCACCTGATTCCAGAGATGGCGCACCGTTCCGCAGCCGATCTGGAAGCGCTAAGAGATGTGGACCCGCGCATTCGCCTGGGCATCGGCGTGGTGGATGTGAAGGTCAACAACGTGGAATCCCCCGATGAGATCGCCGGCGCTTTGGAGCGCGCCGAAAGCGTGCTGGGGCGCGGCCGCGTGAGTTGGATTCACCCCGACTGCGGCTTCTGGATGCTGAAACGCTCCGTGGCGGACCGTAAGATCGCGGCGCTTGCGAAGGGCCGCGACCTGTACCTGGGGCGCGGATGATCGCCCACAAGGATCGCGCCACCGGCGTGCAAGTCTGGCAGGTGACCGAAGGGCCGGCCATCAGCCATCCCACCTACTTTCTGCAAAACTCGTTTTTTTCGGGCGGCCGGGAGATGTTCTTCACCTCGTATCGGACAGGGTCGGCCCAGTTGTTCGAGGCGTCGGTCGGATTGGGGGTCGCTTCGGGGCTCGAATCGGCGCCGGATTCGAACACACCGCGTCAGATCACTCGCGGCGAAGCGATCCATCCCTTTTCGGCGGCGCTGCATCCCAATGGCGAAACATTGGTCTTCACCCGCGGCGGCAGCTTGTGGGCCATCGAACGACACACGCTGGCCGAGCGCCACATAGCCGGGCTCAGTATTGCAAATCAGCCGGGCGCCCAGTTAGGCGAATGCTCCATCAGCCGCGATGGCGAGTGGCTCACCGCCGCATGCAAATCCGGCGCACAGTGCGGCCTGGTTGCCGGCCGCTTCGATGGAACCGGCTGGCATACCATCCCGTTTCCGCGCACCGTAATTCACCCGCAGTTCCACCCGCTGGAACCGGAATGGATTGAGTTCGCGGGCGACCCGGCCCCGCGGATGCACCGCGTCCGGCGCGACGGCAGCGGCCTGGAATGCCTCTACCAGCACGGCAACGATGAGTTTCTGGTTCACGAAACCTTTCTCGGCAGCACCGGGGACTTGGTGTTCACGGTCTGGCCGCGCGCCTTGTGCCGCATGGATTGGACCACGCGCGAAATCCGCACCATTGTGGAGTGCAACGCCTGGCACATCGCGCCCGACCGCCGCGGCCAGCGCGTGCTCTGCGACACCAATCACCCGGATGAAGGACTGCAGATCATCGACGCCGCTACCGGCGCGCGCCGCCAACTCTGCCTGAGCGAATCGAGCAACCAGGGCACGCAATGGCGCTACTCGCGCTACGCGACGGCCGAAGATTTCGCGCAAGCGCGGAACACGCTGAGCTGGATGGAGAACGCCGCCGACACCGTATACGGCCCGCAGTGGAGCCACCCGCACCCTTCGTGGTCCACCGACGAAACCAAGGTGGCTTTCGCCAGTGACCGCACCGGAACAGCGCAAGTGTATGTCGTGGAAGTTTCCTCGGCGGCCTAGTACGCCACTTCAGAAGCGGCGTGCCCGCTGTGGCGGCCCATACGGGGAGAGGGACTCGCCTTGCGCTGGCGGCGGAAATTGGCCGATTTCCAGCACTGCTCCAATTGAGTGTTATCAATAGTTTGCAAAGGAGTTCCTCAAAAGCGTACTAAGGTATCGGGATGCCGCTCACTGGCGCGCGCCTCCGATCGGAGCCGCGACCGTCAGTGATCTTGGCGGCCATACGAGACTTGTAACCCTGAAATGGCGCACGCCATATTCTATTCCTGTAAACTGTTGAGCTGGGCCAATGCGCGTTCACGCGACTGTCAAAGACAAGGACGGCCGCGATGGTAATTTAGCGAAACATAACAGAGTCGACAAACCACCTCGCATATCGGGAAATTCCCTGAGCGCCACGGGGTTTTTCATGAAATTTCGCCGGCCGAAGACCCTCGGTAACAGACCACGAAAGGCGATGGTCTGTCCTACCAAGCGGCCACGCCGAATTGAGGCACGCCGCATCGGCGAACAATTGGCGACTGTGAACGGGTTTGTGGGGGGTGCGGAAATGGCGGAAAAGGGCTGGGCGGATGAACTTGGATGAACGCGGATACGCGGGGAATTTGGGCGGGCTTGGTGCTTGAGGGGACTTCACGGGACTGATCGAGGCGCCACGCTTCCCGCAAGCGATGCGTTTGAGGACGGCAGAGCCTTGCCGGCGGGAAGGGCTGTTACCGCGACAGGAATCGGTAAACGCTGCGCGACGAGGGAAGAGCTATCGTAGAAACGCGGCTCCCATGCGCCCTCGCATCCATTGCACGTCGATCTCGATCAGAATGGAAAGATGCCGATGACCGATATGCACATGGGCGACCAAACCGTCCGCTATGATCGCGAAGCGACGGCAGCCATTTACGCAGGTTTGGAGGGCGGCTGGGCGGAAGATTGCCTGTGCGCCGGCTGCAGGAATCTGATGGCTCAGCGAGATGCAGTTTATCCATCTGGGTTCAGAGAGTTGCTCAATCGACTTGGCATCGATGCCAACAAAGAGACAGAGGCGGTTGCGAATGGGCCATTGGAGAACGGATTGCATCACTATGGCGGTTGGTTCTTTTTCGTCGGGGAGATGGTGACGGCCGGTGAGGGGATCTCGGAGGTTAGCGACTCACGGTATTTCGCGTATTTCTTTAACCGAATTGGCCCGTGTCCCAAGGCGTTTCGCGGCGGTCCACATCTAGGCATTGAATTCATCGCCCACATCAAATGGATTCTTGACGATCACTGGAGTTCCGATCTGCGTCCCGCGGCAGAAAGCCCGTCACGCTTTTGACAGATCCTGCCGCCGCAGTGTTTAGAAATCCGATTCGTGGTGATAAATCCCGTCCCACCAGCAAAGGCCCACAAGCCGGCAGGCGGGAAGTGAGGCGCCGGCGCCGATCGCTTCTGAACGGCGAAGGAGGCCGCCGGGATCGGTACGGGGAAGCCGGCCAGCGTCCGCGACGGCGCCTCCAGCCTCGGCTGGTTTGGCGAACAGCGCGAACCAGACCGGCTTCGGCTCATGTCGTCCGGCACATCGACGGCCCGCCAGGTTGCGGATTCCCGGCGTGAGGGGACTCCGGAGGAACTACCGCAGTCGCAGCCGCTTTCAACGCACTTTTCGGGCGCTACCCGTTTTCGAGGAACATGCGATTCGCGCTAAAATGCGCTCTTGGGAAGCGACACCCGTCCGCAACCGGTCCCGCGCGCCGCAATCACCGCAGGGGTAACGCGCGCGGCCAACCGCAATTTCGAGCTCAAGACGGAGATCCACCGCAAGCTGATCGGCACTCTCAACCTGGAGCGCGTCGCCTCGGTGCCGCGGGATCGCGTCCGCGCCGAGATTCGGGACGTGGTGGAGCGCCTGCTCGCCGACGAGCGCGTGCCCATGACCACGGCCGATCAGAACCGGATTATCGAGGAAGTTCTGGATGAAGTGTTCGGACTGGGACCGCTTGAACCGCTGCTCAAGGAGCCCTCCATCTCCGATATTCTGGTGTGCGGCTTCGATAAGGTCTACATCGAGCGCGAGGGCAAGCTTTCGCTTACCTCGGTACGGTTCAAAGACAATGCGCACCTGCTGCACATCATCGACAAGATCGTTTCGCAAGTGGGCCGGCGCATCGATGAGGCGCAGCCCATCGTGGATGCGCGCCTGCTGGACGGATCGCGCGTGAACGCGATTATCTCTCCGCTGGCGCTCGATGGACCCGCGCTCTCCATTCGCCGCTTCGGCCGCCACGTGATCACTTCCGATGAGATGGTGGCCAACAAGACGCTGACGCGCGGCATGCTGCGGTTTCTGGGGGCGTGCGTTCAGGCCAAGACCAACATCCTGATCTCCGGCGGCACGGGCTCCGGCAAAACCACCACGCTCAATGCGCTGTCGCGCTTCATTCCCGAAGAGGAGCGCATCATCACCATCGAAGACACCGCCGAATTGCAGCTTCAACAGCGCCACGTAGTGAAATTCGAAACGCGTCCGCCGAGTCTCAATAAGACGGGTGGAATCGGCCAGCGGCAATTGCTGCGGACCTCTCTCCGCATGCGGCCCGACCGCATCATCGTGGGCGAGTGCCGCGGCGCCGAAGCGCTCGAAATGCTGCAGGCGATGAACAGCGGCGTCGAGGGGTCCATGAGCACGGTGCACGCCAACACGCCGCGCGACGCGTTTTCCCGCCTGGAAGCCATGGTGCTGATGTCCGACCTGCAGATTCCATCGCGCGTGATCCTGCAGCAACTGGCGGGCGCCATCAAGCTGGTGATGCAGGTGAGCCGTCTGCAGGACGGTTCGCGCAAAATCGTCAGCGTCGCCGAAGTATTGGGCGTGAAGGACGATCGCATCGACGTCCGCGATGTCTTCCTGTTTGAGCGCACCGGCGTCACGGCCGCGGGAAAAGTGCAGGGCCGATTCCGCAGCTCCGGGGAAACGCCGGCGATTCTGGAGCGGCTCAAGGTGAGCGGCATCGAGCTGCCGCCTGCGATCTTCGACGAAGTGATGGAAGTGAACCTGTAGCGCGCCGGCGCTCGTCCTGGCTGTCCAGGAGTCCGCTGTTCCGGCCGCCACGCCGCCGGCATCGCCCCTGCCGGCCCGCCTCGATCGATTCGTGGCGCGCAACGTCCCGGCCGGCACGCACTCATGCGCCGCTCTCTGGCGTTCCGTGTCAAGACCCGTCTCCACGGTGGGCAGTGCGCCCAACCGCGTTCACACGATTGTGAACGCTGCACGCAAGAGTGCGACGCATGAGTGCGTGCGCCACAAACGGTACTGACCGGCTTGAGTGGT
>PLDF01000366.1:73032-84355 GCA_003135055.1 Bryobacterales bacterium | reverse complement strand
AAGGCCGGCAGGAAGGCATGCGAGAAGGCGAACTGGCAATTCTTCGCCGGCTCTTCGAGAAGCGCTTCGGCGCGATACCGAGTTGGGTGGAGGATCGCCTCGCCAGCCGATCGACCCTCGAACTGGAAGACCTCAGCGTGCGCGTACTTGACGCCCAGAGCATTGAAGACCTTCTGCGGTAACGTGGTTCGCTGGCCTTCCGGGGCCGCTGTGGCGCCTACCCCAGGTCCAATTCAATCTTCTTCGCCACCGCATCCAGCTTCACAATCCGAAAGCTCCGCACCTGACCCGCCCGCGGGCGCTCCGTTTTAGCCTCTCCGCCGCCTTCCCCGCCTTTCCACTTGGCTTCCAGCATGGAAGTGAGCGACGAAAGATCCACCTTCGAGTCCTGCCGTTGCTCCGCCGGCCGCGGCGCATCCGCATTCAGGCGGCACGTGGCGTGTATACCGTCGCCCAACTCCACTTTGGCGCGGCCGCTCGAAACATCGGTCATGCGGCCCGTCACCACGTCGCCTTCCTTATGCTCGGCGATGAACTCGTCGAGGCTGGTGGGCACAAGCTGCTTCATGCCCAAGCGGATCCGCCGCTTCTCCGCGTCGATCTCGAGCACCTGCGCCTTCACTATCTGGCCTGACTTGAGGACCTCCTGCGGATGGTTAATGCGCTTCTCGGCGCTGATATCGCCGACGTGGATCATGCCATCCACACCCTCGGCGATCTGCACGAATACGCCGAACTTTTCCATCTTGGCGACAGGGCCTTCCACCACCGAGCCCACGGGGTATTTCTGCGCCGCATCGGCCCAAGGATCGCCCAGCGCCTGCTTCAAGCCCAGCGAAATGCGGCGGTCGGCCTGGTTCACGCCCAGAATCACCACTTCCACTTGCTCGCCCGCCTTGACAACATCCGCCGCGCGCCGGGCCTTCTTCGACCACGACATCTCGGAAAGGTGAATCAGACCCTCGATTCCCTTTTCCAGCTCCACGAAGGCGCCGAAATCGGCCACGCGCGTCACCGAGCCGGTTACGCGCTCGCCCACCTGATACTTCCCGCTCGCCAGATCCCACGGATGCGGTTGAAGCTGCTTCATGCCAAGCGAAATCCGCTTCCTGGCAGCGTCGACTTTCAGCACCTTGGCTTCCACCGCGTCGCCAACGTTCAACACATCGGCGGGCTTGTTCACCCGCGCCCAGGAAATATCGGCCACATGCAACAGGCCGTCGACGCCGCCGATATCCACGAACGCGCCGAAATCCGTCAAGCTGCGCACCGTGCCGTGAACCGTCTCGCCTTCCGCGACCTCGGAGTAGCGCTTCTCTTTCGTCGAGCGCTCTTCCTCTTCCAGCACGGCGCGGCGATCCACCACCACGTCTTCATCGGCCACGTCGAGCTTGATGACGCGGCAGCGGATCTCCTGGCCGATCAGTTTTTCCATCTCGGCCGCGTCCTTGGCGCCGCTGCGCGAGGCAGGCATGAAAGCCCGCACGCCCACGTCGACGCTCAGGCCGCCCTTCACTACCGCGGTCACCGTGCCCGCGATGGCGACCTTATCGGCAAACGCCTTCTCCAGCGCGGACCAGTCCTTCGGCCGTTCCACCTTGATGCGCGACAGCTCGTAGTAGCCCTCGGGCCCGCGGCCCTTGATGGAAACCGGCAGCTTGTCGCCGCGCTTCACGGTCTCGCCGGCGTTGACGAACTCGGCCAGAGGAACGATGCCTTCGATCTTGTACCCGATATCGATGAAGACCGAATCGGCGGTGACCGCGACTACGGTTCCTTCGAGACCGCTCTCCCGCTTGTCGGGCTTCTGCGAGTGAGCCTGTTCGTATTGGGTGAGAATGTCGCCGAAGGACTCTTCTGGCGGCACAAGGTTGGAGGCCTGTGGATCATCGGGGGTTTGCGCATCCGAACGCACAATTCGGTCCCGATGGAGCGCACTTGGGTTGGGCATGAGACTATATTTCACATTGTGGCATAATCCCGTCAGGGATAATAGCCGCGTGTCCGACCGACCGCTTGCACGCTTCGTCCGACTGCAGGATTTCATCTGGGTTGCGCTTTTCGCGGTTCTCATCGCCATCAGCCCGACGCGCTCCGCGCCCGAGGTGTCGATGCTCGTCGCCCTCGCCGTGGTACAGGTGCTCGAATCGAAGGTACCCACAGTCTCTTCCACCAGGAGCCGCATTTTTTGGATCGCGCTGAAACTGGTTTTGGGCTACATCCTGATCGGATACACCGGCATCCTGCAGAGCTCTTACTGGGTGCTCCTGGCGCTGCCGGTGCTCTCAGCTGCCACCGCGCTTGGGGTTGGCGGAACACTGGCCGTTTCCATTGTCGCCGCGGCCGCCTATCTTTCCTTCTATTTCTTCGTCAATTGGTGCCGGGGACCGTTTGAGCTGCACTGTTTTGAACAACTCGATGCATTCGACAAGGCCGAACTGGTTCTCCACGCAGTCTTTCTGGCGATGGTGGGGACGCTGGCCAACGCGCTCGCCGAAGGTCTGCGCATACAAACCCAACGATCGCTGCGCGCGGCCGAACAGCTCTCGGCGGCCAATCTTCAAATCCAGCAGGCGGAAGTGGCCGTGCGCCGTTCCGACCGTCTGGCCGCGCTGGGGCAACTCTCCGCCGGGCTTGCCCACGAGCTGCGCAATCCTCTGGGGACCATCCGCGGGTCGGCGGAAATGCTCACCCGCAGCGTCGGCGCCGAAAACGAAGTGGCGCGCGAAATGGCCGGATTCATCTCGTCGGAAGTGGACCGCGCCAATTCTCTGATCACCCGTTTTCTGCACTTCGCGCGGCCGCTCGAACTACGGCCCGATATAGCCGACCTGACCCAGACCGTCGACCGCGCCGTTGCCAATGTGCAGCGCGAGTCGCCCGGCATCGCCATCTATAAGAACTACGCGCCCGAGATTGCGCCCTTCTCTTTCGACGCCGAGTTGATGGAGCGCGTGCTCTACAACCTGATCCTCAACGCGGCGCAGGCCACGGCTCCCGGCGGCGCAGTGACCGTGAAGACGCGCGCGGCGGCGGACACGGCCGAGATTTCGGTGATCGACCGCGGCTCCGGAATCGATGCCAAGAACCTCGGCGCGATTTTTAATCCGTTCTTTACGACCAAGCCGCAAGGCGTGGGACTGGGCCTCGCCATCGTCTCGAAGATCGTCGACGAGCACGGCGGTAAAATAGCAGTGGAAAGCGAACCCGGCAAGGGCAGCGTCTTTCAGGTGCTCCTGCCGATGAACCCGGCAGCATCCAAACCCGCCGCATGAAGAAGCGCATTCTGGTCGTCGAAGACGAAGAGAAACTCCGCCGCGTGATCGAACTGCAGCTGATATCGGCGGGTTTCGACGTGGATAAAGCCGCCATGGCCGAAGAAGGCCTGAAGATTGTGGACCGCGCCGACCTGGTGCTCAGCGATCTCAAGCTGCCCAACATGGACGGCCTGCAGTTTCTCTCGCTCATCCGCCGCCAGAACGCGCACGTGCCGGTAGTGATGATGACCGCGTACGGCAGCGTGGAGACCGCCGTGGAAGCCATGAAGGCCGGCGCCACGGATTTCTTGCTGAAGCCGTTTTCGCTCGATCACCTGATGCAAGTGGTCTACAAAGCGC
Source organism: Bryobacterales bacterium (assembly GCA_003135055.1). Lineage (GTDB taxonomy): Bacteria > Acidobacteriota > Terriglobia > Bryobacterales > Bryobacteraceae > PALSA-243. The sequence continues at coordinate 80,738 of PLDF01000366.1, read as the reverse complement.
TCGAAGTGCGTGCGCTGCGCGATGAGAATCGCGAGCTGAAGGAAGAGCTGGGACGGCGCTATGAGTTCGACAACATCATCGGACGCAGCCCCGGCATGCAGGAGATTTTCGCGGTGATCGAGCGCGTGGCGCCCACCCGCGCCACGGTGCTGCTGGCGGGCGAGAGCGGCGTGGGTAAGGATTTGATCGCGCGCGCCATTCATTTTCATTCGCCGCGGCGCGACCGCCCGTTGGTAAAGATCAACTGCACGGCGATCCCCGAGAACCTGATGGAGAGCGAGCTTTTCGGCTACGAAAAGGGCGCGTTCACCGGCGCCAACACGTCGAAGCCGGGCAAGTTCGAGCAGGCCGATACGGGCACGGTGTTTCTGGACGAAATCGGCGACGTGCCCGGCGCGATTCAGGTGAAGCTGCTGCGCATCCTGCAGGAGCGCGAATTCGAGCGGCTGGGCAGCAACGTGACCAGGCACATCGATGTGCGCGTGATCGCCGCGACCAATCAGGATCTGCGCGCGGCGCTGGAGCAGGGAACTTTTCGCGAAGATCTCTACTATCGCTTGAACGTGGTGCCGATCGATATTCCCTCGTTGCGCGAGCGGAAGGTGGATATTCCGTTTCTGGCGAACCATTTCGTCCGCAAGCTGGCGCCGGAGACGGGTTGCCGCGCGGAGTCGATCACCGGCGCCGCCATGGAAAAACTGATGGCCTACCATTGGCCGGGCAACGTGCGCGAGCTGGAAAACGTGATCGAGCGCAGCCTGGTGATGTGCGCCGGAACGGAGCTGGATGCGGCGGATATAAAGATGGAAAGCGCCCGGCCTCGGACGCAAGGCTCTAGCGACGCCCCGCATTTTTTGCCGGACGGTCTGACCCTCGATCAATACGAGCAGGAGATCATCCGCGAAGCGCTACGGCGCGCGGACGGCAACAAGAGCCAGGCGGCGCGCCTGCTGGGACTGACAAGGAATGCGCTGCGGTACAGGCTGACGCAGATGGGCATGGAGGCGTAAAAGTGGGGCGGCCAATCCTGGCTGGTGTGTCGAGTAGTGATATGCATTCAAGGGGTGCAAGTCCCCCATGGACCGTAATGACCGGAACCATCCGTCTTGGCAAGGGGGCCCGTCGCGAGGCGGGATCTGAAAAAAGCTGATGGCGAAATCTCGGAGGCGATGTATAGCAAGCGTCGCATAAACCCCATCGTAAGCGATTTGTCACGCACCTGCACTGCCTCAAATCCGAATTCTCGCAACTTCGCCCCAATCTCGCGTCGTCGTTGCGCCGATCATAGAGGCCGTTGGTTCTTGCGTTCGAGTGCCCTGCCACGCGGTACGCGACCGCTGCAGCCGTCGACTGGTCTTCATCGGCCCGGCCCGTATTCTACTTGGCCCGATTCAATTTCCGCGTTGTATGCGGCCATGAGCGCATTGACGATGAACCCACCATAGAAGGTGAGCCGGTATACCCAGCCCCCATCAATTGCATGGCTTCCGTACATGAAGACTCCCGGCTCGGAGGTCGGTCGATCTACATAGGGAACGCCGCTGAACAAGTCCCTGAGGCCGTCCCAGCCGTCAGGGATTTTGTGAATTAGCGACGATTCTGATCCGAGGCTCGGCACGAATACTAGTCGGCAGCTCCACTTTTGACCCTCATCCCGATAATGGAGCGCCTGCGCCACTGCCCCCATCACGTTGTCAACTCGCTTTAGATCGAACTTATAGGTGCCTACCTGTTCTTCTCGCGAGTGGACAACAAAGGACTGGAACGTCTGCTCAAACAGAGCTGGGCTGTGATCGAACGATCTCTTCGCCTTGTCGATCAATAATTCGCCAGCTTCGTTGAGGCCCTCAAGGGACGCGAGAGCGTTTCGGACATACTCAACATCCAAAGAGTTCTCGCAGTTGTAGATCGAGCATGACGGCACCGTGATTAGATTCCGCCGCTTGCCCTGCGGGAAAAAGCTCAGCGGAGGCGCGTGTTCCCTCGTTGTAGCCGGTTGGTCGCAGGCATAGCAGGTTTCACCGGGCGGGCCGTTTGGCAAATCATTCAACGAATGAAACCACCTCTTCCTTAACTTTAGTACACCGTGAACTTCCGCTCACGTCCGAGTGCGGAATCCGAAATGATTGGCGCATGGTACCGCTGGTGGTACCATCTAATTCATGGCGAACGCGGCGAAGACGGTTGAGCGGATGAAGAATAATCCGCGCGACTGGCGCGTTGAAGACTTGAAGGTCGTTGCCGGCCACTTCGGCATCGCTTGGCGTCACCACGGCACGAGTCACGTGGTATTCATCAACGGCCAAGGCGAAATAGCGCCAGTTCCGGCGTGAAAACCAATTCTTGCGGTATACGTCAGGAATTTCCTAAAGCTCCTGGAGGACTAAATGGCAAAGAAGCGTAATTTCGATCTCGATGCCTACCCCTTCGTCGTTCGTCGATTGACCGGCGATGAAGGCGGCGGATACTTGGTGGAATACCTCGATGTTCCCTACTGCATCGCGGACGGCAAGACAGCCGGCGAAGCGATCCGTCATGGCCGCGAGGCGCTCGAAGCCTGCCTTGTCACTATTGCCGAATCGGGGCGCCCGATTCCCGCGCCGGCATCCAAAGGGAGCAGCGGGCAGTGGCGTCAGCGTGTTCCGAAGAGCCTCCATGCGCGCCTGGTGGAGCGCGCGGAACGCGAGGGGGTAAGCCTCAATGCGCTCGTCGTGGCATTGATCGCGGAGGGGATAGGAAGAAGGGACAGCCGCGACCGTTAGGCTGCCTCCTTTGGGCCGCCCTGGTAGCGCGGGTATTGTCGTCCAGTTCCTGCCGCCAAGCTCTTCGTGTTACGGGCGGAACATCCGCTCGATTCGCTCTCCTACCTCTTCGTGTGTGAGGTATTCGCCCCGGTCGAGGTGTTCCAAGCCCTTCTTGACCTTCTGGCGAAACCATGCGTCATGGTCGAGATAATGCTTGACAAGCTGCTGAACGTACCCATCTGCGTCGCTGCTGTTCTCAGCGGCGACTCGATTCAGTTTTGTTTGTAAGCCGGAATTGAAACGTACTTCGATGGCTTTGAGATTAGAGATTGCCGGGATCTTCGTCGATAGCGGGAGCGCTCCGGCAATCTGCTCTCTAAGCGTAATGAACTTCCTGCGGCCTTTCTCGGCGGCAGAAACCGAAGAGTGCGCAGGGTGCAGAGAGCCGGCTGAAAGCCGGCTGCAGCCAGGATTGGCTGCCCCACAAAGGCCAGGTAAGTCACGCCACCAGCGCCGGCTCGGGTTGCACGGCAGTCTTCGACCCTCGCAGCTTCTCCTGCAGGCGGTCGAGATATAGATAGATTACGGGCGTGATATAGAGAGTCAGGAACTGGCTCACCACCAGGCCGCCGACCACCGCGAGTCCCAGCGGTTGCCGCGCATCCGCGCCTTCGCCGTAGCCGAGCGCGATGGGCATGGTGCCGAAGAGCGCCGCCACCGTGGTCATCATAATGGGCCGGAAGCGCAACAGGCAGCCCTGCCAGATGGCGTCGTACGCGGTGTGGCCCCGATGCCGCGCGCCAATGGCGAAATCGATCATCATGATAGCGTTCTTCTTCACCACGCCGAACAGCATGATGATGCCGACGAACGCGTAGAGGTCCAGTTCCTTGTGGAATAACATCAGCGTCAGCAGCGCCCCGAAGACGGCCGATGGCAGGCCCGAGAGAATCGTGATGGGATGAATGAAGCTCTCGTACAGCACGCCCAGCACGATGTAAATCACCAGGATTGCCACAATCAGCAGCACGGTCAGGTTCTGAAACGAGTTCTGGAATTCCTTCACCGTGCCCTGGAAAGTTGTGCTGATGGTCTGCGGGATGCGCAGGTCGCGAATCGCGTTATCCACTTGTTCGGTGGCTTGTCCCAGCGCGAATCCGGGCCGCAGGTTAAACGAAATGGTCACGGCCGGAAGCTGTCCGAAGTGGTTGATGGTGAGCGGCCCGGTCTGCTGCTTCATCTTGACTACGGCGTCCAGCGGAACCAGCGAGCCGTTGGACGAACGGATGTAGAGCTTCGAAAGCGCATCGGGATTGCGCTGGTCCTTCGGATCGACCTGCAGAATCACCGAGTATTGATCCGCGGCCGCATAAATCACGGAGGCCTCGCGCTCTCCGTAGGCGCTGAAGAGCGCGTCCTGCACCTGCTCCGGCGTCAGACCCAAGGCCAGCGCGCGGTCGCGGTCGATATCCACCATCACCTGCGGGCTGGAGACTTGCATGTCGGGTTGCACGTCCACGAAGCCGGGAAGCTTCGCCATGGCGGCGGTCAGGCGCGGCGCCCAGGAGTATAACTCGGCGAGGTTCGGGCTCTGCATCGTCAACTGGTACACGCTGGTTGAGTTCTGGCCGCTCACCGTGACCGGCGGCGGGTTCTGCAGGAACGTGAGAATGCCCGGAACGGTGAATAGCTTGGGGCGCAGGCTTTCGATCACCTGATCCACCGAGCGCGTGCGCTCGGCGCGCGGCTTCAGCACGCCGAAGACGAAGCCCGAGTTGCTATCGGGCAAGAACGCGCCAATATCGGAAATGTCGGGGTCCGTCTTGAGAATGTCGGCGACGGCCTTCTGGTGCCGCGCCATGGATTCGAACGAGATGCCTTGCGGGCCCAGCGTGCCGCCAAAAAAGAAGCCGCTATCCTGGGCGGGGATGAACCCCGTGGGCATCGTCTTGAACAAGTAGACAGTGCCCACCAGCATGAGAATCGCTACGGCGAACGTTACGGGGTGGAAGCGCATGGCCATGGCCAGCGTGCGCTCATACCCGCGCGCAAGCAGGTTGAAACCGCCCTCGAGCGTGTTGTAGACGAAACCGTGCCGCCGGCCGTGATCGCTCTTGAGGAAGCGGCTGCCCAGCATGGGCGTCAGACTCAGCGACACGAAGCCCGAGATGAGAATGGCCACCACGATGGTGACGGAGAATTCGTGCAGCAGGCGGCCCACAATGCCTTCCATGAAGAGCACCGGTATGAATACTGCCACCAGCGAGAACGTCATCGAAAGAATGGTGAAGCCGATCTCGCGCGACGCGACGATGGCCGCTTCCATGCGCGATTTGCCCATCTCCATGTGGCGCACGATGTTTTCGAGCATCACGATGGCGTCGTCCACCACGAAGCCCACCGATAGCGTGAGCGCCATCAGCGAGAGATTGTTCAGGCTGTAATGCAGCAGCGACATTACGGCGAACGTGCCGACGATGGAGAACGGCACCGCGCAACCGGGAATGATGGTTGCGGAAAGGTTGCGCAGGAACAGGAAGATCACCATCACCACCACGCACACGGTGAGTATCAGCGTGAATTCCACGTCGCGAATGGAATTGCGGATGGAAGTGGAAGCGTCGAACGCCGTGGAGAACTGCACCGAGGCAGGAAGCTCGCGCCGGAACACGGGCAGCAGCTTCTTGATGTTCTCCACCACTTCCACGGTGTTGGTGCCGGGCTGCTTGTTGATGGCCAGAATCATGCACCGCACGTCGTCGATCCACGCGATTTGCCGGTCGTTCTCCACGCCGTCAATCACGTTGCCTAGCTGTTCCAGCCGCACGGGCGCGCCGTTGCGGTAAGCCACGATCAGAGGCCGGTAGGCCGCCGCGTTGTACAGCGAGCCGTTCGATTCGATGGTGAACGCCTGCTGCGCGCCCTGCAGGCGGCCCGTTGGCAGATTGCTATTGGCGCTGGCTATGGCCTTCTGCACTTCGTCGATGCCGATGTTGTGCGCCGCCAACTGGTCGGGGTCCACCTGCACGCGCACCGCGTACTTCTGTTCGCCGAACACCTGCACGCGCGAAACGCCGCCCACCATGGAGATACGCTCCGCCAGCAGGTTATCGGCGTAATCGGTGACCTTGTAGAGCGGCAGCGTGGGCGAATTAACGGCCAGGTAGAAAATGGGCTGCTCGGCCGGATTGACCTTGGCGTAAGTGGGCGGCCGCGGCATGCTGGGCGGCAAACGTCCGCCGGCGGCGGAGATGGCGGCTTGAATATCCTGCGCGGCCGAATCGATGTTGCGGCTCAGGTCGAACTGCACCGTAATGGCGGTGCTGCCCTGCGAGTTGCTCGAGCTCATCGACTGGATTCCGGCGATGGTTGAGAATTCCTTTTCGAGCGGCGTGGCTACGCTCGATGCCATGGTCTCAGGGTTTGCGCCCGGCACCGCGGCGCTCACCTGGATGGTGGGATAGTCCACGCTGGGCAGGGCGGCTACGGGCAGTCCACGAAACGCGATGGTTCCGAACAACAGAATGGCTAAGCAGACCAGCGCCGTCATTACCGGCCGCTCAATGAACATGCGCGACAGATTCATAATCCACCCGCTCCCACTTTGGACGCATCTACCACGCGAACGGCAGCTCCGGGGAACAACACCAAAAAGCCGTCGGTCACCACGGTGTCTCCCGCTCCGACGCCCTTCTCCACCACCACCTTGTCGCCGAACTCGCGGCCTACCGTCACCGGGCGGATCTCCACGGTGTTGTTCGCCTTCAGAGCGAATACGAACGAACCTTGCTGACCGGTCTGCACAGCTATGGCCGGAATCACATCCGCGTTCTGAACGGTATCGAGCGTCAACACGGCGGTGACGAACTGGCCGGGCCACAGCATGCCGTCGCCATTTTCGAATGTGGCTTTCAGGTGGATGGTTCCGGTGGCCGCATCCACGGTGTTGTCGATTACGGAAAGAACGCCGGTCGCGGTGCGGCCGGGGTCGTCCTGCGAGGTCACGCGCACCGTCAGCTTATGGTTCGCGTTCAGACGGCGGATGGCGCCCAGATGCTGCTCGGGCACGCTGAAATCGACGAAGATGGGCGACACCTGATGGATCACCACCAGCGGTACGTCGTTGATCTTCACCAGGTTTCCCGCATGCACCAGCAGGTTGCCGGTGCGTCCGGAAAGGGGCGCGAGGATTTGGCAGTAGCTCAAATTGAGCTTGGCCGTTTCGATGGCGACTTCGTCGGCGCGCATAGCGGCGCGAGCGCTTTCGATGGTGGCTTGGGTGGCTTTCGCCGACGCTTGCGCCACGTCCGCATTGGTCTTCGATTGATCGAACTGCGACTTCGACGTAAGGCCGCCCTTGCTCAATTCGGATTGCAGCGAGGCGTCGGTCTCGGCGTACTTCGCCTGCGCGGTATCGCGAGCCAGCGTGGCTTCGGCCTGCGCGATCTGCGCCTTGTCGCGCTCCACGGCGGCCTGCGCCTGCTGTACGGCATCTTCATAAGGGCGCGAATCGATGCGGAAAAGCAGCTCGCCCTTGCTGACGTTCTGGCCTTCAGTGAAGGTGACGGCGGTCAGCTCGCCGGCGATCTGCGATTTGATCTGCACAATGGCGGAAGCTTCCACCGTGCCCACCACGCGCAGATCGGTGGGGACGGCTTGCTGTACGACCTTGGCGACCGAGACCGGCATGACCGGCGGACCCGCCATGGCCTGTTGCGGCGCCTGCTTTTGGCAGCCGCTGAGCGCGAGAAGAGCAAGGAACGGCAACGAGACAAGGATAGAGCGCACGAATTACACCCCGATATCCGTAGTGTATCAGCGGCGGGAAGGCAGTTCCATAGCGTAAGGGGAGAGCACGGGCGCCGACGGTCGTCGTTCATAGGGTGAGGAAACTGGAGGGGCGTTGCCGAAGGGGAGTGAGCGGAAGGTCGAGGCAGTCAGTTTTAACGCGGAGGCGCGGAG
>PLDF01000366.1:0-73002 GCA_003135055.1 Bryobacterales bacterium | reverse complement strand
GGCGGAGGAAGGCGCGGAGTTTTTGAGGAAGTTCGGATTCCGGTGAAAGGGTCCGACGATTGTAGTCGAGGCGATTCATCGAGAGCATGGGGGCAGGAGGAAGCGGGGAAATCAAAGAAAACTACCGCGACAGTGTCCACTGAAATAAAGGGCTTGCAGGTGAGTTTCCTGAGAGCGCCCGCGCCGACGTCGTCGTCGTTCATTGGGCGGGAAACTTGAGGCGGATCGTGGCGCACGCACTCAGGCGTCGCACTCACAATCCCGGAGGCAGGGACGACAGCGCGAAAGGCGTTCCACCGGTTACGGTAGACGGCCCGAATTACTGGCGAACCTGCCGATGCCCGGTGGGCGCCGGTGGTTGCAGCCTTGCGCCATGCGAGCCATGACCTTTCAGCCCGCGGATATTCCGGTTCTGGCTGATGCATTTCCGAGCGGTTGCCATATGAAGACGATGGCCAGGTTGCCGGTTTGCGCTGCGTTGCCGGTTTGCACGCAGGCGATGGCGCAGCAGACCGCGCTCAAGATCGATCCGGCGCCTTCGCACTCAAGCGGAGCACGCTTCGAGATTGCGACTGACGCCACCAGCGGCGAGAGCGGCAACGAATCGCGCGACAGGAGAATGCATCGGGAGATTCCGGAAAGCGCGAAGTATCCCGAGATCGTGTTCCGGCCTGACCAGGTGGATGGAAAGCTCGCTCCGCAGGGGGCATCGCAAGTGAAATTGCACGGGAGGTTTGAGATTCACACCGCCGAACACGAGATTACGGTCCCGGTGGACGTGCAGGCGGCAAACGGAAAGTACCAAGGCGACGGCGCACTTCGACGTTCCTTACGCGCTGTCGGGTATGAAAAACCCGAGCACGTTCATTCTGCGCGTCGACAAGGGCATCGCAATCGCAGTGCAGCACGCAACTGTGGAAGCCGGGCAGCACGGTACGACATGCCTCACGACATGCCCCACGACAGGTCTCCCAGCCTGTCGCTGCTTCGCACTATCGCACCCGGCCACGCTGGCGTTCAGCCGGGCATCTGCGAATCGGCGCCGCCCACCCGCCTCCACCCCGATTGATAGGCGCCTGCATGGGAGAATGCTCAGGTGGATACCGCGCAGCCCGAATTTACACCCCAGCTCACCATGACGCACGCGAACGGAGTGAATGTGGCTGCGTGGGTCTGGCCGGGCGTGGACCCGCCGCTGCTCTTCGCGCACGCCACCGGATTTCACGGCCGCGCGTGGGACGCCATTTGCCGGGGGCTGCCTGGCCGCCGCAGAATCGCGGTGGAAATCCGCGGCCACGGCCGCAGCAGCAAGCCGGCGCCGCCCTACCGGTGGCGTGATTTTGGGCGCGACATCGCCGCGGTGGCGGAGGCGCTGGGCGTGCATGACGCGCTGGGCGTGGGCCATTCTATGGGCGGCCATTCCACGGTGTGCGCCGCGGCGCTGCGGCCGGAAACCTACTCGGCGCTGTTGCTGATCGACCCGACGATCATGTCGCGCGATCTCTACGGCACGGCGCCGCCCAATGCCTCGTACATCAAGAAGCGCCGCAACGTCTGGAAATCCGCCGGGGAAATGATCGAGCGCTTTCAGAACCGGCTGCCGTTTTCGCGCTGGCATCCGCAAGTGCTGCGCGACTACTGCGAGTTCGGAATTCTACCGCGCGGCGGCGATTTCGCGCTGGCGTGTCCGCCGGATATCGAAGCGTCCATCTATCACGAGTCGAGGGTTCCGGAGTCCGGCATTTATCCGGAAATCGGGCGCATTCAGCAGCCGGTCACGGTGATTCGCGCGGGCAAGACGCGCGAGGCGGGCGTGTTCGATCTCAGCACATCGCCCACCGCACCGGATCTGGCGGCGCACTTCCGTCGGGGGCGCGACATGGTGTTCGAGGATTGCACGCACTATATCCCGATGGAAGCGCCGGAGCGGGTTGTGGAGTTAGTGGCGCGGGCCCATGGCCTGCGTGTCCCAGAGACGCTCTGAGCGCTCGGGCTGGTTGTTGGCTTCACTCTCCATTACCGGAGCAATATAAGATATGGCGATCGCGCACTCGAAAGTTACGGCTCAGGGGCAGATTTCAGTCCCGGTGGACGTTCGCCGAAAACTCGGCATCGGACCGGGATCGGTTTTGGAATGGGAAAGAAAACGGCGACAAGATGATTGTCCGTCGTGCGAGCCGCTTCAGCTCCAGCGATATTCATGAGGCGTTGTTCGGGGCGCGGAAGCTGGAGACGCACAGTCTCAGCAAGCTGAGAGACGGTATCCGCCGGTACGTCCGAAAGCGCTATGCGCGCGGTTGATACAAATGTTCTGGTTCGTCTGATCGCGCGAGACGATTTCCGCCAGACCGCCTCCGCGGAGTTGCGGCCTGCAACGCCACTTCGGCGGGGATGCCGGCGCCGCGGCCAACTGCCGCACAGCACTGTCGCCCAGGTAGAGATTAATATATGCTATACCCAGTGCACCCGAACCGATCGTTCGTCATTGCAGGCAGCCTCGCCCTCTTCGGCCTCGCCGCCATACTACAAGCCCAGCCCCCCGCCACCCAAGCCCCATCAACCGCACCCGCCGGCCGAGGCGGCCGCGGTGGAGGCGGCGGAGCCAGAGGCCCCCGCTTCAAAATCTATCCCGAAGAAGCCGTCACCCGCGGCCTTCCCGCCTACAACTTCACCTGCGGCTATTGCCACGGAGATCGCGGCAAAAGCGGCAAGGCCGGCCCAGACCTGATCGCTTCCGTCGTCACCCTCCACGACGAAGACGGCGTCGACATCGCCAAATTCGTCAGAGCCCCCGAGCACTCGAAAGTCGTCAAGATCGACGCCTCCGACGCTCAGATCTATGACATCGCCGCCTATCTGCATTCGCGCGTGATCTACGCCTCCGGTCGCGGCGGAGTCCACATGTCCGAAGTTCTCGTCGGTGACGCAAACTCCGGCCAGCAATACTTCAACGGCGCCGGCGGCTGCAACAAGTGCCATTCGCCCACCGGCGATCTCAAAGGCGTCGCCGCCAAATACGACGTCGCCACGCTTCAGGAACACATCGTCATGCCCCGCGCCGGCCGCGGCGGTTTCGGACGCGGCGCCGGCGCCCCAAACCCCACCGCCCCCTACGCCACCGTCACGCTGCCCTCGGGTGAAACCATCAAAGGACAGCCGGTCCTCGTCACCGATTTCTACGTCACCCTCCGCCTCGCCGACGGCTCCACCAAAACCTGGGCCCGCAACCACGGCGTCCCCAAAGTCGAAATCACCGACCCGCTACAGGCCCACGTCGATATCATGATGCGCCTGAACGACACCGATATGCACAATCTCACCGCCTATCTGGCCACGCTGAAGTAGAGGATCCGCATGACCGCCAAATTACCCACATTTCTGACTGCTTTTGCCGGCTTGGCCACCGCCCTGTGGAGCCAGGGCCTCACGCCCGAAGCGATCGCGCATCCCAAGCCCGATAGCTGGCCCACTTTCCACGGCGACTATTCCGGCCGCCATTACGGCCCTCTCAAGGAAATCAACGCTGAGAACGTCCACAATCTGACGCTGGGCTGGGTGAGCCGCATCGACAGCTCGCCGGGCACGAACGTCGGCGGCCCCGGGCCTACGCCTTTGGGTGGCAACGCCAACACGCGTTGCGCGCCGCTGCTGGTGGATGGCGTCCTCTATATCACCGAGCCCAACGCCGTGCTCGCCATGGACGCCCGCACCGGCCGCGAGCTCTGGAAGTACAACTGGAAAGGGCTGCCCGCGTTCGCGCTCGGCAATCGCGGCGCCGCCATCTACGGCAACTGGCTCTACTTCGAAACGTACGACGACCACCTGGTCTCGCTCGACATCCAAACCGGCAAGGAACGCTGGAATAAGCAGTTGGCCGACGTCAAACGCGACTACTTCGCCTCCGTCGCGCCGCTGGTGATCAAGAACCACGTCATCACCGGCGTGGGCGGCGACTTCCTCGACGTCCCCAACTTCGCCGAAGCGCGCGATCCGGAAACCGGCGACGTGCAGTGGCACTTCTGGACCACCGCCCACAAAGGCGACCCCGGCTTCAACACCTGGCCCAACGAAAACGCCGTCGAACACGGCGGCGCCGGCATCTGGTATCCGCCCACTTACGATCCCGAGCTCAACCTGCTGTATCTGCCCACAGGCAACGCCAATCCCGTCATGGCGGGGCAGAGCAGGGAGGGCGACAATCTCTATACCGCTTCTGTGGTGGCCCTCAATCCCGATACCGGCAAGATGGTCTGGTATTTCCAATACTCGCCGCACGACACTCACGATTGGGACGCGGCGCAGGACCCGGTGCTCTTCGATGCCACCATCGACGGCAAGCCGCGCAAGCTGCTGGCGCAAGCCTATCGCGGCGGCCTGTTCTTCGTCCTCGATCGCACCAACGGCAAGAACATCCTCACCGCTCCGTTCATGGAAGGTCTCAACTGGTACAAGGGCATCGCGCCCAACGGCCAGCCCATCCGCGACCCCATGAAGGAACCGCAAGTCGCGGGCGCGCTAACCTCGCCTAATTCGAGCGGTGCTACGGGGTGGCCCAATCCCGCCTACAATCCCGACACCGGACTGTTCTACGTGGGCACCACCCAGACTTACACCATCTTCTATAAGACCGACACCGATCCTCAGGCCGAAGGCTATTCCGGCGCCGAGCGCGGAGGCGGCACAGTGAAACAGGAACTGCGCGCCATCGATGTCAAGACCGGCAAAATCGCCTGGAAACACAAGACTAATACCGGGGCCCAAAGCCTGCTGACCACCGGCGGCAATCTGGTCTTCGGCAGCGACGGCTCCGGCAACTTCATCGCCTTCGATGCGCGCAACGGCGAGCCGCTGTGGCACTCCCAGTTGATCTCGGGTCCGAGCAACGCTCCCATCACTTACATGCTGGACGGCCACCAGTACGTCCTGGTAGGGGGCGGCGAGTATCTTTACGCATTTCGTCTTCAGTAAGCAGGTAATCCGACCATGAAGAAAATTCTTTTCGCTACACTTTTCGCGGCGGCGCTCGCATCCCAACCGCAGTTGCGCGCCGCCGGCCCCATTCAGGTCATGCTGCTCGATGGCGAAAGCGGCGGCCCCTATCATGCCTGGCAACTCACCACGCCGGTGCTCAAAAAGGAGTTGGAAGAGACCGGCCTCTTCCATGTCGACGTGGCGACCGCGCCTCCGCGCGGCGGCGATTTCAGCGCCTTCCATCCCGACTTCGCCAAATATCAGGTGATCGTCATGAATTACGACGCGCCTGACGATCGCTGGTCCGACGATCTGAAAACCGCCTTCGCGGCCTACATCCGCGGCGGCGGTGGACTGGTGACCGTGCACGCGGCCGACAATGCGTTCGCGGAATGGCCCGAATTCAATGAGATGATCGGAATCGGCGGATGGCGCGGCCGCACCGAGAAGGCCGGCCCGCTCTGGTTTTACCTGGACGGCAAGCTGGCGCAAGACGACAAAGCCGGGCGCGCCGGAAACCACGGCAATCGCCTCCCGTTCGCGATTACCGTGCAGGACGCGAATCACCCCATCACCAAAGGTCTGCCGCATGTGTGGATGCATCAGGGCGACGAGTTATACAACAGCCTGCGCGGCCCCGGCAAGAACATGACGGTGCTGGCGACCGCATATTCCGATCCGGCGAACAAAGGAACGGGCCACGATGAGCCGATGCTGATGACGCTGAGTTTCGGAAAGGGACGCGTCTTTCACACCACGCTGGGGCACGATGTGAACGCGCTCAGTTGCGTCGGCTTCATAGTGACGTTCCAGCGCGGAACGGAATGGGCGGCCACCGGCAAAGTGACGCAGAAGATCCCCGCGGTGTTTCCGACGGCGACGATTGTGGCGTACCGCAACGATATCGCCGAGATGGATCCCAATTACAAGTACGGGCTGAATGCACTGAGCAATCCTCCAGGAGCGGGCCGGGGAGGCCGATAAGACCGTCGTCTGAAGCGTGTCGGGCTCGATACCGCCGTCGTCGCCACCAGCGGTCCCCGGGGCCGGCGCCACAATCACCGTCGCGTCCCGAGACAGACTGATCCTCCGTCGTTTCATCCATGTGCTGCGCGACTACTGCGAGTTCGGAATTCTGCCCCGCGGCGGCGAATTCGCGCTGGCGTGTCCGCCGGATATCGAAGCGTCCATCTATCGCGAGTCGAAGGTTCCGGAGTCCGGCATTTATCCGGAAATCAGACGCATTCAGCAGCCGGTCACGGTGATTCGCGCGGGCAAGACGCGCGAGGCGGGCGTGTTCGATCTCAGCACATCGCCCACGGGACCGGATCTGGCGGCGTACTTTCGGCGCGGGCGCGACATGGCGTTTGAGGATTGCACGCACTATATCCCGATGGAAGCGCCGGAGCGCGTGGCGGAGCACATTCGGCGCCAGACAGAGCCGCGACCGTAAGAAGCTGGGAAAGAATCTCCGAGATCGCCGGGTTGACAGACAACAGCGTCTGTCCCACGGTGGTGCGCATAGGTCTGCGTTTTTGTGGGGCAGGCGCTTTCGCCCGCCGCCCGATTCCAAAGCCGGCGCCGGCAGTATTGTCGTCATCGAGCGCGTCTCAGGGATGACGCGCGGCGGGAAAACGCCGCGGCCCAGCGGCTTCCATCGTAAAATAACCCATGTGAACCGCCGGCAATGGCAAAATTCCCAGTTGGTTGCCGAGCGCGTCGATCTCCGCTTTCGACCGCGTCAAATGGATATCGGCGTCGAAGGAGCTAAATTCGATTTGGTTGCGCGCGCAGAAGTCCAATATCGGAATGATTTGATCGACGTTGGTCGCCGTCCAGCCTAATACGGTCATTGCCGTCGCGCCCGGCCAACTGCCATAGTGAGAGAGTCCGCGCCAAAACGGCTTTCCGCCATAATCGATCTCCGGCAGGAAATGCACGTGCGACATATCGTGACAGATCACGATGTGCCGGCGATCTGCGATGAGCGGCATGATATGACCCAGCACATGTGCGGCAACGTCAAAGCCGTGGGCGTCCCAAAACAGCACGACCGCGCCGGAACGTCCAACGATCGGCGTGAAGTCCGTCGCCGTCAGGTCGCCGACATGGGCGATCACGTTGTCGGGGGTGATCGCGAGCTTACGCTGCGCTTCCGGCCAACCCTCCTCCAGGTCGAATGTGTGGACGGCCGCGTCGGGCCGGGCGATGCTGAAGACTGCGGCGGAATTTCCGGGGCCGGTGCCAAGATCCAGAATTAGATCGGCGCGGTATTCGTCGGCAACAGCGGCCAGCAACTGCCCCTGCAGCTCGCTTAGAAAGTCCGGCTGACCAAGCCGATCAAGCGCCGTGTGAATTTGGCGAACGATGTCGGCACGCGTGGCGCAATAGCGCGCAGCAATCTCGTACATCGTCGTTTGGATGCACTTCTTCGAAAAGTCTGGCAGACCTTGAAGGTAACAGAAAATTGTCGTTCGTAAAGCCCGATATTGAAACCGTTAAGATCGCCGGGCCGCACTTTCCGCTTCAATGTGCGCCGGATAATTGATATCCGCTCTTCAGAGACTCGAACTATTCGGAAGCTCGATGTCAAACGCGATGACATCGTGCCAACTGGGCAAGCTGAAGCGCGCGCTACTTCTGGTCGAATAACTCCGCCCGCCGCAAGCGTTCGCCCTTGAACATCACCAGCGAGATTCGCTCCGTAGCGGAGATATCCTGCAATGGGTTGCCATCCACCATCAGCAGATCGGCGTCGAGCCCTTTGCGGATGCCGCCAATGCGGCTGGCGGCGCGCAGCAGTTTGGCGGCGTTCGCAGTAGCGGCCTGCAACGCCACTTCGGCGGGGATGCCGGCCTGCACCCAAAGCTGCAATTCGTGGTGCATGGACGGGCCGTGGAACACCAGCGGATTACCCGCGTCGGTGCCCATCACGAGTGGCACTCCGGCTTTCCATGCGCGCAGCAGGTTGGCGCGGCACTGGTCGAAAGCGCGCGTGAAAATTGCCTCTTTAGCTGCGTCCGCGCCCTTGCCGGACGCCAGGAAATCGCGCGTTCCCTTGAGCACGCTGCCCAGCACGGTCTGCTGTACCAGCGAATTGTTGAGCGAATCCGCACGGGCCGCGTAGTAGTTGGCGTAGGCTTCGGTGACGCCCAGCGTGGGGTCGTAATAGATGCCTTGCCGGGCCATGTGCGCCAGTACGGAATCGGGAATCTCATCGCGCATCGACCCGTGCTCGATGGACGAAGCGCCGATATCGATGGCGTCGGTGACATCGCGCGCATCGCCGGTATGTACCGCTAGCGGCAGGTTCTGCGCGTGCGCTTCCTCGCCGACGGCGCGGGCGAGAAGCAGATCGAGCCGGTCGTAGAGCATGCCCTCGCCCCATCCGGCTTCGAGAATCGCCTTGATTCCGTCCACGCCGGCGCGCTTCAACTCGTCGACCTGTTTGCGCGCCTCCTCGGGCGTCTTGGGAGTACGGACGAGCTGCGCGGCGATGGTAGCGCGGAGCGACGCCGGAACATACTTGGTGAATTCCGCGCCGTGGCCGCCTTCGGTGGTGAACATCGGTCCGTAGACGAAGAGCTGCGCGCCGAGCTTGCTGCCGGCGGCGATTTGCGCGCGCAGCTTCAGCGACGCATCGAGAGCGTCGCCCACGCTGCGGGCAGCGGTGACGCCGCTATAAAGCAGCGCGGCCGCGGCGCGCGGGAAGGTCTTCTGCTGGTCGTAGTCGTCGTTCGAAGTGGAGATGCCGGCCGGCCCGCCCAGGTGAACGTGGACATCGATCAGGCCCGGCAGCAGCGTTTTGCCGGCGCCTTCCACGGACTCGGCGCGGATCTTATCGGGATCGGGCGCGGCGCCCTGTTCGAAGATATCGGCGATCTTGCCGTCGCGCACCAGCACCGCGCCGTTCTCGATGGTTTGGCCGTCGCCGGTGAAGACGCGCACGTTGCGGATCAGGACTGCGCCGGCGCGCTGCAGATCGCGGAAGAGCGCTTGGTTTTGGCCGATGTGATCTTTGCTGTAAGCGCGGTAGCAGCCCATCGCCAGGAACGGCGCCAGCACCGCCAGCACCCACAGCTTGTTGCGCGGTGGAATCTTCTGGCCCTTTTCCCAACGAAAAAGCTGGACTGCGAGGAAGAGTCCAACCGCCAGGGTCAACAGCAATGCGCCAATGGCCGCGGCATTATCGGCAAGGTTCCTATTGCGGAAAAAAATGCCTTGCAACCCCGTCACCAGATAAGACGCCGGCATGAATTCCGCCAGCGTTTGCGCCCACGTGGGAAGAAGGGCCGAAGGAATCGTGGCGCCGCTCAGGAACAACATGGGCATGTAGATCACCTGAATCAGGATCGTAGCCTCCTGCATGGTGTTGGTGACGGACGCCAGAATCAGCCCGATGGCGCGAAACGCGCACACGCCCAGCGAACACATGAGGAAGAGCGAGAGCCAGTTTTGCGGGATCGGCATGGCGTATTCGAAATGCGCCAGCGCAACCAGCGATACCAGAACGGGAAGGTAGAGCAGCCAGCCGCTCGCCATGGACGCGACGAGGATGGGCAGCGGCGAAATGGGCGTCACCTTGAAGCGCCGCAGAATGTTGGCCTCGCGCTCCTGCACGGCGCGCATGCCCGCGCCCCAGAGTCCATTGCCCAGAATGCCCATCACCAGAACCGTGGCCACAAAGAACGCGATGCCCTGGCCGGTTCCGGCGTGGAACATCTCGGCGAACCCGAAGAAGAAGATGAACGGGAAAAAGAAATTGAAGAAGAAAACAGACCGGTCGCGCATCGTGAGGCGCAGGTTGTTGCGGAAAAACGCAAGATAGACTTTCATTCGCGAAGACTCTTTCCGGTGAGCTCGATGAACGCCTCTTCAAGCGATGGGCGCTTGATGCGAATATCGGAAAGCTCAATGCCGCGGTCGTCCAGCCATTTCACCATGGCGACGATGGTGCGCGCGGGACGGCGCGAAACGACGGCGATGTGCGTCCGCCCGTCGAAGACATTCGCTTTTTCCGCTTCCGGCCAAACGGGCAGCTCGGCGTCTCCGAGCGGTTGCGCAATTTCGATTTCGATGACGGAATTGGAGAGCGTGCGCTCCTGAATCTCGCGCGGCGTTCCCATGGCGATGATGCGCCCTTCGTCCATAATGGCGACGCGGTCGCAGAGCTTTTCTGCCTCTTCGATGTAGTGCGTGGTGAGCAGAATGGTGCGCTGTTCGCGGCGGAGCTCCTGCACCAGCTCGTGGATTTCGAGGCGCGCCTGCGGGTCGAGACCGGCGGACGGCTCGTCGAGAAACAGCACTTGAGGGTCGTTGAGCAGCGCGAGCGCCAGGGCGAGACGCTGTTTCTGTCCGCCGGAGAGCGTGGAATAGAGGGCTTCGCGCTTTTCCCAAAGTTGCAGCCGCTTGAGCAGCGCCATGCCGTCGACAGTGCGCGTATAGAGACTGGCAAAGAGCTCGATGGCCTCGCGGACCTTGATCTTTTCCTGGAGATTGGTATCTTGCAGGCAAACGCCGATGCGGTCTTTGAGCTCGATGGTCTGCACCTCAGGATCGCAACCGAGGACGCTGACGCGCCCGCCGTTGCGCGAGCGCAGACCTTCGAGGATCTTGACGGTGCTGGTCTTGCCGGCGCCATTCGGCCCGAGCAGGCCGAAGACTTCGCCGGCGCGGACTTCGAAATCGATGCCTTTGACGGCGGCGAAGGAGCCGTAGGATTTTTGGAGCTGCTCGACTTGAATGGGATGGTCCACGGAAGGAACAGTTTCTCACATGGCGCGAGGAAGGAGATCCCACACAGCCCACACAACCCTAAAAGTTTGCGCTGTCCGCGCATGCCGATCCATAATTAAGCGTATGGGCGTTATCTGCCTGACTGGGGGTGAATCATGCAAGAAGCAGTCCGCTGAAACATCAAGGTTTCTAAGGAGACCGATCTCACGTTGCGCACCTTTCTGGGCTCCCAGGGAATGAAAAAAGGGCGACCTCTCGAAATTCATCGAGCAGGCCGTCCGCGCCCATGTTTTTCATCGCACCGTTCAGGACATCAGGGCGCGTAATGCCGACACCGATCCGGGCGAGGTGCAGCCCTCATCGACAATGCGGTACTTGAAGTCCGGGCAGAACGTCGCGCCGTGACGGGTGAGGGTCAGCAGCCCGCTCTTGTCCAGGCCACGGCGCTTTGCAGGATAAAGCCCTCGAAAATGCTTATACTCCCGCATTTCAATGCCGGCCCTCATTGGTCGCAAGAGACCACTTCGTTGTCGTTGAATATACAATAGTGGTATATGGCGGCGAGATTCACGTGGGACGCCGCAAAGGCCGAGAGGAACCAGCGCGTACATGGGATTTCGTTCGAGACAGCGACCGAAGTCTTCGACGATCCGAATCACGTGGCGGCGGACCAACTACTTCATCGCGAGTGACGGCGAGCAGCGTTACCAGATCGTCGGTATGGCGCGAAAACTGGTCCTGCTCCTCGTCGTGTTCGTGGACCGCAGCGAGCCGGACGCCGAAGTCATCCACCTGACCTCGGCGAGAAAGGCAGTTGGCTATGAAGAAAGCATCTACGAAGACCAGCTCCGTTGGGCGGCTGAAGATCAGCGAGGAAACGAGGAAGGCATACGCGAAGCGAGATCGCAGTCTCGACGGCGATCCGGACGCGCCGCAATTGCCTCCCGAGTATTGGGGCAACGCGGCGATAGGTAAATACTATCGCCCTCTGAAGACCCAGATCTCGTTCCGAATCGACAATGAGATTCTCGATTGGCTCAAATCGACGGGTCCCGGGCACCTGAGCCGGATCAACGAAATTCTCCGTGAGCGCATGGCGAGAGAGCGGCAATAGATTCAGAAGAGCGGCAAGATCCGGATCAAATAGTGAGCGGCGTTTTTGCCGGCCTTGGTTTCCCAAGGGCCGTAACGTGGACCGGGTCGATAGCGATACGAAGTACGCCGCGACAAACGCCGAGCGGCGCCTGAAATGACGCTCAGGGTCGCAACCGAGGATGGTGACGCGCCCGCGCTCCGCGAGCGCAGCTTCGTGAACGATACGTGATCGTCGTGGGCAAGGACGGTTTCGGGTCGATTCGAAGCGCGTTCACACGAGTGTGAACGCTGCACGCATGAGTGCGTGCGCCACGATTTGAGCGTGAACAGCATTGAAATGGGTAGGACACCACCCGCTAGACACTACCCGCTAAACATCACCAGCTAGACGGCACGTCACCTGCGCCTATCCTCCCGTTTGCTCGGCCGCCGTCTTCGACAACACCGGCACCTTCGTATCCGGCTGCAATGGAGGCTGCCGCTTGTGCCACTCGGTCGCTTCCTGATACGCGTACGCCAGCGCGAGCACGTTGATCTCTCCGAAATGCGGACCGGCGATTTGCAGGCCGAGCGGCATGCCGTCCTTCGAAAAACCGCAGGGCACGGTAACGGTGGGCAATCCGTACCCGTTGAACGGGCGCGTATTGTCTTCGGGATCGCTCTGCGCTCGCCGTGCGCCGGCTCCGGCATCCGCGGCGCCACCGGCCGCGGGCGGCGCGATTGCTCCGCCGCCTCCGCCTCCGCCACCGCCGCCTCCGCCACCTCCGCCACCCCTGCCACCTCTACCTCCACCACCAGCGGCGCCTCCGGCCGGGGTTAGTTCCTCCTCGATAGTGGGGGGCGTGTGCCGGGCCGTTGGCGCAATCAGCAGGTCCACATTCTGCTTCCGGAATACGTCTTCGTCCACGGTGCGGCGGACCATGGTCAGCTCACGCCAGCCGCGGATGTAATCGGCCGCCCTGGTCGCGTCCTGGGCTGTTGGAAAGACGCGCGCCGTGCTTGGCTCGTAGCCACCGCCGTTCACGCCGCGCAGACTCTCGTGATAGGCCGCGATTTCCGCGCCGGCCCCGGCCCGGAGCAGCGAAGGCAAACTCACCTCGTGCGATCCCTTGGTCAGCTTATTCAGCACCGCGATGGCATCGTCGATGGCGCGCGCCACGTCGTCGTCCAGATGATCGTAGAACTGCGCGGGCATGCCGAGGCGAAACTGCGCCACCGGAGCGCCGATGCCGGTGGAATAATCCGGCACGGGCTGATCCGCGCTATCGATATCCAAATAATCGTAACCGGCGATCTGCTGCAAGAGCATAGCTGCGTCTTCCACGGTCCGCGCGATCGGGCCGCAGTGATCGAGCGACCAGGCGTAGGGAACGATGCCGCGCAGACTGACCCGGCCGTACGTCGGCTTGAAGCCGACCACGCCGCAATACGAGGCAGGCGTGCGGATGCCGCCGCCTGCGCCGGTTCCCAGCGCGCCGAAGCAATTTTCCATAGCGACCGCGGCCGCCGAACCGCCGGACGGGCCGCCCGCAACGCGCTCCAGATTCCACGGATTGCGCACGGGTCCCCAATAACTCACGGCCGATGTGGCGCCCGCGTCGAATTCGTGCATGTTGCACTTGCCGATCAGGATGGCGCCGGCCGCCTTGAGCCTGCGCACCACCTCGGCATCTTCGGCGGGGGAGCGGTACTCGTAGACGGCGCTGGCGGCGGTGGTGCGCACGCCGGCGGTGTCGATGCTGTCTTTGATGCCGATGGGAATCCCGTGCAGCGGACTGCGGAAATGTCCCGCGGCCTGCTCTTCGCCGAGCGTCTTCGCCTGCGCCAGCGCTTTGTCGCGCATGATCGTGATCCAGGCATCGATCTTGGGGTTGTACGTTTTGATGCGGTCGAGGCAGGCCTCGGTCAACTCGGCGGGAGTGACCTTCTTCGACCGAATGGCGCCGGAGGCCTGTTTCAGCGTCAATGCGGCCAGATCGGCGGCGCCATCGGCCAGAGCAAGGCGTGCGGCCATGGCCGCGCCGAAACCCGCGGCGAGGAAATCGCGCCGGGAGGAGTTTTGCATGAATTGTTGTACCGCGCGATTGAGCGGGTTGTCAAATGGTTCGGCGACGCGAACGCGATGCGGCGATGCGAGGTGCTCAAACGTTTCCGGGATTTCCTCGCTCGGCCGCGAAATCCCGCTGCCTCACGGTCGCGGCTCTGTCCCCCGTTTGGCGCGCATAGGTTTGAGTTTTTGTGGGGCAGGCGCTTTCGCGTGCCAACCGATTGCTTCACGGCTTCTAAGACTAAGCTGAGGGAGCGGTCTTTTTCCCCAGCCTCTCCCGAAGACGTGCAAGCACCCGGCGACGCGGTGAGGCGGCCCATGTGCCTGTCCCGGTGAAGCCAATAAGCCCAATCACAGACTGCCGGTCGAAACGCCGAGCGCCATGAGCGGCTCGGGGCAGGCCATGGGCCCACCTACTCGCATCTCAATGCCGCACCCGGGTCCACGCGCAACGCCCTTGTCAGCGGCCCCAATGCCGCTATTGCCGCAATCGCCGCCATTACCGCCAGGGGCAGCGCGGCGCTGGTCCAATCCGAAGGCTTCACTTCGAAGAGCATCGATTCCACATACCGCGCCAGCGCAAGTCCGGCGGCCAGCCCTAAAGCTGAGCCCAACGCAATCATGAGCGCCATGTCCGTCAACACCATCCGCGCCACAGTGCCGCGCTGCGCGCCCAGCGCCATCCTGATCCCGATCTCTTTCGTCTGCCGCACCACCAGATAGCTGAGCACCCCGTACAAACCCACTGCCGCTAATGCCGCGGCCACCAGCACGAAGAAGCCCGCCAGCAACGCCAGCAGCCGCTCCGGAAGAATGCCGTTCTCGATCTTTTTCGACTCGAGCTCCATCATGGACACCCGCACCGCCGGATTCGCTTCCGTGACCGCTTGCCGCAACAGCGGGCCGATCGCCGCTGGATTTTCCGCCGTCCGCACCGCCAGCCGCGCGGCGCCCACCCATCGCAGAGGCTCGTAGACGGTAGGCGACGGTGTCTCGCGCAGGCTGTTGTACTTGGCGTCTACGACTACCCCCACGATCTGCTGCGGCGCCCACCCCGAGTCATCGCCGCGCTCGAAGCGCCTCTCCAACGGATCGCCATTGGGAAAATATCTGCGCGCGAATGCCTGGTTTACGATTACCGATGGAACGTCCGCGGCCAGATCGGCCGCAGTGAAATCGCGCCCACCCAGCATGCGGATTTGCATGGTGTCGAAGAATCCCGGGGCCACGCGCAGATACAGAGGCCCCTGTGATGCGCCCGCCTGGCCGGGCATGCGCACGAACGGCCGCATCATAGGCGCGAACGGCCCAGCAACCAGCTCAATGTTCGACATGCTGGACGCCTGCACGCCCGGCTGCTGCCGGATGCGGTCGAGCGTCTCCATGATGGCGGTCCGGTTGGATGCGGCGCCGCTCAACCGCGTGCCATCGAGGCCGAGCAGAATCACACCCTGCTTGGTGAAGCCCAGATCCACATTCATCAGGTTGCGGAATGAGACCAGCAGCAGGCCGCTCACGAACAGCACCACAAAGCTAAAGGCCACTTGCGCCGCGATCAACGGCCGCAGCGCCCGCGTCCGCACCGAAGACCTGCCGCCCGATTTCAAGGCGGCATCGGGCGACACGGAAGAAGCGCGGAAAGCCGGAATCGCGCCGAAGAGCAGTGTCGCTGCCAGACCCGCGAGCGCGACGAACAGAAACACCCGCGCGTTCAATTGCAGATCGAGGTAGGCCGGCATGGTGGAGGGCATCAAGCGATCGACCAGTGTGGGCGCGGCGGCCTGCGCGAATACCAATCCAAGAACACACGCCGCGGCGGCGATCAAGCCGCATTCCACGATCATCTGCTGCACTAACCGCGCGCGGCCCGCTCCCACGGCCGCCCGCATGGCCATTTCCCTTTCGCGAGCCTCGGCCCGCGCCACGAACAGGTTTGCAAGATTGGAACAGGCGATCAGCAGAACCAGTCCGGCGACGATGCCGAGGATCCACAGCGGCTGCCGGAACTGCAAGCGAACGATGTTGGCATGGCCGTTCGCCGCGGATTCGACTTTTAGTTGCGCATGGAGTATTCGCGGCATCTCGCCTGGAGGAACGCCATTCTGTTCGAGGCCGCGCCGAAGTTCGAGACGAGAAGCCGCGAAGGCCGGCTGCAGGACCTTCTGCAAGCGTTCCGGCGCGATGCCGGGTCTCAGCTTGGCCCAAACGGCGAAGAAGTCGAATGCGGGATTCATCAGATCCTTGACATCTGCATGGGTGATTTCGAGCGGCAGCCAGATGTCCGTGAGATAGCCCGGCTCCAAACCATAGAAGCCCTCCCGTGCCACGCCAACGATCTGGAATCGGCGTCCGGACGAGGCCGATATCGAGCGGCCCAAAACATCCGGGCTGCCGCCGAAGCGGCTCTGCCAGAAGCTATAGCCGAGCACGGCTACCGGATTCCTGCGCGCGCTATCCTCGGCATTCAGGGTGCGGCCGAGCGCCGGCGGAATGCCAAGGATACCGAACGCTTCGCCGGAGATCCAACTCATGCGCGCGTTTTCCTCTTCACCGCCGCCGAAGGAGGCCCGCTGCAGCCCGCCGCCGTACGCAATTCCAAACAGGTCCGCGACCGAAGCCGAAGCGTCGCGAAACCGTTGAAAGACGGGATAGCCGAACGAATCGCCATCCGGCCGCCCCGCCTTCACGCTGGGATACGAAAGCGCCACCAGCCGCTCCGGCTGGCTCACCGGCAACGGCCGCAGCAGCAGCGCATCGATCAGCGAAAACGCCGCCGTGCACGCGCCAATCGCCAGCCCCAGCGCCAGAACCGCGGCCATGGCGATGCCCGCGCTCTTACGCAACATGCGCGACCCAAAGCGGACGTCCTGCAACAGCGATTCCAGCCACGGAAATAACCGCGCCTCGCGGCTCGATTCCCGATAGAGCAGCTGGTTGCCCATCCGCTTCCGCGCCTCTCGCGCCGCATCTTCGGCGGACATGCCCGCGCTCATCAGCGCTTCCGCGCGCTCCTCGATATGCGATTCCATCTCTTCGCGCAGCTCGCGGTCGAGCCGCGCGCTATCCGCCGCATTCCGCAACCTCGATAGCCACGACATATTCAAGCCCTCTGCAGAACCTGTCCCACCGCCGCCGTCACCAGCTTCCAGCGGACCTCTTCGTCTTCCAGTTGCTTGCGCCCGGCCGCGGTGATTTCATACAACCGCGCGCGCCGCTTGTTCTCCGTGGTCACCCAGCGCGCCTTGATCCACCCCGCTTCCTCCATGCGGTGCAGCGCCGGATAGAGCGAGCCCTCCTCCACGCGCAGAACGTCCTTCGACATGGATTCAATTTGCGCCGTGATGCCATACCCGTGCAGCGGCCCGCGCCGGCCGAGAATTTTCAAAACCATCACCGGCAGCGAGCCCTGCAGGGAATCTTGTCTGGCCATACTAAGATATCTCAGTAAGCAAGCTTAGTATATGCCGGTTACGTTGTCAAGGGCGCCGTGCGCGCGGAATGCAGCGGTGACGGAACCAGTGAAATTCCCCGGTGCAATTGCCTGGAGAACCCGCGCTGCCCGTTTTCCCGGATGCGCCGGTTGGCGGAGAGCAGCCATATGTTCTATCGTGAAACAGCGTGCAAGCTCAGTCACATCGGTCCGATCCTCGAATACTTGGCCGGCGAACTTTGCAGCAGGACCATCGCTGTCTTGCCGAGTTGCTGCGGCCGGGTATTTCCGTGCTCGATATCGGCTGTGGAACCGGTGCGATCGCCGCCGGAGTTGCGAAAGCCGTTGGACCACTGGGGCACGTAGTCGGAGTCGATCGCGACGAGGCGCTTCTTGAACTCGCGCGGAAGGAGCACGGCGCGATTCCGAACCTGCGGTTTGAATATGGCGATGCGACGGCATTAAGCTTCCGGGCGCAATTCGACATTGTGACGGCCGCGCGAACGCTGCAATGGATCGGGGAACCGGTCCTGGCCGTTTCGAAGATGAAGCAAGCCGCTAAACCGAACGGCATGCTCGTGATCCTCGACTACAGCCACGCGAGGAACGAATGGAAACCTGACCCTCCGCGTGAGTTCAGGCAATTCTACCAAGCGTTTCTGGCCTGGCGGCAGGCAAACCGATGGAACAACGAGATGGCCGATCGTCTTCCCGAATTGTTTCGGTCTGCTGGGCTGGTCGCGATCGAAAGCCGGGTGCAGGATGAGATTGTCGAACGCGGTGAACCGGGGTTTGCTGAGCGGACGGCTTTGTGGTCCGAGGTCATCGAGAACTTGAGTGAGCAACTCACCAAGGCTGGTCTTTGCACGGAACTGCAGTTGCAAGAGGCTCATGAACGCTACGACTTGTGGCGCAAGACTGAACTTGTCAGGCAGACCCTTGCGATGCGAACGATCATCGGGAGAGTACCATGAGCCAGCCAGCGAGCAAGGCTGCTATGGCGAAGGTGCGCCATTTCCCTGTGGCGCAACGCAGGTCTAGCGGTCCGCGCGCGGCCCCGTCATCTCTGCCGGCCGAATCCACTCGGCGAATTGTTCGGCGGTAACCAGGCCCAAGGCTAAGGCAGCCTCGCGAAGGCTCGTGCCCTCCCGGTGGGCGGCGAGCGATATTTGGGCGGCCTTTTCGTAGCCGATATGCGGCGTAAGCGCGGTCGCCAGCATCAGGCTGTTGCTCAAATGCTCATCTATGCGCACGATGTTCGGCTCGATTCCACGCGCAAAACGCTGCTCGAATGAGCGGCACGCATCGGCCATGATCTCGATCGATTCGAGCACGTTATGCAAGATCACCGGTTTGCAGACGTTGAGCCGGAAGTTACCTTGAGAGCCGGCGAAAGCCACGGCATGCGCCAATCCTGGCTACAGGCGGCTTTCAGGCGGCTATCTTCACCTGCGACCTCGCCCGCTTCCCCCGACTGAGACGTTCCCGCCAGGGACGCCCTATCCTACATATCGCAAATTTCCCTGAAAATGGAAAGAGCCGTTTCAGGAGCGAGTGCGATCGATCGCAAAGCGTCAAGAATCAAGGCGTCGTCGCCAGGCCGGATCAATGCCAGGCCGGATCAACCCAAAGCCGTCGGAAATCGCAACCTTTCGCCGGCGGCGCGCTGGTTCCGCGGACGCGGTGGCATTGCGTCGGGACACCTGTCGCGTTCACAAGAGCGTGAAAGCTGCACGCAGGAGTCCGACGCAGGAGTGCGTGCGCCACGGTAAAGCATTAGAATTACCCTATGACCAGACGTGAGCTTCTTGCCGCTACGTGCGCGGCGTGCGCTTCCCCGTCGTGGGCGCGCTACCGCATGGATAAATCGCGCATCAGCGCCATTACCGACGAAATCGGCCTTTCCACCGAGGAATCCATCGCATTCGCGCATCATTACGGATTGCAGTTCGTCGAGATCCGCAACCCCGCCGGCAGCAAGAAGGAGTACTTCTCGTTGACCGAAGCGGAGATTAAGGCCGACGCGGTATGGTTCGCCAGAGAAGGCTTGAAGGTTTCGTTCGTGAATACCAGCCTGTTGAAGTTCGCTTGGCCCGGCAGCGAGCCCGCTCGCAAGCGGCCCGAGGAACCGGCGGCGCGCGAGAAACGGCTGGCCGCCGAAAAGACGCGGTGGGACGGCCGCATGGGCGACTTGCAGAAGGCCATCCGCTGCGCTCAAATCATGGGTTGCGACAAGGTACGCGTGTTCACCGGCACGCGCGTGGACGACCCCAAGACGATGTACCGGCAGATCGCCGATACGCTGGGCGAGATGGCGAAGACCGCGGAGCGCGAAAAGGTCTGCCTGCTGATTGAGAACGAGGGGTCGCAGAACGTCGCCACATCCGCCGAGCTGGCGGAGATCATGAACCTCATTCCAACCAAATGGGTGGGCATGAACTGGGACCCGCACAATGCCTACGGGAAAGAAACGTCCTATCCGGACGGCTACAATCTGTTGCCTAAGAAGCGCATCCTGAACATACAGGTGAAGGGTAAGGGACTGATGCCATCGAGCCCCGAAAAGGAAGACTGGAAGGGCATCATGACGTCGCTGATGCGCGACGGATACCCTTATAAGATCGGCTTGGAGACGCATCTTTTCGATGGAACGCCGATTCAGGCGGCGCACGCTTCCATGGAAGAGATGCTGCGCATCGTGAACGAGGTCTGACATGTCGAAGAACATTTTGATCGCTTCGGGTATCGGGATGCTGTGCGTCGCCATCGCGGTGGCGATGATTTTCCACATGCAGCGCGGCGCGCACATCCAGGTGACGGCCAAGATTCTTAAAGTGCGGACAGCGCCCCTGGAAGATAACGCTGCGGTGTTGGTGGCGGACTTCCGCGTCACCGATACGGCCGACTATGCTTTCCTGGTGAACAAGGTAACGCTGATCGTGGTGGATGCGCATGGCAAGCAGATCGAGGGGGACACGATTTCCGAAATCGACGCCAGGCGGATATTTGAGGCCTTCCCGCTGCTGGGACCGAAATACAACCCGAGCCTGATTCTGCGCGAGCAGATTGCGCCGCACGCCACGGTGGACCGCATGACCTCGGCGCGTTTTGAGGTGGCGGATGCGGTGCTGCAAGCGCGAAAGAATTTGATACTGCGGATTGAAGAAGCGGACGGCCGGGCGGTGGACGAATTTACGGAGCGGTAGGGGAGGAGCGATTCTTGCAATGTGGCGCAGGGTCTCGACGTGCAGGTTTCGACTAACTAAGTCGTCCTGAAATCCTACAATGCAATCCGTCATAATGCAATCGGGATTCATCCTCTGATCCGCGATGCCAAAAGAGCTCTCGCCCGGCCAGAAGACGGTCATTGATAACCTGCTCGGACGCCGCATCATGGAAAACGAGGCAATCAGCGTTCGCGCCATCGAACCACCTGCGCTCACCGATCAGCGGCGGAAGAGTTAAGGAAGTATTTCGCCGAAGCGCGGCCGCCTGACAGACGACAAACAACGATCGTCTGTCCCACCCCACACCACCGATGGCGTAGCCAGGCGTCTCCACAGACCACCTCTAAAGTAAAGTAATCCCAGCTCAATCTCAAGCACAATGAAGGCTCAGGAGTCGACGAACTTGCGGAGAAGTAATGGAGGGGTCAGCTTGTGGGCAAGGCGGTGTCCCGCCATGCCCCGCAAATGAACCCTCAAGCCGCTTAGTGCGAAACCGGAACCAGCGCCTGGTAGTTTTCGTCGCCGTCCGGGCCAATGATGTCCAGTTGGGACATAGTGACTCCCGTGGCGTTGAGCATCATGCCAGAGGGCACCACGAAATTCAGTTGGTAGAGGCCCGCGGGGCCCCCCGGCGCGAGGCCCTGGTAAGGAACCGTCGCTTGCGTTCCGCCGCCGTTAAAGTCGTAGAGGGTTACAGCGAAAAGCGGGGTGGCCAATGTGGCGGCCGGAGAAATCGCTCCTGCCACCACCGCCGGATTGGTCGCGCCTAAGCCGCACGCGTAGGCTACCAGCGTCTCGCCCACCTTCGCGGGGTTGCTCGTGGTCACCAGAGTTGTTCCATCCGAATGCGTCACGGCGAATACCCCGGGAGAGGTCGATTCGCTATCTGTTCCGCTGTATTCCTCTACCACGTTGGACTGCGCGCCATTGGCGAGCACCTGGATTTTCAGCAGCGATGCATCGGTCGGCGTCGAAAACGGAACAATCGCGTTGATCTGGCCGGAAGAGACATAATAGACAGGCGCCAGCACGCCATTCACGGTCACCTGGGCGCCGCCCAGAATGGTGGGAACTGGCACGGATGAAAAGAAAGGCGTCGCGCTCGAAGTGAATCCCGAGCCGTACAGCGTGATCACCTCGCCGGGCACAATCTGCGCCGTAAAAGGCGCGCTGCTGGCCGCATTGACCACGCCCGAAGGATTCAGGAATACGCCGCTGCCCGAATATGTCGGCACTTTCACATACACCGTCAAAAAATAATAGCCTCCCGCGCCCGCCTGGATTGAGTAATTCCCGCCCCCGCCCACCGCGAAGAGATAGGTGCTTCCGGTGAACGTGCCGTTGTCGTTAGGCGCGAACGTATCGGAAAAAGTATAATCGGTCGAAGCGGAGTCGTCATAATTCTGGCGCCAATGATAGATCTCCTCCTGGATGGAGGGAATCTCGCTGACGGCGCCCTGATAGGAGAAAGGCCCGATCGGGTCGTCGTTCTCCACCTGGGAGTTGAAGTAGAGCCCCGAAAGCGCGGCGCCGCCGCCGGTGGATATGGCTTTGACGCCCACTTGCATGTCGTATCCGGTGGGCGATCCGGCGATGAAGAAACTCCCGTCGGGCGAGACGTAGAGATTCTTCGCTCCCGCGATCAACTGGTTCGCCGTGGCGACGCCGCTTGGCGCCGGAAAAGTCATGGTCCCGCTGCCGGTAGCGGTCATGGTATATGTTGCGCCCGGCGACGTCTGCGTAGTCGCGACGTCGTTCAGCGCCATCGACGTTCCGCCCAGAGCGACATTTCCCAGGTTGCCATTGCCGTCGGCCGTGATATTGAAGAACGGGTTGCGCATGCCGGACAGGCTGCCGCCGGCGAACTCCAAACCGGCCACGCGATAGGTTCCGTTGAGCGTGGATGCCGTCGCGGCGGAGCTTTGCGGAATCGCCACGAATATATCCTCGTATTGCGGCCCCTGGTCACCCGAATCCGTACTGCTTCCCACGGCGATGCCGTTGACGCCCACGCCGCCATACAGGTTGATCGCATTCTGGGCGAATGGGTTGTTAATCGAGAACGTGCCACCGGAGGAAACGGCGTAGCCGCCGCTGGCGCTGAAGGTAAGAGCTGTGCTCGATCCATTGAAGTAATAGCCAACGCCTGTCACCGTGAAGTTCCCGTTGCCATCGAAAGTCATGCTTCCGGCGAAGCTTGTCGCGAAGTCATTGGGATATCCGATGATCCCCAGATAGCGGACCCAATACGACCCTTTCAAGGTGGCGTTACTGGGAAGCTGCGCGGTGGCGGGTAGCGCCGCCATCAGAATGGCGGAGCAGACTAGCGTGACATGGCGGAGTGTGCGGCCCATAAGCCCATAATAGCCTGTGAGGCACACTGCGAGATGCATCTTTCGGGCTATGCGTAGGGCGGACCCCCTGGTCCGCGGCCGACCCCCTGGTCGGCCCTCCACGAATCGCATCGGGCTGATTTGGCAGGGCGAAAAGCGGGTCCAGGGGGACCCGCNNACCAGGGGGTCCGCCCTACTGGACGAGACGCATTCAGGGATAGAGCAGGTACTTCGCGCGCAGTTGTACGAATTCCGTTACCTGCGTGGCGAAGCTTTCCTCAATGGTGCGTGGATCTTCGCCAGCCGCGAGGCGGCGGATGGCATCGTTACCGCCGATCAGTTTGGCGCCGCCGGCGAAATCCATCTTGCCGGGGTACAGCTTTTGGATGGCCGCGGCTACTTCCAGGCCCAGGCGCGTGGAATCGAAAAGGTCGCGGTTCACCAGCTCAAAGCGCACGCCTTCTATGCGCACGCCTTTGAAGTTCGATTCGGCGGGCGTGAAACTGGTGGGATAAACGCGCACGCCGGGGATCTGGCGCGCGTTGAGATACCCCGCCAACTCGCGGCCGCCGATGAAATCGGCGCCGGTCTGCTCGAACGGCGCGTCGGTTCCGCGGCCCACCGAGTAGTTCTTGGCGAATTCCAAGAGGCACAGGCCGGGATAGAGCGTGGCGGCTTTCAGGCTGCGCATGTTGGGCGAGGGATTGGTCCAGGGGAGATCGGTGGAATCGAACCAATCGCCGCGATTCCAATCCGTCATGCGGACCACGGTAAGGTTCGCGCCGATCTTGTTTTCACTGTTGTAAAGTTGCGCCAACTCTCCCATGGTCATGCCGTGGCGCACGGGCAAACCAGCCCGGTAGCCCACGAACGACGTGTTCCCGGCATCGAGCAGCGGACCTTCGACGTGGGTTCCGGTGATGGGGTTAGGGCGGTCCAGAACGTAGTACGCGATGCCTGCCTTGGCTGCGGCTTCCATGGCGTACGCCATGGTGGTTTCATAGGTGTAAAACCGGGCGCCCACGTCCTGAATGTCGAACACCAGGGCGTCGATGCCGCGCAGCATCTCGGGCGTTGGACGCAGCGTCGCGCCGTAGAGGCTGAAGATTTTGAGATCCGTTGCGTAGTCTGTAGCATCCTGAATTCCGGGCCGGTCTTCCTTGCCTCCGAAGCCGTGTTCGGGCGAAAACAGCGCGGCGAGTTTGACGCCGGCCTTGCGCATCAGATCGATATTGCGGCGGCCCTGGCTATCGAGGCCGGTCTGATTGGTGATGAGGCCGACGCGCTTGCCTTGCAGCGGCTCGAAGCCATTCGCCACCAGAACATCGAGGCCGGTAAGTGTTTTGGCATTACGGCCGATGTCGCGGTGAACGCCGGCGGCGGTGAAGGTTTCATTGTAGCCGGTGAGGGTCAGGCCCTGCACCGCGATTCCCACCGATGCGGCCGCGATGGTGGCCACCTTCGAGCGCACCGGCGTGAGAGCGGGGCGCGCGTTGGGGTGCACGCTGTTGGCTAGCAGAATGACGTAGGTTTTGGTGGATGGGTCGATCCAGATGGACGTTCCGGTGAAGCCGGTGTGGCCGAAAGAGCCGATGGGGAACAACTCGCCGCGGTTGCCCGAAAGGGGCGAATCGATGTCCCAGCCCAGGCCGCGCAAAATGGCCTGGTCGGGCGGACTTTGCGGCTCGGTAAACTTCCGGACGGTGAGCGGATTGAAGAGGCGGACGCCATCGAGCTCGCCGCCATCGATCATCATTTGCGCGAAGCGGGCCAGGTCGTCGGCCGTTGAGAAGAGCCCGGCGTGTCCGGCGACGCCGCCCATGTTGCGCGCGGTGGGGTCGTGAACCACGCCGCGCAAAGGGACGCCGGTGGCCGCGAGGCGCTCGGTAGGCGCGATGCGGGGAATCCAGGAGGCGGGCGGCAGAAACGTCGTGGTGTTCATGTGCAGCGGCTGGAAGACGTTCTCGCGCGCGTAGTCGTTGAGCATCTGGCCGCTGAGGCGATGAACCAGCTCGCCGAGCAGGATGAAATTGATGTCGCTATAGACGTAGCGTGCGCCCGGCGGGCCGGCGGGCGGATCGGTACAGGCGAGGCGGATGCCGGTTTCGTAGCCGGTCCACGGCAGGGTGAGAGGCACGTCGGGCTTGAGTCCGGAAAAGTGCGTGAAGAGATTGCGGATGGTGATGTCGCTTTTTCCGTTTTGAAATTCGGGAATGTATCGGGTGATTTTTTCGTTCAGTTGGAACTTGCCCTGCTCGAAGAGCTTCATCAGCGAGGAAGTGGTTGCGATCACCTTGGTCAATGAGGCGAGGTCGAAGACGGTATCGAGCGTCATGGGCTCGGTTTGCGGGACCAGTGCCCGGTCGCCATAGGCTTTGCGGTAGACAACCTGGCCGTTGTGGCCGACAATCAGCACCGCTCCAGGGAGGCGCTTTTGGGCGATGGCTTGCGCAAGGGTATCGTCGATGGCCGCGGCGCCGGAGAAGGTCTGGGCTGAGAGCGTGGCGGCCAGGACGGCGCACCAGAGGAACTTCATGTATCAATTGTAAGACCAAGTGAGTGCGTGCGCCACGTGTTCGGCCGCGCTTATAATGGATCTTCCATGTCCATGAAGCGTATCGGCATCCTCACGGGCGGCGGCGATGTTCCCGGGCTCAATTCCGTAATCAAGACTGTGGTCTATCGCGGCGGCGAAGTGGGGTGCGAAGTCATCGGCATCCGGCGCGGCTGGGAAGGCCTCACGCATGTCAACCTGCAGGACCCGGGCAGCCGCGCGCGCTACATACAGCCGCTCAATCGCGAAAATACCCGCACCATCGACCGCACCGGGGGCACCTACCTGCATAGCTCGCGCACCAACCCGGCGAAGATGGCCAAGATTCCGCCCGTGCTCGAAGGCCAGGAGTTTCCCAAGAAGGAGTTCACCAAAAAGGGCGTCACCACGGCGGCCTATGATGTCACTTCGGCGGTGCTGAAGAATATCGAGACCATCGGGCTCGATTATCTGATCGCCATCGGCGGCGACGATACGCTGAGCTATGCGGCCGATCTAGACCGGCAGGGCATGCGCGTCATCGCCGTGCCCAAGACCATGGATAACGACGTGCATAACACCGAGTACTGCATCGGATTTTCCACCGCCATCACGCGCGCCATGGACGCCATCGAGCGGCAGCGCACCACCGTCGGCTCGCACGAGCGCATCGGCATCTTCCGCGTGTTCGGCCGCGACGCGGGTTATACGGCGCTCTACACCGCGTACGTCACCTCGGTGCGCTGCTGCATTCCCGAATACAAGGTCAACCTGGAAAAACTGATCGACCTGGTGATGACGGACAAGCGCAACAACCCGAGTAACTACTCGCTGGTGATCCTCTCCGAGGGCGCCGAGTGGGAAGGCTATACGGTGAAGGAATACGGCGAGCCCGACGGATTCGGGCACCGCAAGAAGATGAGCGTGGCCGAAGATCTGAGCAGCGAAATCAAACGCGCCACGGGCGAAGAGACCATTGTCAGCGACCTCACCTACGATCTGCGCTCCGGCAGCGCCGATTTTGTGGACCGCATGGTGGCCTCCACCTTCGCCGGCATGGCGCTCGACGCGATCAAGGAAGGCAAGCACGGCCTGATGACCGCGATTCAGAACGGATGCTACGCGCTGACCAAAATCCCCGACTCGGCGCTGGGGCCGCGCAAGGTGGAAATCGACATCATGTACAACAAAGAGCGCTACCGGCCGACCTACGACAAGAAGGCCGGGCTGCCGATCTTCCTTACCCACTCCGGACTTTGAACTGGAAACGTTTATTCGCGAAGCCGGCGGTTGCCCAGGTTGTACCCGCGCAGGTTACGCCCACGCAGCTTACGCCTGCGCCGCTTACGCCGGAATTGCGCGCGCGCATTCAAGCCTCGTTCGACGAATCCTCGCGCGACGACGAGCACTTTCCGGCGACTATCGATCCGCGCATTTATCACGTCAAGCTGATTCGCGAGCACTTGGGCGATCTGCGCGGCAAGCGTGTGCTCGATGTGGGCTGCGGCAAAGGCCGTTTCGCGCGCATCCTTCGCGAGCACGAGCCCGCCGCGGAATTGTGGGGCCTCGATATTTCGCCGGAGATGCTGCGTTTCGTTCCCGAGGGCATTCACACGCGGGCCGGGTACATGACGGAGCTGCCGTTTGAAGACGGGTTCTTCGACGGCGCCTACGCCACCGAATCGCTGGAGCACGCGGTGGAGACCGGCCGTGCGGTGAGCGAGATGTGCCGTGTGGTGAAACCGGGCGGGCGGATCGCGATTATCGACAAGAACGCCGAGCACTGGGGACGCTTTGAAACGCCGGAGTGGGAGCGCTGGTTCACGCGCAAAGAGCTGGAGCAGTTGCTGGGCCGGCACTGCCGGAGCGTGGAGAGCCGGTTTATCTCCTACTGGGAAGATGTGGAGCCGGACGGCCTGTTTCTGGCCTGGTTAGCGGTCAAGTAGTGGCGCACGCACTCGTGCGTGCAGCGTTCACAATCGTGTGAACGCGCTTCGTTTCGTGATTACGACACTTTCCGTTCCAGCCTCCGCGGATCGAACAGGTGCTGCGGCCGGTAGACGCTCTTCGACCACTTACTCGCTTCCATGAACTCTACCCCCACGAAATAACCGATCTCGCGGTACACGCAATAACGTACTGTTCCCCTGAACTCCAGCTTGGGCGACTGCCATTCCACCACCGCGCCTATCGGTACGGGCGTTTCAAATTGCAAACACGCCCCGGATGCCGCGATGTCTTCGAGCAATGCCATGGCGTGGCATCGCTTGCCGGCGCGGTCTCTCCAAAAAACCTCCACCATGTCGGCGCACATCATGCGGGGTTCGACTCTGCGTTCGTCCATGCAATCATATCGGCCGATGCGCCATGCCGCTTTACCGGACTACGTGCGATTTCTTACGCGCCCGGGAGGGGAGCCGCCAGCAACTTCGCCAGCAGCGCTGTCCGGTCGGCGATCCGGTCCACCAGAATGCTCTCGTTGACCGCGTGCGCGCCCTCGCCCACCGCGCCCAGGCCGTCCAGAGTGGGCACGCCCATCGCGGCCGTGAAATTGCCGTCCGAACCGCCCCCGGTCAGGGATTCTTCCGTCTCCACGCCCAACTCGCGCGCCAGCTTTTGCGCCGTGCGGTAGAGGCGCGCGATA
Source organism: Bryobacterales bacterium (assembly GCA_003135055.1). Lineage (GTDB taxonomy): Bacteria > Acidobacteriota > Terriglobia > Bryobacterales > Bryobacteraceae > PALSA-243. The sequence continues at coordinate 44,986 of PLDF01000366.1, read as the reverse complement.
CCAGCCGAGCGTTCCATGGGAGGACGGTTCAAACCGCCAGTCACCTCGATGGAACATCGCTTGTCGAAGGGTCGAAGAGCGCGGAATTTGCGTTCTAAAGCCGGGGCGTCTTTCAAGCGTAGCACGCGAATGTCGATCTGGGCGTTGGCTTCGGCAGCCACCACGTTCGACCGCGTCCCGCCCGAGATGACGCCGGGATTCACCGTGATGCCGCGCTCCGGATTCACGAACTGCGCGATACGTTCGATCTGACGCGAGAGCTCCACGATGGCGCTCGCGCCCGCCTGAAAATCCACGCCCGCGTGCGATGCGCGCCCGCGCACGGTAACGGTGAAACCGCCCACGCCTTTGCGCGCCGTTTTCAGTTTTCCCGCAAGGCCCGTGCCGGGCTCCAATACCAGGACCGCCTGGCTGCGCGCGGCGTTCTTCTCGGTTAGCGCACGCGACGATTCGCTGCCCACTTCTTCATCCGAATTGACCTGCAGCGCGACTTTGTGCGGCACGGCGATATCGAGCTCGCGCAGCGCCTGCGCCGCGAAAATGAAAAACGCGATGCCGGCTTTCATATCGAGCACGCCCGGTCCCCAAAGGCGCCCATCGGCTTGGCGGAAGGTCATGCTGCGCAGCGTGCCCATAGGCCAGACGGTATCGGAGTGAGCGAGCGCGAGAATCCGCCCGCGCTTCCTGCCGCCAGGGAGTTGCATCTCGCAGACCAGATGCTTGCCGAACTTGCCGCCGGAAACGGTTTTCGCGCGTGCGAAGGGAGCCACGGTATCGGCGACCAGCTCCACGAAGCGGTTCACGGCGGCTTGGTTGTCGCTCGGCGATTCGCATTCCACGAACTGGCGGATGAGCGCCACCGTGGCGTCCTGGCGTGCGCGAATGTGGGAGAGGATGGAATCCACGGCTGGCCGGCTTGTGGGCGCTTGCTACTTCCGGCTGAAGAGGTCGATTAACAGCTTAATATCGGAGCGGATCTCGCGCATCTCGTCGCGGATGCCGGGAATGCCGTTGTGGGCGCCGCGAATGTCGCCGCGAACCGGTAATAGGTCGCGCCTGAGGTTGCTGATAGGGACAACGCTCACGGTGAGACTAGTGAATACCACGATGATCGGCAAGCCGATAGCGAGGCGGAATTGTACTTCGATCATGGCGGATTTTCCATTCTACGTAACTTTGTGTCACTTTGGCTGGCTGAGCACGGTGATTGCTGCTTTGCCCGGCCAGGCGCGAATAGGGGCTGGCCCGACGCGGCCGAACAGCGTGCTTGCCCGGACTAGCTTAGCTAACCTAATGGCGGTTCTTTCCGTTGGTGTGTTCCGCGGTGATTGCGCGGATTAGGCCATCCAGGTTTTCCTCGATGCGTTTCATGCGAGCATCGGCGGCGTCGACGTAGCCGCCAATCGATTCGACCAGACCGGAGATGGTCGCCTGAGTGCGAGATTGCGACTCCACTAAAGCCCGTAGCAGGACTTGAGTCTCTCGCAGCTGACCTTGAGTCTCTTGCTGCATTGTGGCGTTCTTGGACAGCGTCTCTTCGATCTGTTGAAAGCGTTGCTCCGGCGCCATAGGCAATATCTGCTTCTCGATTATCTCACCCGCAAGGCGCCGCGTGCGATAATAACCACTTCCATGGCAATTTTGGACATCAACCAGATCAGGGAAATTCTGCCTCATCGCTACCCGTTTCTGTTGGTAGACCGCATCGTCGAGCTGGAGGCCGAGCGCATTGTCGGCATCAAGAACGTGACGGTCAACGAGCCGTTCTTCATGGGTCACTTCCCCGATTTCCCAGTGATGCCCGGAGTCTTGATCGTCGAGGCGATGGCGCAAACCGCGGGCGTGCTGGTGCTGAAATCCATCCCGGACCGCGATAAGAAACTGGTCTTCCTGGTGGCCATCGAAAACGCGCGCTTCCGCAAGCCGGTGGTGCCGGGCGATACGTTGCGCCTCGAAATGACCGTCGTCAAGCGCCGCAGCAACGTCGCCAAGATGGCCGGCCGCGCCACCGTGGACGGCGTGCTGGTGGCCGAAGCCGAGGTCATGTGCAAGCTTGAGGACAAGCCCGAAACGCCAGCCGCCGAACCGGCGCCGTAAGCGATGCCGATCCACCCGACGGCTATCGTGGACCCCGCCGCGCGCATCGCCGAGAGCGCCGAGATCGGTCCCTATTGCATCGTCGGCGCCGAAGTGGAAGTGGGCGCGCGGACGCGCTTGATGGCGAACATTTTCGTCGAGGGCGTTACCAGCATCGGCGAGGACAACGTTTTTTACCCGTACAGCACCGTCGGCGTGGCTTCGCAGGATTTGAAATACCGCGGCGAGCGCTCTCAGACTCGCATTGGCCACCGCAATAAGGTCCGCGAATTCGTCACGATTCACCGCGGCACCGAAGGCGGCGGCCTGGTAACTAGCATTGGCGACGACAACCTGCTGATGGCTTACACCCACGTGGCGCACGATGCGCAAATGGGCAGCCACATCGTGCTCGGCCATGGCGCGACGCTCGGCGGACACACCGTGGTGGGCGATTGGTCGGTGATCAGCGCATTCAGCGGCGTCCACCAGTTCTGCCGCGTGGGCCGGCACGCGATCATTGGCGGTTACAGCGTGGTGACGCAGGACGTGCTGCCGTTTTCCAACACCGTGAGCGAGCGGCCAATCAAGGTTTTCGGCGCCAATCGCGTGGGCCTTGAGCGGCGCGGTTTTGAGACCGCCGCGGTGGAATCGCTGCAGACCGCGTTCCGGCTGCTGACGCGCTCGCAGCTCAATACCACGCAGGCGATCGAGCGCATTCGCGCCGAGGTGCCTCCCTGCGCCGAAGTGGATGAGCTGCTCGAGTTTATCCGCGCGTCCGAACGCGGCGTCATCAAATGAGTGGAGATCGTCCCACCCGCCCCACGCCGCATGTTATTCGGTCAAAGGCCGATCTCGCACGGTCCACGGTTCGCGCCTGCAATGCTGGCGAAGAAGCTCATCGTGCTCGAAACCGAAGGGCTCGGCCCGAGACGGTTTCACGTAAGGGTCGTGCTGCCGGTCAATCGCCACACCGCCAGCGCCGCCGGGACGATCGTCGCCTTTGCGCGCGAGAATAGCTTGGAACCATATGGCAGACAGCAGCCGGTCTTCTCTTGATCGAAGCGACGGACAACTTGACTGCGCAATCGACTCTTTCCGGAGCGCTCCTGCTGCGAGAGGCAGTTAGAACGATTACGTAAGAGACCACCCGTTATATTCTTGCGGAACAATTACAATGGCGGCCCGACAGAGTCTTGCGAAGCCGCCGGCCTTGCTATCGCCTGCCTCACTCTTCCCGCATGAGTTTGGATGGATCGACGGCAAGCGCTCGCACGGCTGGAATGGCGGACGCTGCAACGCCCAGCAGCGCCATCGTCAGCACCGCGCCGCCCACCACCACGGGATCCCGCGGATTTGCCTGATACACAATCTGCCCCAGCAACCGGCTGGCGAAGACGCCCGACAACAGCCCTACCGCCGATCCCACGCCCAGCAGCACGATTGGCCGCCCCACCGCCGCGCTCATCGCGTGCGTCCTGCGCGCGCCCAATGCCACGCGGATGCCCAGCTCCTTCTTCCGCCGGCTCACGCTGTAGGCCGCCATGCCGAAGATGCCCGTCACCGCCAGCATCGCCGCGAGCAGGCCCATCACGCCTAGCGCCACTGTAGCCGCCCGCGCCGGGAACAGTTCCCCCTCCAGATCATCGGTCCAGTTCTGTAGCGTGATTGGCGCATTCGGATCGAGGCCGCCCAGTGCCCGCGCGAGCACCGACGCCATCTGGCCCGGCGTTCGCCGTGACCGCACCACCAAAATCGTGTCGCTCTGCTCGTATTGCGACAACGGCAGATACACGGCAGGCTGTGGCAATTCTTCCAGGTCGTGGTATTTACCGTCCTCCGCCACGCCCACCACTTCGGTCAGGTTGCCCGACACAATGAAGCGCTGTCCGATCGCCGGCGTTTCACTCCACGGCGTTTCACCCCATATCTTCCGCGCGAAGGTTTGGTTCACGATGGCCACATACGGCGTCTTTGTGGTGTCATGCCATGAGACATCGCGGCCGGCCAGCAGGCGCGTGCCGGCAGCCTCCAGGTATCCCGGCGACATCTGATACACGTAGGGCGCCAGCACCGAGTTTTTCAGCTTGAACTCGGTTGTCCCCGGCCGGAAAATCGGAATCCCGTGGATCCCGCCCGTGAAGGGCGTGCGATTCACTGTACCGGCGGCCGTCACGCCGGGGATGCTGCGCACCGCCTCAATCATAGCTTTCTTTTTCGCGACCGCCGAGTCGCCCGCCTGTCCCAGCTGGCTCATGTCGATACCGGCCAGCATCGCGCCCTGCGGCCGGAAACCCAGCGGCACGTGCAGCGCGCGCGCCATGCTGCGCACCGCCACCAGCGAGGCCGTTACCAGTAGCGTGCAGACTGCAATTTGGGCGCCCAACAACAGGTCACGCAAGGCCAACCGGCGCATGTGCAGGGAATCCGCCGGTCCGTTCTTCATCATCTGCAATGGACTGCTCTGACTGGTCTGCCACGCCGGAACCATCCCGAACAACAGCGCGCTTCCCAGTGTCAATGCCATGCCTGCCAGGTACACGCGTGCATCCACGCTCACTGTTAGAGCGCCAACGAATGGCTGCGACCGGTTCAACACGCCCAACAGCAGTTTCGCGCCCACCAGCCCGGCCGCTCCGCCCATCAGCGATACCAGTACAGCCTCGGTCAGCAGTTGCCTCACAATCCGCAACCGGCTCGATCCAAGCGCCACACGGAGCGCTAGCTCGCGGCTGCGATCGGCCGCGCGCGCCGCAAACAGAGTCGCCAGGTTCGCGCACGCCGCCAACAGCACCAGCAGCGCCAGAACAGTCACGCTGTAAAGAAATCCGCGAATGACGTCGCCTTCGTCCCCGATGTGCCCTGGATGGATCAGCCGCAGCGGCTGTCCGTCGTCGGTCTCCGGATACTCCCTGCCCAGCTGGGCCGAAATTGCATTCAGATTATCCGTCGCCCACTGCGGCGTCACGCCCGGCTTCAGCCGGCCAATCACTGTGACATTTATGGATCTCCGGCTCTGCAGGTTCAGTTCCGAGTTCACCATCGGAATCCAGTAGTCCGGCCACACAAACCGCTCCGCGCCGTGGAACTTCGCGGGGGCCACGCCCAGCACCGTAAACGGGTGCTTGTTGAGATCCACGGTGGTCCCGACTACGCCCCGATCGGCTTGAAACGCCTTTCGCCACAGAGCATCGCTCAACACCACATAGGGCGCTGAATTTGGGCCATGCTCATCCACCGCCTGAAAGAATCGCCCTACCTGCGGATGCACGCCCAGCAGATCGAAATAGTTGCCGGTGACCGCATCGCCGTGGACGTGCATCGCCGCGTTACCCCAGCTCAGTCTCGCAACGGAATATCCATATACCCCGGCCATCCCGCTGAAGCTGCTGTTGCGCTGCCGAAAATCCTCAAACGCGGCGTACGACGAAGTCAGCAGCCGTCCGATCATCCACTGCTTATGGCGCATCTGATACAGATTCTGCGGGTCGCTGACATCGAGCGGATGCAGCAGGACCTCATTCACCACTCCGAAGACGACGACGTTGGCGCCAATTCCCAGCATCAGAGTGACCAAGGCCACCACCGTGAACGCGGGAGACTTCCGAAGCACGCGCAGCGCATAACCAACATCCAGCAGCAGGCTCTCGACGAATGGCAGGCCCTCTTCGGCGTGGTAGTCTTCCCGAATCGCCTCCGCCGCCCCGAACTTTAGGCGGGCGCGGCGGCGGCCTTCCCCGGGAGTCATGCCGGCGCGGATGTTCTCTTCAGTCTGGGCCGCTATATGCGATGCAATTTCTTCTCTGAGCCGAGCGTCGCCGCGGCGCCTGGCCGTGAAGTTGAGAAGGCGCGTGAATAACCGATTCAGGGCTCTCATGCCATGGCTCTCATGCCAGATCCGTCGCTTTCACCTATGTAAGACAGGCATCCTTGCCTGTCTCTTCTCCGGATTCAGGGCTCTCATGCCAGATCCTGCGCTCTCACTTCCGCTTTCACGTCACAGAAGCGCGCGCGATGATCGCCGCTGTCTGCTCCCATTCGCGTTTCTCGGCTTCCAGTAATTTGTGCCCCGCGCGCATCAGCCGATAAAAGCGCGCTCAGCGGTTGTTTTCCGAGGCGCCCACTCCGATGCGATGGCGCCTCCTGTTCCAGCCTAACGCAGGACGGAATAAAGGGCGCCCTGATTCACCGCGAGCAAGTCGCCACTGATTTGCTCAATTCGCCGCGCGATGCCATAGACGTGCAATGGCCCCAACCCATCGAGGGTCTTCAGCGCCATCGGGGCCGGCGTGCCCTGCTGGACATCCATTTTCTGCTTCATGCCGTCTCGCTTTAATGTGCCGCCATTGCCAACACGAGGATGTCACATTTTCCATTGGGAAAGCAACAGGTGTGCGCGCAGCGGGTCGCGGAAACTCCGATCGGGCGCATGCGGCGCCAAGAATCCGCCATGGTGGGATGCAGCCCTACGCGCGGCGGCTCAATGAGTACAAATCGTCAATGCGCTCATCGAGGAGCGGATTTGTAACGATAGGTCGGCCAGCGTCAGGCGGAGCCGGCCAAAACGCCGGGGGCCGGATGGATTGAGCTATGCGCGTTTGTTGGGACTTATCCAGCAGGCCGGTTCCTGAGGGGACCTCTTTCCGAGTAGCGCGTGATACGTCCGGAGCTGGCCGGCCTCCCCTAGCCCGACGTCGGACCCGGCGGCCCTTCCGACCAAAGCCTTACACCCAGGCCCGCTTCTATCTTCCGTTCGCGCGGTACCGCGCCGCACTTTGACAACCACAGTCACAGGACTTTGACATTTATTTTCAGGCCCTTTTAAAGCACTTGAGCCCTTTTGCGCACTGCAGCCCCAAGAACGTTTGCTAGCCTCTAACCGAATCGAGGTTCTCCGATGGCAACTCCCACACAAGCAGCGGCCAGTCGCGCCGACTCTTTAAAATCCACCGGCCCGCGCTCAACACAAGGTGAGGCCGCGTCCCGCTTCAACGCCCTCAAGCACGGCATCTATGCCCAACAGCAGATCATGTTCGACGAATCCGCCGAGGATCTCGCCGATCTCTCCGCCGAATTCCACGAGCACCACAGCCCCGCCGATCCCGACCAGCGCCTCCTCGTCGATACCCTCGTTCACAACGAATGGCGCCTCCGCCGCATGCGCCGCGTCGAAGCCGTTCTCTGGGAACACGCCGCCGACGCCTTCCTTGCCCAACATCCCGAAGCGGAGGCCTGCAATTCCGCCGACGCCTTCGCCACCAACTCCGGCTACTTCGAGCGCCTCCAACGGATGGTCAACGGCTGCGAGCGCAACTATCACCGCGCCCTCAAAGAACTGCAACACCAGCAAGTGGCGCGGGGCCATGCCCTGCGCACCCCGCAAACCAAAACCGAGCCCCCCGCTGAGACCGAATCAGCCCCGCAACCCGAACAATCCACACCCAGTTCCGCGAATTTGGTATCGTTCCGTCAAAATCCGAAAACCCCACCTCCCGCAGCCCCCCAACCGCCTGTTGTCGCTCAGGATGCCGCGCCGTTTGCCAGCCCGCTTGCCGGCCAACATGTCCCGGCAAGCCCCGCCGAAACTCGGCCAGGCTCTACAGATCGTTTCCCAACTCCGCGGGAAGCAATTTGACGCTGCTCTCCAGGCGATTTTCAAGCAATCCTCAACCTATAGTTGTAATCAACGCGACCTAATAATCAATGCAGCCCTGCAATCGACGCAACTTTCAGGCACGCCCCGATGTCCCGATGTCCCAAAAACACCCCGAGAATGCTCCGAGAATGTTTTACGCGCCCAAGTCGACTCTCCGCTCGCTTCCCCACGCCGCCGCGCAACCGCGCTACGAGACCTCCGCCATGTCCCGGCTCTCCGCCGCCGGCGCCCGGAGCGCACACCCGCCGCGCCGGCGCCTCTATAATCGAAATAAGGCTAACCCCGTGAAAAAGCGGCTCGTCTACGGATCTCTGATCCTCGCGCTCGTGCTGGGCCTGCTGGCCGTCTTTTGGCCGTGGAACCCCGGCAACGTCCGGCCAGTCACTGTAAACCAGACGCTCATATTCTGGGCCGTCCTCAGCGTCATCTTCCTGCTGACGGTCATTCTTGCCTGGATTCTGGTCCGCGAAAGCATCGGGCTCTATGTAGAGCGCCACACCGATCGCGTAGGCTCGCATATCAAGACCAAGCTGGTGGTGGGCGCGGTCGCGCTGAGCGTGCTGCCGGTGTGCTTTCTGGTAGCCTTCAACTATGGCGTGATCAACCGCAACATTGCGACCTGGTTTCGCGCCCCGGCGTCCAACGATCTTCAGGCGTTCAAGGACGCCGCCGACCTGCTCGTCAAGGAAATGGGCGATGAGACCCAGGCGCAGGCCGAGCTGCTGGCGGCGCAGCCCGATACCCGCCAATTGCTGCTCGGGGCGAGCGCGAGCGCCGCATTCCTCCAGGATTTTTGCAAAAGGAACGAGCTGAGCTCCGCCGCCATCTTCCCGCCGAACCAGACGGTGCCGATCGCCTCCTGGGGACCCTACGCCGCGAAGAGCACGGACGGCCGCACCGTGGCGAAGCGGTTTCCGGTGATGGATTCCGGTCGCCCCATCGGTTCGATCACCATCACGGCGCTCATTCCTCTGAACGTCGCCCAGAAGATCGAGACCATTGGGAACTCGTGGAAGGAATGGAACCAGCTTCGGGACGACTGGAAGTACGTGCGCACGTCCTACACGCTGCTGATGGCGCTGATCACGGTATTCATCCTGTTCGTGGCCGTGTGGATCGCGCTTTTTCTCGCCGAGCAAATCAGCGTCCCCATCACCGCTTTGCTGGGCGCCGCCGGCGAGGTGCGCAAAGGCAACCTGCACCACCGCGTCGAAGTGCGCGCGGCCGACGAATTGGGCGACCTGGTGCGCGCGTTCAACCGTATGATCGAAGAGCTGGAGGCCACCAGCCGCGAGCTGGGCCGCCGCCAGCGATTCACCGAAGCCATCCTCGAAAGCATCCCTACCGGCGTCATCTCCATTTCCGCCGATGGCTCCATCAAGCGCGTCAACCGGGCGCTCTCGCAGATCTTTCCGCCCGAGCAGGCCGCCCGCGCGACCCGCCTCGAAGACCTCTTCTCGCGGGAAGACACCGCCGAGATCAAGTATTTGATGAAGCGCGCGCGACGCACTGGGGCTGCCGCCCGGCAGCTTGAGCTGCGCATCGAAGACCGCAACCTGCACCTGGCCGTCACCGTTTCCGCGCTGGAAGAGAAGCTCACCTCGGGCTTCGTGGTGGTGCTCGAAGATACCAGCGAATTGCTGCGCGCGCAGAAATCCGCGGCATGGCATGAGGTGGCGCGCCGCGTGGCGCACGAAATCAAGAACCCGCTGACGCCCATCGCGCTTTCCGCCGAGCGCATTGCGCGCCAACTCGACAAGGTGGAGCTTCCGCCCGCCACCGCCCGCATTGTGAGCGAGTGCGCGGCCACCATCGCCAAATCGGTGGAATCGGTGAAGACGCTGGTGGACGAGTTTGCGCAGTTTGCGCGCTTCCCCGCCGCGCAGCTGGTGCGGTCCGATCTCAATACCGTAGTCCGCGAAGCTATCGCCGTCTTCCACGGCCGGCTGGATGGCATCTCCATCCGCACCGCCTTCGACGAGACATTGCCTCCCGTCAATCTGGATCGCGAGCAGTTCCGGCGCGTGGTGGTCAACCTCATCGACAACGCCGCCGAAGCCATGCAGGATTCGCTGGTCAAAGAGCTCTACATCTGCACCCAGCACGACGCGGAGAGCGCGGAGATGGTGGTTGCCGATTCCGGGCCCGGCGTCAGCCGCGACGACAAGGAGAAGCTCTTCCTGCCCTACTTCTCCACCAAGAACCGCGGCACCGGCCTTGGCCTGGCGATCGTGAGCCACATCGTGGCCGAGCACAATGGGCATATTCGCGTCGAAAGCAATCAGCCGGCCGGGGCGCGCTTCATTGTCGAAATTCCCGCCATCGCCGAGGCCGAAGCGGCGGCTGCATTCCAGCCCGCGGACCCGGCGGCGCTTCCCGTATGAAGCAGCGGCGCATCCTGATTGTGGATGACGAGCCCGGTATCCGCCAGTCGTTGAGCGGCGTCCTCGAAGACGAAGGCTACCTGGTCGAAGCCGTGGCCACCGGCGAAGAGTGCCTGGAAAAACTCCCCGGCGCCGGCTTCGAGCTGGTGCTCCTCGATATCTGGCTGCCCGGCTTGGATGGTCTCGAAGCGCTTGCCCGCATCCAGCAGATGCCGTTTCCCGACCGCCCCGCGGTGGTGGTGATCTCCGGCCACGGCAACATTGAAACCGCGGTGAAAGCCACCAAGCTGGGCGCGCTCGATTTTCTCGAGAAGCCGCTTTCCATTGAGAAGGTCGCCCTGGCGGCCAAGAATGCGATGGCGCATCGCAGCCTCTCCCTCGAGAATAGCCGCCTCAGGGCCGACAGCGGCTCGCGCTACCGCATCATCGGCGAAAGCGTGCCCATGAAGGCCCTGCGCCAGCAGCTTTCGCTCATGGCGGCCACCAACGGGCGCGTGCTCATCTATGGCGAAAGCGGCGCTGGAAAGGAGCTGGTTGCGCATGCGCTCCACGCCATGAGCCCGCGCGCCGCCGAGCCGTTCGTCGAAGTCAACTGCGCCGCCATTCCCGAAGAGCTGATTGAGAGCGAGCTTTTCGGCCACCATAAGGGCGGATTCCCCGGCGCCCATGAGGCCAAGGCCGGTAAGTTTCAGAAGGCCGACGCGGGCACGCTGTTCCTCGATGAAGTCGGCGACATGAGCTTGCGCACGCAGGCCAAAGTGCTGCGGGCGCTCGAAGAGCAGCGCTTCGAGCCGCTGGGCGCCACCGAATTCGTCCATGTGGATGTGCGCGTGGTCGCGTCCACTAACAAGAATCTCGACGACGAAATCGAGCGGGGTAATTTCCGCGAGGACCTGTTTTACCGCCTCAACGTGATTCCCTTTTCCGTGCCTCCGCTACGCCAGCGCCGCGAAGATATTCCTCTGCTTGCCGACCATTTCCTGCGCGAATTCACCACGGCGTACGGGCGCAAGCCCAAGGAGCTGACGCCCGAGGCTTATGACGTGCTTTCGGAGTATCATTGGCCGGGAAACGTACGCGAGCTGCGCAATCTGATCGAGCGCATCGTCATCCTGAATCCGCAAGTGCGCGTGGATGCGCGCCACATTCCGCTCGCGCCGCCGCGGCGTCAGCAGGATCGGCCCGCCGGGCATTTCGGCAGCTTGCAGGAAGTGCGCGAGGCGGCGGAGCGCGAGTACATTTTGAAGAAGCTGGACGAAACCAACGGGAACGTGACGCGGACCGCGGAGCTTTTGGGCCTGGAGAGGAGCAATTTGTACCGCAAGATGAAGACGTTGGGAATCGGGCCGAAGGAGTGATTGCAGATCGGGCCGGCCCCCTGACCGCGGGATTCGGTGCTATCGCGAAACCGCTTGCCGACGGGGCGCCCTCTGGGCCCGGCCCCGATCGGAGCCACGACCGTAAAGTAAGGGAGTGATTTTCCGCAAGAGCACAAGACCACGCGGTCACGGCGCCAGCGCCGGGCTGCGCAAAAGTTCCAGAGGTCCGAGCCCCGGAAATCGCCCCGGCGAGCGTTCGATGGCGCTTCGTATCGCTTCGAAATCTTCCGCATTGTTGTGAATCAAGGGCATTCGCGCCACCAGGGCGGTTGCGGCTATCAGCGCATCGAACCGCCATCGGGAAAGCCGCTCCTGGCGGGATTCCGCCCAGCCATGGGTTTTCCGGGGCGAGGTAGGCGGTTGCGGAATCAGCGCCATGATCTCGCCCGCCACCACCGCCGTGGCGGCATCAAGGGCCCAGACCCGCCCCAATTGTCCGAGGTAGGCGACGCGCGCCGTTTCGATGGCGCTGCGCCGCTCTTCGGGAACGCTTCGCCACAGCAGCGCGTATCCCCGGCTCCGTTCCAAAACGGTAACCGCCGAGACATGCATCTGGTGCAGGGCAAGATACCGGCGCAGCCAGTCTTGGACTGCGGCCTGCTGCGCGCGCGCCAGCCAACTCTCGGCGCTGGCATCGAACAGAAACGGCCCGGACGCTGGATCTGTCATGGGTAACGCCCTGTCATAGGTAACGCCCGGTCATGGCTAACGCCGGGATGCGGGCTCCAAAATAATGCCGTCGAGGATCATCAATTCTTCCTTTGAGAATCCGGCGAAAGCCTGTTGGTATGCTTTGAGCACTTCCTCGCTTCGCTGTGCGGCGGCATGGACCCGCAACCCCTCCTCGAGGGCTTCGGCGATTACGGAGCTCAAATTCACGTTCCGCGACCGCGCGATTCGCTGCGCGCGCGAAAGGGAATCCACCGGCAAGGTTAGCGTGGTGCGGCGCTTTGCCGATCTAGACTGGGGTTGGCGTCTCACTGATACAGTATAGCATCAAGTAGTGCATCAATCTGCATCCGCTAACGGAAGCCACGGAAGCCCGCTGATTCGGTCAATGGAACGCCGGCGCCGAAGCATGAACCGGAAGGCGGGGTTAAGGTCGGCGAATCGGGCTGGCGCGAAGCCCCGCTCATCCCCGGCATAGCCGGGATACGCTTCAGCGCCGGCGCTTGCCGGATGGATGGCGAAATCGTGCCGGCCGTTGAAATCAATCTGAACCCCGGCGATTCCATCTTCTTCGAGCATCGCGTCGTCTCCGGAGAACATCGACGTCCAATGCCGGGAATCGGGCGCCGCCAACTAACTAGGCAAGGGCTTCGCCCTTGATATCCCTGCGGGATACGGGAGACGATGGAGTCAGGTGCCAGAAGTCAGCCCTGCCACCGTCGGCGCCGGATTCAACAGGTCTGTGACTCCCCGAGGTTACAGCATGTCAAATACGTTAAGTACGGTTTCCGGCAGAGGAAACCGATGTTGAAAATAAGTGACTTGACCGGGAGTCACAGACCAGAAGGCGCGGCGGGCGCTTGAATCGAATGGACGAACGTCTCTGGCGGCGGACCGGCGGGTGCGCAGGCGAAGAGAGCCGGCTGAAAACCGGCTTGCAGCCAGGGTCGGCTGCCTCACAAAGCGCTTCAGAACCAACGTTCTGGCCGGGGGTTTCCGGAAAGTGTGAACGCTGCACACAGGAGTGCGCGCGCCACGCCGGCCTGTGGCTACGTCGGCATTGACTGCAAGTTAATTGAAGAGCGTTAAGACCTAGCCCGTCTTGGGGGCCATGGCGGCGGCAATCTTGTCCGCCAGTTGTTTCGACGTGTAGGGTTTGTGCAGGAACCCGGCGACGTTCTTGCGGCCGAAACGCGCCGCGGCTTCGCGATGGCTGTAGCCGGTGGATACGATTACCCTGACGCCCGGACGCAGCGCCAGAATCCGGTCGATGGCCTCTTCGCCACCCATCACCGGCATGGTGAGGTCGAGCAGCACGATGGCGATCTCCGGGTGGTCTCCGGCCATGCGAATCGCTTCCAGCCCGTTGTTCGCCATGAGCACCTTATGACCGCGAATTTCAAGCGCAGCCTGCGCCACGCGGCGCACCATCTCCTCGTCGTCCACCACCAACACCGTGTGCGGCCCTGAATCCGCGGATACGGCGCTGCCCGGCTGAGCCGCTTTGGGCACGGCCACTTCGCAGGGGAAGCAGACGCGAAAGGCCGACCCCTGGTTGGGCGCGCTGGTTACGCGGATGGCCGCTTTGTGGACGCGGACGATCCCGGATACGGCCGCGAGCCCCAATCCCCGTCCGGTAAACTTGGTGGTGAAGAACGGGTCGAAGATGCGCGCCCTGGTCTCCGGGTCCATGCCGCAGCCGGTATCGGCCACTTCGAGAAAAACGCCGCCTTCCGGGTCGAGGCCGGTTTCAATTGCGATGGTTCCGATTTCCTCGCCGATGGCCTCGGCGGCGTTATTCACCAGATTCAATACGATCTGCTGCACCTGGTTGACATCGGCTTCGATGGACGGCAAATCCGGAGCGAGCTGCAACCGCAGAGCGATTTTCTTCGGTATGGCCGCTTCGATCAACTCGCGGATGCGCCGCACCAATCCGGAAAGCTCCACTTTCTGCATGAAGTGGCGGCCCTTGCCGGAGTAGGCCAGCAGTTGCCGCGTCAGGTCGGCGGCGCGATAGCTGGCATGCACCACATCCCGCAGGCGGTCGCGATAGCCGCTGTCCGGAGATAGCTCGCCCAGTATCAGGCTGGCGTTTCCCATGATGCTGGTGAGAAGGTTGTTGAAGTCATGCGCCACCCCGGCCGCCAGCGCGCCCACGGTTTCGAATTTCTGCGCGTCGCGAAACTGCTCCTCCAGTTTCCGGCTGGCGGTGACGTCGCTCACAAGGTGGACTGCGCCCGCGGGGATTCCCGAGTCGTCGATTATCGGGTCGACGGTCACGCTTAGCCGTCGTGAGCCGTGCTCCAACTCGATGTTCTCGCGGCGGCCGCTTTGCATGGCGCGGAGAAACGGCTGTTTGTTTTCGGGAAGGTCGCCCCAGAGCAGAGTGCAGAGAGTCCCCGCCAGCCCGGCAGCGGGTAATCCAAGCAGCGCCGCGAAGCCGCCGTTAGCGCGCTGGATGCGGCCGGCGGCATCTACCACGGCTACGCCATCGCAGATGGCGTCGAAAGCGATTTCCCATTCGAGGGACGGAGCACGATCCACGCTGGAAATCGGCGATTTGGCGAAAGGGGTCATGGGGAGAAGACCATACTACAAACCTGAACTGCAAACCTGAACTGCAAACCTGTGGAAAACTGAGTATCGCTACGGAAGGGGCGCCGTGTCAAGTCGGCAAAATGACCTGTCGGCAAAATAACCGAGGCGCGCGTGCCAACTTCTCGCCGGGGGCGGCGCCTCAATGGCGGCGGCAATGGGTATGACGACTCGCAAATTCCTCCTCTCCGCGTGCGGTTTTACCTGCTTCGCGGCGGGTCTGCGGGCGCAAGAGCCGGCGCTGGCGCCCCAGCTTTCTTTGCGGGAGCGGTTCGGCTTCAAATCGAAGCTTTGGCCCAATCTCCATCATCTCTTATACGTGCTGGCACGGTTTCGCACGCAGGCGCCGGATCGTCTGCGAGTCGCCGTGCGGGACGCGCCTTTGGACACGGAAGGATTCGGCGCCCTTCCGGCGGCTATGCGCGCGGATTGGGAGGCTGCGGTTGCCGCCTATCTGACGGATGCCGCGCCGCTCGAAATCGACCGTGGAAAGTTGGTGGACGTGAATTAAGCGGTGGCCGATCTGGCTCCGGATGCGCCCATCGCGCAGGCGCCGGACATACCCGCCACGCTCCGGAGCGCGCTGGAAAAGTCGGAACCGGCGTATCGCGCGCTTTGGTGGCCCCGGCAAGATGCCGCAAACCTGGCATGGGTGCGGCAATTGCGGCCGCAAATCGAGCGGTACGGTCCGGCGATTGCCGAGAATTTGACGGCGGTGTTTCAACGTCCACTGCCCTCGACGCGGGTATGCGTGGAAGTGGTGGCTTATGCCAATTGGGCGGGCGCGTATACCACTTTCGATCCGGATCTGATTACCATGTCGAGCCTCAATGCCGAGCACCGGGGCGCATACGGCCTGGAGCAACTTTTCCATGAGTGTTCGCACCTGACGATGGAGACCGTGGACGCCGCTTTGAAGCGGCACGCCACATCTCTCGGTAGACCGCTGCCGCTTGACGTATCCCACACCATCCTGTTCTATACCGTGGGAGAAGCGGTTCGGCGAGCCGTGCCCGGGCACGTTCCTTACGCAATCCAATTCGGCGTTTGGCAGCGGGGCTGGACGAAGCACTACGAGATGCTGAAACTTTACTGGCAGCCGTACCTGGAGGGGAGGGCTACGATGGATCAGCCTATGGATGGATTGCCGGGGGCGCTTTAGGTAGGTAGGACGGGCATCCTGGCCCGTCTATTCCGAATGCGCTCCGGCATTCCGAATGCGTCCGGCAGTGGACAGGCCAGGAGGCCTGTCCCACATAGCGCCCACCTAATCCCGGCGGGCTCTGGCTTCGATGTCGATGCCCAGCTTCTTCATCTCTTCCGTGTAGTACCGCCTTAGCAGCAGATCCCACTCTTCGCTGCCCTCGGGAATGTCGCGCTTCTGGCTGCGGATCTTTTGCCGCGCGGCGCGGTCCACCTTGTCCTCCACCATGAGAACTTCGGTCATCACGCGCACAATCTCCAGGCGCACTGCGTTGGCATCCTTGTTCTTCAGCCGCAAGTCGCGGTTCTTGCGCAACATGTCGATCAGCTTGTGAGACATGTCGCTCACTTTGTCGCGCGAAAGCTTCATGGCGTCGCCGGTGTCGCGTCCGGCCGCGCGGACCACTTTCCGCTGCTGGATCAGCGTGTTCTTGATGCGGCGGAACATCTCCTGATAGCTGACGTTTTCGCGCCGCATGTATTCGCTGTACTGGCTCAACAGGTCGCGCACTTCGTCGT
The DNA here is from genome assembly GCA_003135055.1 of Bryobacterales bacterium. Classification (GTDB taxonomy): domain Bacteria; phylum Acidobacteriota; class Terriglobia; order Bryobacterales; family Bryobacteraceae; genus PALSA-243. Next base: position 28,502 of record PLDF01000366.1, on the reverse strand, counting down.
TCAGACGGTCTTCGACGGCCAGCTCTTCGGAGATCACATCCGAAATTTTCCCGGCCACCAGATCCGGACTCGGAGTCTCGATGAATGCCGGACTGAGCCGTTTGACCAGTTGTCTGGAGATGTAGTGGACGAACTCTCTGGCAAGAAGCATTCGGTAAGGGCGAAAGGGTAGTTTAGCATGTGCGGGTTACAAGCCGCGCGCCAACCCCGCCGCCCCTTCCCGCTCCAGCAGGGCCCGCTTCCGCCACAGGCCGCCGCCGTATCCGGTCAGCTCGCCGTCGCTGCCAATCACGCGATGGCACGGAATCAAAATCGAGATGCGGTTATCCCCGTTCGCCTTCGCCACGGCCCGTACCGCCGCCGGGTTCCCAACCCGTTTTGCCAGGTCCGCGTACGACCACGTCTCGCCGTAGGGGATGGTTCGCAGCGCCGCCCAAACCTTCTCCTGAAAAGGCGTCCCACTGGTCTCTAGCGGGACCGTGAAGTCGCGGCGCTCGCCCGCGAAGTAGGCGTCCACCTGCGCGCGCAACTCGCGAGTATATTTGTTCTCGCCCGGAACTAACGCCGGGCTACGCCGTGCGGCCTGCTTCGCGGCGGGGCCAGCCATGGGCCCGGGCAACATCATGGATGCCTCCGGCGAGGAGGATCGGCGCCACTTGCGCACGCGTGCGAGCTGTGTCTCCAGCATGCTCCGGTCGCTGAATTCGAGCAGGCAAACGCCGGTTTCCGTCGCGCCCGCCACCATCGGCCCGATGGGCGTTTCCATCCACGCGATGGTGACGCATCCGGCGCTCTCCGCCTGTCCCGGCGGACAGCCGAAGACGCGTTCGAAGGCGTCGCGGAATCCGCTGTGCGATTCGTAGCCGGAATCGAACACCGCGTCGTCGATTTCGGCGCCCGCACGAATCTGCGTGAACGCCGCTGCCAGCCGCCGCGCCCGCATGTAAGCCTGAAACGTCATTCCGTACTTCGACAGGAAGTGCCGCCGCACGCGCGTTGGCTCAAGACCCAGGCTCCGCAGTTCGGCGTCGCGCCACCGCTGCCGCGGGTCCTCCTCGATGGCTTCGAGCAGCGGCCGCAGCCACTCGGGCGCCGCGTTATTCGATTCCATGGGCCGGCAGCGCATGCAGGGCCGGTAACCGGAGAACAGCGCCTCGCGCGCCGTCTCGAAGAACTCCACGTTTTGGGGCAGCGGCTTGCGCGCACGGCAGGACGGAATGCAGAAGATGCCCGTGGTCCGCACCGCCGTGTAGAACAGCCCGTCGAACGAACCGTCGGATTTCAGAAACGCGGCGACCATTTCGTCGCGCGTGGGAGCCAGCAGCGTCATACCTAAATATTACGGCGGCGCCGCCCTCGGCTTCCACCGCAAAACGGACGGGGAATTCGAGCGCTATTGACGTTGCCAAGCTCGCCCGAAGAGGCTTTGCAGCCCAAATTGGAATCGCCGCCGCCGGCCGCATGTTGCCCGAGATGGCTTACGCCCAGCGCGCCGCCGTCAATGGCGCGGGATTGCCCAGCGACGTTGTCTGGCTCAACGCCAACGAATACCCCGGCGGCATTCCCGATGTCTCGCTGGCCGCCATGCTCGAGGCCCTGCCCGGCGCGTTCCGCTATCATTATCAGGAGTTCGGCGCGATCTCGCCGCCATCGCCAAGAGCGAGGACCTTGCGCCCGAGCAGATCATCACCGGCTGCGGGTCGAGCGAGGTGCTGCACACCGCCGTGGACGCCTTCACTTCGCCCACCCGCCCGCTGATCAGCCTCACGCCGGCGTACGAAGGGCCGATCGAAACCGCGCGCGCGCTGGGCCGCAACGTGGTCCCGGTGAAGCTGCGGCCGAATACACCGCCGATGTGCGCGCCCTTGCGGCCGAGGCCGATAAGGCCGGCGGCGGCGTGATCTACCTCTGCAATCCGAATAATCCGACCTCGGCTTCTACCGCCAAGAGCGACGTCGATTGGCTGGTGGCCAACCTGCCGCCGAAGACCATCCTGCCGATGGACGAAGCCTATATCCACTTCGGCGAGGCGCCGGACCTGGTGAGCGCCATGCCCTACGTGCGCCAAGGCAAGGAAGTCATTGTCGCGCGAACGTTCTCGAAGATTTACGGCATGGCCGGCATGCGAGCGGGGTTCGCGGCGGCCAAGCCCGAGTACATCGCCAAGCTGCAGCCGCTGCGCATGAACGTGATCTCTATCGTCAGCGCGCGCGGCGTGGCGGCGGCTTGGAGCAATCAACAAAGCATCATCGGCCAACGGAGTTTCCCGGAGCGGTAAGGAGTGTTTGTTTCAGGGCGGTCCAGCGTCCAAACCCAGAGTCGAAGGTAACCAGCGAGTAAGAGTGCCCTTGCGCAAAGGCGGCCAGGTAAGCGTCCGTCCAGGAACTCGGTCCGACGCCGAGTTGCGTCACGGCTTGGCGCCAAGCGGACTCCACGCCATCTGGCTCGACCGCAAATAGAAGCCGCCGATCGCTACGCAACTGCGTGAAGACTTCCCAGGCTTGAGCGATCGTCCTCGGAGCACGCCCCATGACGGCGTGGTTCGTCAATAGACGAAGCAGCCCCATTTGGGTTATCCGGCAGAAGGCAACCGAGGCCGCGGGCTGCGCGGCAAACCATTCGCGCGCCGGCACATTGCGTATGTGGCCTTCGGCGGCGAGCGCTATCCACACGTTGACGTCAGGCAGTGAGAGTGGTCACGTGAGAATACTTCGTCTACATCCCTACCCGTCACGGGCTGGATCGGTCCAGTTTCGGAAGCTGCGATGAGAGGCAGGTGGACTTCGATAGTGCGCTGAACCGGCGGGTTGCATTGTTCCTCGTGGGCCTCGATAAGCCGCAGAATCGGATCGGCCGGGGTAGCCCCCTCTTGCTTCGCGAGCATCTCAAGTTGCCGCAGGATGGCATCCCGAAGTTCCACTGTGGCCTGCACGATGACATTATCCCATGTAGGCCTGGCTGGCGGAATCTGGGTACGGGGGATCGGCGGGAATCTGGCGAGAAGCGAGCATAGGCGGCTTTGCAACGAGTTCTTGCAACCGCTCCACGCGCCCGGCCAAGCCAGCCACTGAAAGCCGCTTGCCCGCATCGTCGCGGTCCCGGAAAGGCGCGCTATCGGGCTGTCGATGGCCTTGAAGTCATCGGAGACATTGTCGTACTCCTCCAACTCTCTGCTTAGACATCGACCAAACCCGCCGCCTGCGCGAAAATACGGTAATGACTCGGCTCCCGCCCGCAACATCGCTCGCCCTCATTCCGATATTCGCCCTGCTCCCCCACTCCCCCGCCGCCGCCCAGGTGCTCACCGCGCAATACGACAACGCCCGCACCGGCGCCACGCTGCATGAGATTACGCTGACCCCCGCCAACGTCAACGCCGCACATTTCGGCAAGATCTTCTCCTTTGCGGTGGATGGCGATGTCTACGCCCAGCCGCTTTACCTTGCCGGCGTCGAGATCCCCGGAAAGGGGACCCACAGCGTCATCTTCATCGCCACGGAACATGACAGCGTGTATGCATTCGATGCCGAGGGCGCCGCGTCCGGCCCGTTGTGGCACGTCAGTTTTCTCAATTCCGGCGTCGGCATCGGCACTGTGCCGGCCCGCGACGTCGCCTGCCCGTTCATCGCCCCCGAAATCGGAATCACGCCCACGCCCGCGATCGATCTGCAAACCGGAACGCTCTACGTTCTCGCGCGGACCAAAGAAGGCGGCGGCGCTTTCTCATCGGGCCGCTACGCGCAGAAATTGCACGCGCTGGCAATCACCACCGGGGCGGAGAAATTCGGGGGACCCGTCGAAATCAAAGCGTCCGTGAAGGGCCGCGGCGCCTCGCATGCCGAGGTTGCCTTCGAACCCTTGCGCGAACTGCCGCGCGCCGCGCTGCTGCTGGCGAACGGCCAAGTCTACCTGACATGGGGCTCCTCCTGCGACGTGGGTCCTTACCACGGCTGGGTGATGCCGTATGACGCGCGCACGCTGGCGCAAACCGCGGTGTTCAACGCTTCGCCGGACGCCGAAGAGAGCGGCATCTGGCAGAGCGATAACGGCCCGGCCGCCGATGAGGAGGGCAACGTTTATGCCGCCACCGGAAACGGGAAATTCACCGCCGCCGCCAACGGCCGCGATTACGGCGACAGCCTTCTCAAACTGAGCCTCGCCAACCGCAGCCTCAATGTGCTTGATTACTTCACTCCATCCAACGAGAAGGCTCTCAACCGCGAGGATGACGACTTGGGCTCCGGCGGCCCGCTCTTACTTCCCCGGCAGCCGGGCGCCCCTTTCGGCCTCGTTCTGGTGGGCGGCAAAGACGGCAGTCTCTATGTTCTCGATCGCGGCCACTTAGGCAAGTTTCAGGAGTCGAGTAACAGCCACGCCGTGCAAGTCATCCGCTTCCGCGACGGCATTTACTCGGCGCCCGCATACTGGAACGGCCACGTCTATATCCTGGCGAGCGGCGACTATCTGTCGGCCTTCCCTTTGGATCATGGGAGACTCTCCGCGAGGCCCGACGCGATGAGCGACCGGCGGTTCGGCAATCCGGGAGCCACTCCGGCTATCTCGGCAAACGGGACCCGCAACGGCATCGTCTGGCTCATCGAGACCAAGACCTGGAATGGCGCCGACCGGCCGGCGGTCCTGCGTGCCTACGATGCTGCGAACGTCGCCCGAGAACTCTATAACAGCGAGCAGAACAGCGCTCGCGACCAGGTGGGTTTGACGCTCCGGTTCACCATACCCACGGTAGTCGACGGCCGCGTATATGTGGACGCGAAACACAGAGTGGATGTGTATGGTCTGCTGCCCTCGCACTGACGCCCTGGAACCGACACTCGTATCGCCGCGAGTCAAGGAACGCAAGCGGTGCACCAGCGTGATGTCGTCGAGAACCGCGATCCCAATCTTGCTTAGTACACCGTTTCGAAAGTCCGTCCACGCATTGCCAGACCGCTTGCTGACGCGCGCGGCTGAAAGCCGGTGTGCTTGGTAGGACAGACCATCGCCTTTCGTGGTCTGTTGTGTTTCGTTAAAGGTACAGCCGCTTGACAGACGACAAAAAACGATCGTCTGTCCCACTTCACTTCGGACTTGACCAGAATGTAGAATCGACGGTGAGGATTTCCTCGGCTTCCTCCGCCGAGCCGGGCTTACGGCGGGCATCCACTTCGGCGAAATATTTCCTTAACTCCTCCGCCAGATGTTGCCGCCGTTGATCGGAGAGCGCAGGGGGTTCAATGGCCCGGACGCTGATTGCCTCGTCTTCCAGTACGCGACGACCGAGCCTTATTCCATCATGACGGATTACTTGTGGGATTGGCTGGTCTCGCCCGGCGCCGCTTCCACCGCTTGTAAGCCGCCTTCCACCTACTCGCCCCGCAGCGCCACCGCCGGATCGACCGTGGTAGCGCGCCGCGCCGGCAGCCACGCTGCCGCCAAAGCCACGGCCCCCAGGGCGCACGCCGCCAGTGCAATCACCACCGGGTCTGTGGCGCTCACCTGATAGAGCAGCGTCCGCAGGTAGCGCGTAAGCAGCAGCGCGCCCGCGATGCCGATCACGCTTCCCAGTGCGGCCAGCTTCGCGCTTTCGCCCAGCACGCTGCGTTGCACATCGCCCGGCCGCGCGCCCAGCGCCATGCGGATACCGATCTCACGCTGCCGCTGGCCCACCCCGTATGAAATCACGCCGTAGATTCCGATCGCCGCCAGCGCCAATGCCAGCGCCGCGAAGCCGCCCAGCAGCGTGGTCGAAAATCGAGGCTGCCATACGGCCCGGCTCACTACCTGCTCCATGCTCTGCACTTCGGCGATGGGCAGGTCGGGATCGAGCGTCCACACGGCCTTCTCAATCGATTCCGCCAGCGCGCGCGGATCGCCCGCGGTTCGCGCCACCAGCGTGAAATAGCGCTGAGTATCCGCCAAATCCTGCGGAAACGGGAAGTAGAATTCGCAATCGGCGGCGCTGCCCCAATCGCGCTGCTCGGCATCGCGGACGACGCCAACCACGATCACCCAAGGGTCGTTCACGCTACTTCGAAAGCGTTTGCCGATAGCGCCGCTGTCCGGCCAGTAACGCCGCGCCATGGTCTGATTGATAATGGCCACGGGCGCCGCATTCGCATTGTCGCGATCGGTGAAGTCACGCCCTTGTTCCAGGGGAATCCGCATGGTTTCGAAGTAGCGCGGAAACGTCATGCGGAATACGGCGCTCGGCTGATTCCCCGGCGGAGGAATCGGTTGCCCTTCCACCAAAAATCCGAACCCCCACTGGTCGCCGGCCAGTGGAAGATGGTTGATGCCGCTTACCGTGCGGACGCCGGGCACGGCCGCCACTCGATCCAAGGTCTCGCGGAAAAACTGCGCACGTTTTTCCGGCGCGGCGTAGGGCGAAGCGCCAACATTGACCGTCATGCTGAGTACGTTATGCGGATCGAAACCCGAATCCACCGCGCTCAAGTTCCAGAAGCTGCGGATCATCAGCCCCGCGCCTGAAAGCAACACCAGCGAGACAGCGACTTCGCTCACTACCAGCAGGTTTCGCAACCGTCCGCCCTGCCGCGATGAAACTCTAGCAGCCTCTTTCAATGCCGCGTTCAGATCGGGCCGCGAGAATTGCAGCGCGGGCGCGACACCGAACAGCATCGCGGTGACGGCGGAAACCGCCATGGTGAACAGTAACACCGGGACGCCGATGCCGATCTCGTGGTAGCGCGGCAGCGTGAAGCGGCTGGCTTCGGGGATCGCGCCGGTGAGCGCGTGAACCGCCCAGTACGCCAGCAGCAGCCCGAGCGCGGAGCCCACCATCGAGAGCGCTACGCTTTCCGCTAGCAACTGCCGCACGATTCGCCAGCGGCTGGCGCCGATCGCCACCCGTAGCGCTATCTCCTTTTGCCGCCCGGTGGCACGCGCCAGCAGCAGATTGGCCACATTCCCGCACGCGATCAATAGCAGGAAGCCTACGGCCGCCAGCAACACCAGTAACGCCGGGCGGATCTTGCCCACCGTCGCCTCGTCGAGAGGCGTAACGCGCGCGCCGGTATCGGTATTGGTCTTGGGGTATTCGAGCTCGATCCGCCGTGCGATAGCGCTCATTTGCGTTTGCGCCTGTTCCAGCGTGACGCCGTCCCGCAGGCGCGCGAAGACGCGGACTGAGCGGCTGCCGCGGTCGTGCAAACGCGCCGGCGGAACGATGAAGGGAACCCACAATTCGGCATTCTCCTGCCAGAACGGCGGGAATTGGAACCCTTGCGGCATGACGCCGGTCACGCTATAGTTTTCGCCGTTCAGGGCGATCGATTTCCCCAGAATCTGCGGGTCGCCGCCGAAGCGCCGCTGCCACAGCCGGTAACTCAGCAGCACGGCGTGCGTATCTTCCGGCCGGAATCCGCGGCCCAGCATGGGCTGCACGCCCAGAACGTCCAGCAGCGAAGCAGACGCCCGCAAGCCATCGAGCTGCTCCGGCCGTCCACTGCCGGTGAGCGATGCGCCCCACGCCTCGGCCGCCGCCATCGATTGGAACACGCTCTGCTGATCGCGCCAATCGGCGTAAGTGGCTGGCGCAGTGGGAAACGTGCCAAACCGGTTGTTGCTTTCCTGTATGAAGACGAGCTTCTCGGGATGCGGATAGGCCAACGGCTTGAGCAGCACGTTGTACGCCACGCTGAACATAGCGGTGTTGGCCCCGATGCCGATGGCGAGCGCCAACAAGGCGACAACGGCAAAGCGCGGCGATTTCGCCAGCGAGCGGAATGCGTAGCGCAAGTCTGCGAGCAAGGTGGCTCCTCCGATGGTTAGACGCCGGCGGAGCCCGAAAGACAGCTAATCCGTGGCGCGTTGCGACAGCGCTCGATCCAGCAGGCCGGTAACTTGCAGCCGCCCAGCCCACAGGCGCGTGTATTCGAGATCCAAATTAGGATTGGCGCCAACAATGCCGGTGATATCGCCCCATTGGCGATCCGAAACCTGGCCGCCGTCTTCGTACCAGCGCAGCTTGGCCAGAAGGACGTCTTCGGGCGCCGAAACGGGACATACAACCGCTTCGCCGTCGATCGTCACCGGCTCAAGAGTCGCGCGCTGCATTTCGCACTCGTGGAAATCGGATTGCGCCGGGAACAGGTCGATCTTCCAGCCGGTTGGCATGTGGATGATATTGAACGCACGGCCGGCTTGAATGGCCTGGCGGATCTGTTGAGCGTCGGCATACCATCCGGGGCCGAGAGCCGCTACCAACTTCTCTGCGTGCAGGGCTCCGATGCGGACCACCAAATCGATATCCATGGTTGCCCTGGGAACGCCTCTGGCAGAAGAGGCTGCCGACCCGACAACCGCAAACGGCAATTGCAAGCTGTTTAGAGCGGCCGATAAGGGATTCAGCGGATTGACTACGGTCACGTCAGTTCTGTGCTATACGCTTTTCGGAAGAGATCTTCACCCAAGGTCAAACGCACGCGCCGCAGGAAGATCTCGCGGTCGGTGGCCTCTGGAAACTTCCGTCGAAGTCCCGCTTCGGAAAGCAATTGGACCGTTTTCGAAAGCGACATCGCACGGCGTATCTTCTCCGCGGGCGGTGTGCGGCGCTGAAGATCCAGAAAAACCGCCCACGCCTCCGGACTCGTGTCTTCGGGCCTCATACCTATACTATAGCCGATGGCGTTCGCTTTCGGATCGCTTCCGCATTGGGCGCTTAAAGGTTTTCGGGATCTCTGCCAGGCGCCATGTTATAGGTCCTCTTTGGGGTTCAGCGACTTGCGGACGTTGTCTTCCAGTCGTTCCAAGGCGGGATGGGCACGGTCCGGTAATTGTTTCCGAAACCGGGCGCACGCCGACGGCAACTGGTCGAGTGTGGTGAGCGTATCGCGGAGCATGGCGCTGCGACGCAAACTTTCTTCGGGCTGATCCGGCGCCCCAAAGAGCTTCGGCATAATCGGCATCCCTTTACAAGAGTTGCCTGAAGAGGCCCTGTGGAACTTCATCGGGAGAAAGATCCATGCGGTCCGGAGCGCGGAACAGCCCGAGCAGGTCGGGTCTCGCAACCTCCAGGCGCGCTCGGTCGCCGGGAACTGCCAGTGGTGAGCGATGGGCCATGCATCCATCATGGCCACCGTCGCTATAGCGCATGCCAGGCCTGACGAAAGCGGTGCACCACCTGCTTATGCGCGCTCTCCACCTTGGTGCGCGCTCTCCTCGGCCCCACTGCCGATCCCGTAGCCTAGCCGCAGATATCCATCGTAGTGCTTACGCCCGGCATGCCCGCTGCAGTAGGCGATGAGGCCCTTGGCGTGGGCTCGGTGTGGCCCCTCCTGCAAGGGTTGGTGGCGTCTTTCGCCGGCCCACACGGCGTAGCAAGCGATGCCGCAGGAATGGTTCGCCACCCAAACTTGCGGCGGTTGCTCTATTTGCGCTGGAAGACGAGGGTGATCGGCTTGTGCTCCGGCCTTTCGACGCTGACTATCATGTCGCCATCAGCGGCAAGGGTGTAGCTTTCGAGAGTTATCGCGCCGGATTGCGTGGTGGTCACTTTCAGGACATCGTGATCCCACCTCGTCTTGCTCTTGAGGTCTTTGCCGGTGTGAATCGTGGCGTTGTTCTCGGCGTCCGTGATGTCGTGGTAGAAGAAGGTCTCGGTGGCGCCTGCATACACGAAATTGCGTTGCACAATGATGATGCCATCCCGATCGCCGATTGTCACCGTGCCGGTTTGAACGACGGACTGGCCGGCGAAATCGCTCTTGGCGGGAATTAGCGTCCATGTGCCGTTCAGGGCGCTGTGGTCGCGCGCGAAGGCGGAGCACGCGACGAGGAGGGTCGTCACGACGGTTCCAGCAATTATAGCGGTTGAATATTTCCTCATGATTTCCTTCCGGGCTGCCGTTTTCAACGGCATCGCAGATAGCTTGGGAATGTGAGTGCACGCGCGGCGCCGTTCAGGAAAACCGTGACGCCGGCGGAATTGCGGTCAATTACGGTGACGAGGGCCAGGGAGGCCTGACCATACCCGGTCGCATGACCAAATGCGGTTAATGGCTCGCCGCTTCGCTTTGGGGCCGACGGGACGGCCCGGGTCGCGGCTTGGCGTCGGGCAGACCTGCCGCCGGCGCCCCTCCTCCGCCACCGGGAGGAGACGGAGGTGGCGGCAGTTGGCCCATCGGCCCATTCAATCCTTCCGGCGAGAATGTCAGGGTGAAATCGTATTTCGCTTTTAGTGTTGTGGCGTCCGTCACAGGGCGGCTCAATTGGTTTGTCAACCTGCCCGCCAGGCAACGGTTTCATTTCAACGGTTTTGTTGGGTGCAAAATACTGGCGGCGGATGTATGATTTTGGGGAGCCACTTCAATCGGTATGGAAGTTGTCGGGTCCCGATTGGAACGGGATAGATACGACAGAGTGAGGTCCAGGCTCGGGTTATTGGGGGCGTCGAGGCCATAAATAATTCACGAACATGTTGGAGCAGTGACAATGGAAGCGTCTTCGAATTCGGTACGGCAATTCGCCCTGATCCCTATTCGCCTCCTGGTGTTGGCCGCCGTGGCGCTCTCCGTTGCCGCGCAGGACGTCCAGTATGCTCCGCAGAACGAGCAGATACCAGGGCCGCCCAATCCCTCGCAATTTAAATCCTGGCTCGCCGATATCCAGCACTGGCGCAGCGAGCGTCTGATCCGCATCGGCTATAACGGCTCCGAGTACGGCCGGGCGGAACTCAAATGGGCGCAAAGCAGCTTCATGCAGCCGCAGATGATGATCGAAGACCGTTACTTCTACGATCCGGTGGCGGGCAAGTACACGGTGGACCGGTACCTCGACGACCTCGAGAAGCGCTACGGCGGGATCGACAGCGTGCTGGTTTGGCATACGTATCCGAATATCGGCATCGACGATCGCAACCAGAACGACTTGCTGCGCGATATGCCCGGCGGGCTCGCCGGACTTCGCAAGATGGTGGAGGATTTTCACCGGAGAGGCGTCCGCGTACTGTTTCCGATTATGCTTTGGGACCAGGGAACGCGCGACGAGGGCATAACCAACTGGGAAGCGGCCGCGCGCTTATTTAAAGAGATCGGCGCGGATGGCATAAACGGGGATACGTTGCGGGGCGTGCCGCGCGTGTTTCGCGACGCTTCGGATCGCGCAGGTCATCCGCTCGTGCTCGAGCCCGAGAGCGGTCTCGATTCGGACGAGATGCTGGCGTGGAACAACATGACCTGGGGCTACTGGAAGTATGACCTTATCCCGGCCGTGAGCCGGTACAAGTGGCTGGACGCCCGCCACATGGTGAACGTCTGCCGCCGCTGGGCTCGCGACAAAAACGACGATCTGCAGGAAGCGTTTTTTAACGGCGCCGGATACGAAACGTGGGAAAACATTTGGGGCATCTGGAATCAGATTCCGGATCGGGACGCCGAGGCCATTCGCCGCATCGGCAAGATCGAGCGTAAGTTCGCGGCTGCCTTGGTCAGCCCGGAGTGGGAGCCGCATACGCCCGTGCTCCGGCCCTTTGTCTACGCGAGCAAGTTCCCCGGCGCGGGCTATACAATTTGGACATTCGTCAACCGGAACGAATACAACGTATCGGGCAATCAGATTCGGATCGTTCATAAGCCGGGCACGCGTTATTACGACCTCTGGAACGGGGTTGAGCTCGCGCCGGACGTTCGCGGCGATAGCGCCGTCGTGAGCTTCTCCCTGGAGCCTAAGGGATACGGCGCGTTACTCGCAACGGCGGCGCCGGTATCCGGACTCGACGCGTATCTGGCGGAGATGGCCGCGCTGGCCCGGAAGCCGCTGATGAGCTACTCCGAAGAGCGGCGGTTTCTTCCACAGCGCCTCGTCGACATTCCGGCCACGGCAAAATCCGCGAGCGCGGCGGAAGGAATGGTGCGCATCGAAGGCGGCCCGTATGATTTCCAGGTTTCCGGGATCATGATCGAGGGTAATAACGAGATTGGCGTTGACGTACAGTATCCGTGGGAGGACTCTCCGCGCCGTTTCCACCAACACCGGATGACGGTTTCGCCGTTCTTCATCGACCAGTATCCCGTTACCAACGCACAATTCAAGAAATTTCTGGACGCCACGCACTATCGTCCGAACGACGATCACAATTTTTTGAAGCATTGGACGAATGGAACTTATCCGCCGGACGGTGCGAACAAGCCGGTGGTATGGGTATCGGTCGAAGATGCCCGCGCATATGCCAAGTGGGCCGGCAAGAGGCTTCCTCGCGAATGGGAATGGCAGTATGCCGCGCAGGGCGCCGACGGGCGCGCTTACCCATGGGGTAGCGCTTGGGACGCAAGCGCCGTACCTGCGCCCGATACCGGCCGGACCATGGCGGCCGCGGCGGATGTCGGCGCTCATCCGAAAGGCACGAGCCCCTGGGGCGTGCAGGATCTGATTGGCAACGTCTGGCAGATGACTGACGAAGTTGCCGACGACCACACGCGCAACCTGATTTTAAAGGGTGGCAGCCACTACCAGCCGCAAGGCTCGCACTGGTATTTCCCGCAGGCGTACAAGGTGAGCGAGCACGGCAAATTCCTGCTGATCGCGCCTGGCAAAGATCGCTCCGGGGCTGTGGGGTTTCGTTGCGTCGTGGACGCGGTGTGAACTTGCAGCGGCCGCGCCAGAATTCTTCACGGCCGGCCACGCACCGGGGCGGCGAATGCCGTGCGGCTGGCGCTGCGGCTAGAAGGCGCTGCGCCGCCATGGGCTCGACGCGCTTTCGTTCGCCGTCCGGCAACCGGCTAACCCGTCGCGGCGCCGGCCTACTCCAATCGCGGCAGGTGCTCCGGTAGTACAAGGAGGCGAATGGATCGGGCCTGCCCAGGGGTTCTTTCGATGAGGCCGTTGCGCTCCAGGGTCTTGATCATGTCGTGAATCGAAGGCGGGGAAACCTGGAAGTGCCGCTCCATGTCCGACTCTGCCGGAGCCTGGCGGTGGATCTTGGCGTAGTTGTAGATGAAGGCCAGATATTGACCCTGTTTTGCAGTGAATGACGGTGCAATTGACGGATCGAGCTTTGCCGCGGGATCTATGCTTACCTTGAAGGCGTCCTCGCCAAAACTGTCGAAGACGCGGACTTTGAGAATGTAGACCTGGCCGCCGAAAACGGTTCGAACGGGCTTTTTGGCAGCGGCGTAGAGGTTCCCGCGCAATTCTTTCGCATCGGCGCTGGACCTTGTGTAGTTCGCGATCCCGATGCCGATGCCGCCTTTGTGGGCGACCACCCATTCCCGGCTGTCTTTGTACTCCACCGCAATCGATTGAGCGCCGAGTGACAGCGCGTGGCCGCATAACCCTTCGAGCAATGTTGTTGGTCTGCCCATGCGTTTAGAACCAGCGAACGGCCGAAGCCCTCCGGTTGTTATTCTAAAGGATCTTCGAAGGGCTTGAGCACTGCGTCTCGGAAGGCCCCGGCAGGGGGTGTGCCGTTCCAGGCGCACGCGGCGTCTCAAGGGCGAATACGCATTCACGCTCTTCTCGATTCCTCGGCGGAATTCAGGCTCCGCAGCGACATCGCCGGAAGCGGAAGCCGGCCCCGACCTATTCTAATCACCGATGGAGGTCCAGGCGCAATAACTGTTCACTTAACGCCTCCGAGTCTGGGGGATAGCTTTTAGAGGGGCCGGGAAAAGACGGTCTTGGATCGAGTCGAAGCGCGTTCACATGAGTGTGTGTGGCGCGCATGAGTGCGTCGCATGAGTGCGTGCGTTACGATTTGATTCGCCTGCATTAATTAAGGCTAAGTGAACAGTATTGGGGCTAGGCGCTGCAGCGCCCCCGCGGGATGCCGCGCTCGTGCTACGGTCTCTCTCCGTTACGCGCTTCGGCTTCCGCGAGCCACCCGCGCCGTAGCCGTTCCCGCGGAACGTTTGAAAGATACGGCTTGATGTCGAGAATCGGGGTTCCCTCAAGCATGTCGATGCCACGGACGCGGAGGACCGGACCCTCCCGGCACAACAGTTCGACCACAGTTAACCCGATCGGATTCGGACGTCGCGGTGAGCGGGTCGCGAATACGCCGTGCGGCCGATCGTCGGTCGGCGGCGTTCCCACGAGCTTGCATCCTTCGGACCGATCGAATGCCCAAATGACGAACAGGTGAGAAAAGCCTTCAATATCCGTGAGGCCGGGCTCAAGTTCCGACCGTATCTCAAGAGATCCTTCTGCCTCGTGCTTTGCGCCTAACCCCTTCGGAATCTCCTGAGTATTCCTGTAAGGGCTTCTTACATACCCGATAGGCTGCATCGACAACATAGCGGTTCCGTCTCCGTTCCTTCGTTCTTCTATGCCTCACTCGCGTTTCAATCCTGTGCACGCGGCCCGTTGCAGAGTCTCGGGGCTGCTCTTCCAGGCGGCTGCGAACTGCCGAGTCGGGAGCATACTTGCCCACAGTAGCACCAGTAGGATCGGGAACGACAAGTCGAATTTGATGCGCTCGCATTTCACCGGCTGCTTGAGGCGGCTGAGGGCGTGAAGTTCTATCGCGCATCATCCCATGCGGGGGCGGTGAAGGTCGGTTCTTCGGGAGACGAACAACACCGGTTGATTGCGTTTACGAGTACATGCGTTCGAGCACCATCGGCGCACCGGGCCAAACCGCCAAGGAGGGCTACGGTTCGGAGCGGCGACCGGCGCAAACCCGATGTCGCCGCCAGAAGTAGTCTTTGCCCACGCCGCTGGTAGAATGTACCGCATGGACCCGATCCAATACCGCCTCCCGCAGAGCCGCATCCCGCAAGCCTGGTACAACATCCAACCGGATCTCCCAAAGCCTTTGGCGCCTGTCTTGCACCCGGGCACGCTGAAACCCATCGGACCCGACGATCTGACTCCCCTGTTTCCGATGAGCCTGATTCTTCAGGAGGTCAGCACCGAGCGCGAGATCGAGATCCCCGAAGAGGTGCGGCAAGTGTACGCGCAGTGGCGCCCTTCACCGCTATTTCGAGCGCGCCGTCTGGAGAAAGTCCTCGATACGCCGGCGCGAATTTATTACAAGTACGAAGGTGTGAGCCCGGCGGGTTCGCATAAGCCAAACACCGCTGTCGCGCAAGCTTATTACAACAAGAAGGAAGGCGCTAAGCGCCTTATAACGGAAACGGGAGCAGGCCAGTGGGGCTCGGCTCTGGCGATGGCCTGCGCGTTCTTCGGTTTGGAATGCAAAGTTTATATGGTGCGGGTCAGCTATGACCAGAAGCCCTACCGCCGCGCTCTGATGGAAGTTTTCGGAGCCTCCGTCACCGCTAGCCCGAGCGACGAGACGGAGTCGGGCCGCGCCATTCTGGCGCAAAATCCGCAATCGAATGGTTCGCTGGGCATCGCCATTTCCGAGGCTGTGGAAGCGGCTGCGAAGGACCCGCACACCAAGTACGCGCTCGGCAGCTTTTTGAATCACGTACTGCTGCACCAGACCGTGATCGGGCTGGAGGCCATGGAGCAGATGGCTCTGGCGGGCGATGAACCCGACGTGATTATCGGTTGCACGGGCGGCGGATCGAACTTTGCAGGCTTGGCGATGCCGTATCTCGGGCGCAAGATCAGGGGCCAATGCCAGGCGCACGTGGTCGCCGTCGAACCCGCTGCTTGCCCCAGCTTGACCAAGGGCAAATTCACGTATGACTTCGCCGATACCGGACATTTAACGCCGCTGGTCAAAATGCACACGCTGGGCAGCAGTTTCATTCCTCCGGGAATTCATGCGGGCGGGTTGCGCTACCACGGCATGGCTCCGCTGGTATCGCACGTCATGGATCTGGGATTGATTGAAGCCAGCGCGGTGCAGCAACTGGATGCCTTTGCCGCTGGGATTCAATTTGCCCGCGCAGAGGGCATCATTCCGGCGCCTGAAGCCAACCACGCCGTCGCCGGGGCGATAAGCGAAGCCCTGCGCGCCAAGCAAGAAGGAAAGCAGCGGACGATTCTTTTTAATCTCTCCGGGCACGGGCATTTCGACATGCAATCGTACATCGATTATCAGGCGGGGAAGTTGCAGAACTACGACTATCCGGCGGAGGAGATCGCGATGGCGCTGGCAGGCTTGCCCACGGTGGCGTGAGTTCCGCCGCGGCTCTGTCATCGCGATAAGATCTCTCATCCCGTTGAGGAGTCTGAGAGGGCGTCCCGCCCTTGGCCAAGGAGTGCGAGAACGGCCAATAACGCGTTGTCACTCCGTTCGGTCAAAGAATTAGATACGACCGTCTGCGGGCTCTCCCCCTCGTACCAGCCCAACAGACCGATCCCCGTCACGCAAGTCGCGTCCCTGCGGTCGCCCTCGATATCGGCAGCGGGGTGCTTAACCGTTTCGGGGATTTCGGGCTCAGTCGCACTTGGCAGGCGAAAGCGCCTGCCCCACAAAAATGCAACCCATGCGCATCAAAGTGGGACAGACGCTTTCGTCTGTCAACCCGGGATCTCGGCGATTATTCCCCAGCCCCGTTAGGCACTCCCGGCAACTTGGCAACCGCAAGTATGTGGCCTTCGAAGAAGTGTCTTATGATGTTTTGACGCCTATGAATAAATATCTTGTGTTGTATCGGTCGGAAGCCGCATTGACCAGTGGTATCTACGTCTCGGAAATGTTCTCCAAGTCCACGCCGGAGCAAATGGCGGCGGGTATGGCAGCATGGCGGGCATGGCACGAGAAGTGCGGCGGCGCGGTCGTCGACCTTGGCGCACCTCTTGACAAGTCGACCACGGTGGCGGGAGGATCCGGCGCCCCGGGCAAGACTTCCATTACCGGCTACACCTTGCTTCAGGCGGGGTCCCTCGAAGAGGCCGTAGCCCTAATGAAGGATCACCCCCACTTCCACATGCCCGGCGCCTCTATGCAGATTCTCGAGTGCGTTCCAATGCCGGGGATGTGAGCATTCGACGATTCGGTAAGCAGAGAACGGTCTAACTCTCACTCCGTGAGTGTCGTGCATCGCAAGCGGCAATCCACAACTTTCAAGTCGCGTGCCCGATACGACAAGCGCGGTTGACGGCCAACCTGCCCCACAACGGCCAGTTGCTACATGCCCAGCAGGTTGGTCTCTAGCTTTACATAGCCGTGCTCGTCCGCCCAGATATTGAGCGCGACCGTAGCTAACTCATCCACTGCCGGAATGGCATGGCCGTTTCTGGTAAGATCGACCGATTTGATATAGGTCTTGCATACGTCGCACGCTTCGACGCGGACGTAATCGATCTCGGCCGCTATATAGACTGGTAACTGGTCCTTATTCCGCTCGCCGCAGTTCGGGCACACGATCCGGCGATACTGCCATTCGGTTGCGCACAGCGAGCAGATCAGGCTGCGCTTTGCGCCATCGCCTTCGCCGCGCAAGACGCCCGCCACCGGTCTCCCGCCGCAGAACGGACAGGCGGATTCTTGCGTCTGCTGCGGTGGACTCCCGCGCGTGACGAGCCATTCCGCGTAAGGCTGCAGGAGCGCGCGGGCGAAGAATAGCGGCTCACTCTCGATGCCACTCTCGATGTCACTCTTGTTACCGGCGGTTTTCGCTCCGCTATCCCAGAAGGCGACTATCCGGCTGCCCAGATCGGCGCCCGCGTATTCTGCGAGCCTCGCTGGGCCGTGCGTTTTTATTAGGTCCGTTAGGGCCGGCAGGTGGCGAAGCACGGCGCGGACATCGGTGTCGGCCCTTGCTGCCAGGCCTTCAAAGACAAATTTCTGAAGCAAGGCGATGCGCTGGTAGAAATCGAGCACATTGGAGCTCTGCGGAAACTGCGCCGCGAGTTCCCGCGCCCGCGCGATCCTTCGATCATAGGCGCTCTTCATTTCCGGGTGGTGCGTCTACCCATCACTTGCCGGTACCAGAGCCGATGGTGCGTCCATGCCCAGTCCCGCGATACAAAGCCGGTCACCATCGCCGTCACGCTGCCCGGCACCATGAATACGCCCATGTAGATGTGAATGATGAATGCGCCAATGGTGATCAGGGCGGCGCCTTCATGAACGATAATCACGATCGGGCGAACCCATCGCAACTGGAACGGCACATACTCGGGGAACCACATCACCAGCCCTGAAAGCAGAAGCAGAAACGCGCCATAGAACATCGCCCAGTAGAACACCTTCTGTCCGCCGTTGAAGCGCCATTGCGGAGGAACCAGATCGTCGCGGTTTTCGACGTAATCCTTCGACTTATCGAACCACTTACGGTCATAATCCGTCAGCGTCATGTCGCGCCGCCAGATATGGTGCATCCACATTGCGGCCGCCACAAACGCCAGCCCGACGAATGGATGCCAAAAGCGCGAAGTAGGTCCGCCACCGAGTGCCGTGGCGATCCAAAACAGATAGGGTGAGTAGAACGCCAAGCCGGTCGCCATGCAATACAGATAAGAAAGCCCGGTTAGCCAGTGACAGATGCGCTCCTCGAACGAGTAGCGCTCAATCCTTTCTTGAAGCGGTATGGCTTCGATGCTCACTTGACCTTCCCGGCTTGGGGTTCCGGTTCTTGAGGCTCCGGTTCTCTGGGCGCGTGTTCGATGCGCTTGGGTCCAAAGCGGAGGAAATGATGGGCTACGCCGACAATGCCAGCCACCATGGCCAGATTGCCCAACCACTTCAGGGGACCCTTCCAGATGCGCACCAGCACTGGAATTTGCGGGTTTTTGGGAAGGCCGCCGTACTTTTCCGGATGCTCGATATCGTGCAACACGTAGATCACGTGCGTGCCGCCCACACCCGCGGGGTCATACACGCCGGCATTGGCATGAGACGTGTGTTCGCGCAATTGCGCGGCGCGTTTCTCCGCGATATCTTTCATGTCTTCTTTGCTGCCGAAGTGGAGACAGCCGGTGGGACAGGCCTTCACGCAGGCCGGCTCAAGGCCCGCACCCACCCGATCCGAGCACAACGTACACTTATGAACCTTCTTAGTGACCGGATTAAACTTTGGAATATTGAACGGACAGCCTGTCACGCAATATTGGCAGCCGATGCAATTGTCCTGTTGAAAATCGACGATCCCATTGGCGTACTGGACGATGGCGCCATCGGCGGGACACGCGCGCAGACAACCGGGGTCGGCGCAATGCAGGCACCCGTCTTTACGCATCAGCCAACTGAGCGTACCGTCTTCGGCGACGTCCTCATTGAAGCGGATCAGGTTGTAGTAGTTCCACGCCAGGTCGGGCATGGTCTGATAGGTGTTATCGAACATGGTCTCGCGGAATGGATAGCCGTTCCATTCGAGACAAGCCACTTCACAAGCCTTGCATCCGATGCAGGTAGTGACATCGATCAGCTTACAGACGTCGTAGTCGCTCGACGTGTTCTTGCCGGGAGACGCGCCGGCGTGCCCGGAAATGGCCTTGATCTGGAGCGGTCCGTTGCTCATGGCGTCTAGGCCTTCTCCAGCTCGGCTTTCTCCAGCTTAACCAGAAAGCCCTTGAACTCCGGCGTGTAGGCATTCGGGTCGGTGACCGTGGGCGAGAGCGAGTTAGTCAAAGATCGCGCGGTTCGGCCGGCATCTTCCTGAATGCCGCGGTAGCCGAAATGGATAGGTATGCCGATCTGATACATCTTCTTGCCATCCACAATCATGGGGCGAATGCGGTGGGTGACCATGGCCTTCGCCTTATAGGATGCGCGCGCGCTGGTAACCTTCACCCAGTCTCCGCCGTTGATGCCGAGACTGCCGGCCAGCTCGACGGGTATCTCGACAAACGGCTCGGGCACAAGCTGTACGTTCATCGGATTGTTCTTAGTCCAGTAATGATAGTGCTCAGTCAGCCTATAAGTGGTGCAGATCACCGTGAACGCGTCGCCGGGCGTAGCGTACTTGTCCATGGGCGTGGAGTACTTCTTTACCACGGGATTGGCGGAGCGTTGGGGATGAAGCGGGTTGAGCACCGCGCTCTCCATGGGTTCGTAAAATTCCGGGAAAGGCCCATCGGCGAGGGCCGCGAGCGGAGCGAACAGCCTGCCTACGCCCTCCGCATTCATGATGAACGGCCCCATGTGATCCTTGGGTGGCGAGTCGGCTTTGAAGTCGGGCACGTCGTTTCCGACCCACTTTTTCTGCGCCTCGTTCCACCAGACTTGCCGCCGCGCCGGGTCCCAAGGCTTGCCCGAGACATCGCAGGAAGCGCGGTTGTACATCACCCGGCGATTCATGGGCCACGACCATGCCCAGTTAGGATAGACGCCCAGCCCGGATGGATCGTCGGTATTGCGGCGTTGCGTAAGTGCGCCGGCTTCCGTCCAGGAACCGCACCAGAGCCAGTTGCCCGAAAGCGTCGAGCCGTCGTCGCGGAGCCACGAGAAACCGGGCAACTGCTGGCCCGATTTGATGGTTTGATTGGTTGGTTTGTCTTCGACGTCCGCCAGCGCGCGGCCATTGAGTTCTTTCGCGACTTCGCTGAGCGATGGATTTTCGGGGACGGTGTAATTCCACGACAGATTCAGGATCGGGTCGGGGAACTGGCCGCCCTCCTGGCGATAGAGCTCGCGGACTCTCAGGAAGATGCGCGCCAGAATCTCCTGGTCGAATTTGGCATCGCCCGGCGGCGGAACGGCCGCCCACTTCCATTGCAACCAGCGCGCCGAATTCACGAAAGTGCCGTCCTTCTCGGCAAAGCCCGCACCCGGCAATCGGTAAACCTCAGTCGGGATAGTTTTCATCTCCTCCGGCGTAACTCCCGGAGACTTCCAGAAGTCACTGGTCTCTTCGGGATAGATATCGCAGACCACCAGAAAGTCGGCTTTCTTCAGCGCGTCGATGTTCTTCTGCGAGTTAGGTCCGATGGCGACTGCATTCATCCCGAAGGCGATCAATCCTTTGACATGTCCCTTGAGCATGTCGTCGAAGATATGGACCCAGGAATACTCGCGGTCCACTTTCGGCAAATAATCGAACGCCCAGCCGTTCTCTTTTTTGGCCGCGTCGCCGTACATGGCTTTGAGGAGTGACACGGCGAATTTTGGGGTATTCGACCAGTAATTGAACGAATCCCACTCGCCAGGCTTCGATGCCTTGGGAGTGATGCGCGTCATCCAGGAGTCGAAACTACTGTCGGCTATGCTCGGAACCTTGAGATAGCCGGGCAGATTGTCGAAGATGCCGGCGACGTCGGTGGCCCCTTGTATATTGGAATGTCCGCGGAGCGCATTGACGCCGCCGCCGGCGCGGCCCACGTTGCCCAGCACCAACTGCAACATCGCCGCCAGGCGGATGATTTGCGTGCCGAAACTGTGCTGAGTCCAGCCGACGGCGTAGATGATGGTTGCAACCTTCTGCGTATCGCCGTCTTTGCGGACGGAAGTGAACAGGTCGGCGGCTTTCAGGAAATCGGCCTTGGGAATGCCGGTGATGCGCTCGACCATCTCCGGCGTGTAGCGGGAATACTGCTTTTTCAGTAACTGGTAGACGCTGCGGGGATGCTCGAGTAAGGTGTCATACGCCACGTTCGGCGGCATTGCCGCGGGCGCAGCCGGCTTGTCCACCTTGGCATCCACGGTGGCCGGCCCGTCATCGGCCGCGAACGATTTGCCCGTAAGATTTCCGCCCTCCTCGTAGTTCCACGTAGACTTGTCGTAAGTCTTGGCGACGTCGTCAAAGCCGGAATACAAGCCGTCCTCGGGAAGCTTGAAACCCTTGTTAATTATGAACGCCGCGTTGGTGAAGTTGACCAGATATTCCCTGTTGATGCGTTGGTTCTCGAGGGCGTAATGCATGATGCCGCCGAGAAAAGCGATGTCGGCTCCGGCGCGAATTTGCAGGAACATGTCGGCGGTGGCGGCGGTCCGCGTGAATCGCGGGTCGACCACGATCATCTTGGCGTTGCGCTGCCGCTTGGCCTCAATCGCCCACTTGAACCCGCACGGATGGTTCTCCGCCGGATTGCCCCCCATGATCAACATGACGTCGGCATTCTTGATGTCTATCCAGCCATTGGTCATGGCCCCGCGTCCAAAAGTTGGCCCCAAACTGGAGACCGTAGGCCCGTGTCAAACCCTGGCCTGGTTTTCTATGTAAGTAAGACCCATGCTGCGCATGGACTTGACGACGAGATAGTTGAATTCGTTGGTATCGGTGCAACCGCCGTTCCAGGCGATACTCTCGCAGCGGTTGACGGTGCGGCCCTGGGCGTCGGTGGCGATGAAAGTCTCGTCGCGGGTCTTCTTGATGTGACGGGCCACCTCGTCGATGGCCTGGTCCCACGCGATGTCTTCCCAACGATCGGAACCGGCGCGGCGCACTTGCGGCTTCAACAGACGCCGGTCGTTGAGGATGTCCTGCTGCAGCGACGACCCTTTGGGACAGAGCGTGCCGCGGTTGATGGGATGATCGGGATCGCCCTCCACGTGGATCACCTGGGGAGTCACGTTCTTGGCCTTATCGCCCAGCGTGTGGATGATGACGCCGCAGCTCACCGAACAATACGGGCAGGTGGACCGGGTCTCGGTGGTGCGTGCAATCTTGAGCTCCTTCGATTGCGCGTAGGCCGGCCGGACGTCGAATCCCAGCACGGACGCTACGATTGCGCCGCTGCCGGCCTTGATGAACGCTCTGCGGTTGACGTCCATGTTCCCCCCGTGGAGGCTCGCGTCGTCCGGAGCCTAAAAGGACTATACAACGATCCGCTAGCGCAAGGGAAGAGTCAGCGGCCCCGCGCCGCGGCGTGTCGTCACAGTGTTACAACGCTGTCACATTCGAATGGGTAGGACAGACCATCGCCTTTCGTGGTCTGTCATGCTGCGCTAGAGGACGGCCGGCTGACAGGGTCGAAAAACCACCTCGCATATCGGGAAATTCCCTGAGCGCCACGGGGTTTTTCATGAAATTTCGCGGGCCGAAGGCCCTCGGTAACAGACGACAAAAATCGATCGTCTGTCCTACCTCTGACTTGACCAGAATGTAGGCTAGCTGCGACATGAGCCGCCTTCAACTGCCCATCGGTTATTCCGCCATCGTAAGCGGCGATCAGGTCGAAAGCCTTGGCGGTTTGCCGCCAGACACTGAAGTTCAACACCGAGGTCAGCCCGAGCATCCCGCCCGGCGATTTCACCATCACACGCACTAGCCGATCCGCCTCGGGATACGGCAGCGGTTTGAGCAGCACTGCGTTGACGACCGGGAAGACCGCGGAGTTTGCGCCAATGCCCAAGGCAATCACCGCCAGCGCGGTCGCCGTGAAGCCCGGCGAGCGGCCGAGCATCTCAAGCCGAGGCTGGGCCCGAACTGAAGGCAGAGGGCTTATTCCAACGCCCACTTATGGCAGGCCACGGGTACGCCCCACAATGGTATGCTCAGCCTAGAGCGATGAAACTCTGGCGCCTGGGAGCGTGCGCGGCAATCATCGGAACGCTGTTTGCGTTTCAACATCCGTTTCGCGAGTTTCCGGGAGTCGAATACCGGCTTGGCGAAATCCCGCTGCCGCCGGATTACAAAGTTCCAGCCGAGTGGACGTTCGCGCGCCTTATGTATCCCCCAAATTCCAACCGGGGCGGCGGAGGCCGACGGTTCGGCGGCGGCTATGGCGGCATGGGCGCCGGTTTTGGCCGCGGCTACGGCGGCGGTTTCGATTGGACGAACGGAAATTCGATCTGGACTCAGGACTTCCCGCGCGCCGACCGGCATTTCTCGCAGGCGGTGCGAAGGCTGACGCGGCTGGCCGTCCGGTCCGTGGAGCAACCGGTCAATCTCGACGAGGGCGATGTCTACGACTGGCCGTGGCTCTACTCGGTGCAGGTGGGGCACTGGGCGCTCACCGATAAACAGGTGGCGGCCATGCGCGAATTCCTGTTGCGCGGCGGCTTCCTGATGGCCGACGATTTCTGGAACGAGTACGATTGGGAAGTGTTCCAGACGACGATGAAGCGCGTATTTCCGGACCGCCAGATCGTGGATCTGCCGAACGACGCCGGCATCTTCCATTCGGTCTACGATCTTAGCGATCGCTATCAGGTGGCAAGCCAGGGATCGGTGAACCGCGGGGTTACCTTTAAGTGCGAGCCGTGTCCGGCCAAATGGCGCGGCATCTTTGACGATAAGGGCCGCGTGGTGGTGGCGGCCACGTTTCAATCCGACGTCGGCGATTCGTGGGAGTGGGCGGATGCGCCCACATATCCGGCGGAATCGGCGGCGCTGGGGATTCGCATCGGCGTCAACTACATCGTTTACTCCATGACGCATTGAGCGTATGGCCTACACAGCGCTGCAAACAGCCACTCTGGCGGCGTTGTTGGCGGCGATATTTGCGTTCTTCGCGGCGCCGGTGCAGCGCGGGTTGCAGGGTGAGTTGCGCCAGCGTCCAGCGCTGCTCTGGGCCGCGCCGTTGCTGCTGACGGCCATGTTCGTGGCGGCGTCGGCGGCAGTTTCGGCGGTGAGCGCGCCGCAGACGCTCGTGGTACTGGCGTATACGTGCGCACCGGTGCTTTGCCGGTACACACTGGGTACACGGGCGGATTTCCTGGTGATTCTGCTGCTGTGGCTGCCCATCGAGTTCGCGGCGGGCGTGGCGTTTGTGCCGCGCGCGTCGTACGGGTTTCTGCATACGGTGATCTATGGCATCGCGATTCTGCTGGGCTTGACGCTGTTCCTTGGCTTCCGGCCGATTGGCGGCATGAAGTTCAACCTGCCACGCGGATGGCGCGACCTATGGCTGCCGCTGGCGGGGTTTGCGTTAGTGGCGCCAGTCTTGATCGCCGTGGGAGTCGGGATCGGATTCATTCCGCCGCCGCATCTGCCGGTTCAGCCCGCGGGAAAGATGGCTGCCGCGGTGGGACTTATCTTTGCGGGCACGGCGCTGCCGGAGGAGATCCTGTTTCGGGCGCTGATTCAGAACCTGATGATGCAGCGCTTCGGAGCTACGACGCGGACGCTGATCTGGGCGAGCCTGGTTTTCGGTTGCGCGCATCTGGATAACGGGCCGCAGCCGCTGCCGAATTGGCGGTACATGATTGTGGCGACTATTGCGGGCCTGGCGTATGGGCGGGTCTTTCAGAAATCGTCGAGTGTGGTTTCGTCGGCGCTGTTGCACATGATGGTGGATTGGACGAAGCACTTCTTCTTCTGAGCGGGCGGGAGTCGCGTCCGATGGCGCGGGCTCGATCTGCCGGGGACGCCGCTTAAACCCTGGAAGCGGGGCTCGTTCCGAGGCTTTCTCGATTGTGCTGCTACAGTCTCGTAGGCGACATGATCGGCAACGCCGTCGGCGAGCGGCGCGCGCACAATCAGAAGCGGCGTGCCCGCTGTGGCGGGCCCATACGGGGGAGGAACTCGCCTTGCGCTGGCGGCGGAAATTGGCCGATTTCCAGCACTGCTCCAATTGAGTGTTATCAATAGTTTGCAAAGGAGTTCCTCAAAAGCGAGAAGCCGCCCGGACCTGCGAGCAGCTTATGTTTTCCGACGTCAGCCCCGATGAGGGCGTATTTGATGGCTTCTCTGGAAGTTATCGGGAGACCGGCGCCGCCGGTCATCCAGTATTCGCCCAGGGGTAGTCCGCGTCGCGATCGCCGCCTCGCCGCTACCAAGACTGCGGCTCAACCCAAGATCCATCACAAACAACTCCTCGCCGCTCAGGACATCGCGGCCATGGACGCCTGCATCCGGCACTGCCGATTGCAATAACAGGATCTGGTACTGCGCTTGGGTGTATGCATTCAGAAGGTGGCTCTCATCGGTTCCCGGCCCGGCGGGGTGCGTCTCTGCGTACCGCTGGACCAGATTCTTGCCGTTTTCAGACCAATCTTAAAGGCAGCAGCCCCCCATCACGCCGGACATGTCCTCGCTTTCGAATATCAGGACCCCATTGCGCCGGATGCCGATCGCGTCTCCGACCTCGCCAAATGCCTGCGACGGGATGGTCTTAGTCATTCTGTGACTCAGCTGCATGCTGAGGGCGCGGAAGCGCCGGCATCGCTCTACATCTCGTCGAGTGGGAGAAAAAGGAGTTGCCATGGGCCTTCCATTCTGGCTGAAGTGGTCCAGGTTTTTCAAGAGGTCTTTCAGAAATCGTCGAGCGCGGTTTTGTCAGCGCTGTTTGCACATGATGGTGGATTGGACGAAGCACTTTTTCTTCCGAGCGGGCCGGAGAGATGTCCGATTGTCGCGTGTGATGGCAGACGTATGATTGCAGGCGTATGATTGCAACCCCAGGGCGGCTCGGATCTACCGGCGCCGTTTAAATCCCGGGAAGCGGGGCTCAATCCGAGGCCTTCTCGATTACGGCTTTACAGGCTCGTAGCCGGCCCAATCGGCAGCGCCGGATGCGAGGCACACACGCACCATCAAAAGCGCGACGCCGCCCGGACCTTCGAGCAGCTTATGTTTTCCGGCGCCGGCGCTGCTGCAGGCCTTTTGGAAAGCCTCCTTGGAGGGAATCGGGAGGAAGGCGCCGGTGGTCATCCAGTATTCGCCGAGAGACATGGTCCGCGTGGCGAGCGTCGTACCCCGCGCCGCATCGCCGCTGCCAAGAAATTTGGCCATGCGTCCAATAAGGATGGACGCGGTGGAAGGCGAATGGTGAGCGACGACGGATCTACCGGGCCCAGGTGCGTTTCAAGACGTGGGGGGGGCGCCGACCGGTTCCGGACCACCTGGGCGCGGACCATCTTGGCAGACCATCTTGTCGCAGACCACCTTGGCTCAATCCATGCCGCCGGCACGGCGGGCAACCGGCTGGCGCGTTTGCGCACAACCTATTGACATTCTATACGTCTACCCCTATAGAATCTCTATAGAATGCCATCGAATCAAACCAATCTCTTGCAAGGGACGCTCGACTTGCTCATTTTCAAGGCGCTGGCCTTGCAGCAGATGCACGGGCTTGGGATCTCGCATCGCATCGGGCAGATTACCAACGCGACCTTCCAGGTGAAGCCGGGATCGCTGTTTCCGGCGCTGCATCGCATGGAGGCGGCGGGATGGCTCGCATCGTACTGGGGCGAATCGGAGAATAACCGGCGCGCCAAGTATTACAAGCTGACGGCGGCCGGACGGCGCCAGTTCCGGAGCGAGACCGAAGAGTGGGAGAAGATCTCGCTCGCTATCGCCGGCGCGCTGGCTACGTAAGCCTCACCGTGGGGCGGGCCCATCGCCGGCTTCGCGGCCTGTTGGGACACGGCTCAGGACAGAGTTACAGCAGCAGCGCATCCACTCTGCACCCGAGAACCATCGCTTCGCAGGGCGACCATTCAAAGGTGGTGAAGCGTCCGTCCTGCGACGCCACCAGCGCAATGGCATCGCGCTGATCGTGGACAAATTGCGCCGCCGAAAGGTGCCGCGTGCCGCCAAGCTCTTCGGGATGCGCCAGCGCGGCCGCGGCGCCTTCAATCGGCTCCGTCGCGCGGACTTGTTCCACCTGCGCCCACCCGTGGCGGCGAGCGATCTTGGCGCCAAAACCGAGCACCTCATATCGATCGGTGATCACTACGGCGCCGTCCACCGCGGTTAACCCGGCCACCCAGTCTATAGTCCGGCCCAGCTCCTCCTGCCAGACGCGCAGCCGCTCCGAATCCGGCGTTTCGCGGCTCAGTTGGGCAAGGTCGGAGAAGAGCGGCGACACGGCATAAGGAATGGGTTGTACGATCGATTCCCGCCAGGACTCGTGGACCGCCGGAACTACGAGGAGGATTCCACCGCGCCCACGCGCGCGCATAGAGACGGCCAGTTGCACGAGTATGTTTGCAGAGCGGTTCCATGCGGCCGGCGCGAACCCGAGCAGAGATGTGAGCAGCGCCGGGCAGTCCGGCAAGCTGCGCGCCTGCTCGTCCACTATTTTGATCTGGTCGCCTTCGAGCACCGCGAGATTGACGAACTTGCCGGTTTCCTCGCCAGTGTGATGCTTGACGACGAGCAGCCCCGGCGCCGCTACTTCGAGCACGAAGCACAATTTCGGAATAGTGCGGGTTGTGCCCCAAACATACAGCTCGCCTTGGTCGCGCCAGACGCCCAGATGGATCCCCGGGCGCTCAACCGCCGGCGCCACGCGCGTGAGCGGGCCTGGAAGCAGCGGTAAGGGCCGCTCAAATACGAGGGGATGAATAGCCTCTTCCGGCGAGAGGAACGCGAGTGAGATCCTCGGCATATAGCCTTCCTCGCGGCGAAGGCTCGCCCAGAACGCGGCGTCAATCATGGCTTCGATCGTTTCCGCCTGGGGCGGCGAAGCCAGCCGCTCCTCGCCGTGCGTGCCAGCCTCGGCCAGATGGCGGGCAAAATAGGCCTCAACCCTGGGGGAGACGGTTCGAGCGGCTGCGTAGGCTTCGCGCTTCATAGCTGCGATTATCGGTCACGGACGGCGGCTGCGCCAGTGGCAGGGGTCCGCGCGCTTGCGTTCCACTTACGGTTCCGCGACCGGATGGTTTTGTGCCTTTGCTGGAAAACACTTCCCTTACGGTCGTTCGCAGCCCATAAGGCTGCTTATCTTGCCGGTGAAAGTCCGGTCGCGGGAATTGACTGTTTGCCCGTGTAGTCATATTCGACGCCTCTTGGAGGTGACTTGGGAGGTGAAAGCTCGAACGTAAAAGCCCAGTCGATGAAGGGCGAGCAATCTCTTCG
>PLDF01000355.1 GCA_003135055.1 Bryobacterales bacterium | reverse complement strand
GCCAGCACCATCAGCAGATATGCGGCCATTCATCCCTCACGATCAAAAATCAAGCTCAGTGTTCATTCTGCGGACCAGACCCCGCAAGGTCAAGGCAATCTTACAATCTCATCAATCAATCGCTTCACGCCACCAACAATTGCCGCCTCCCAGCTCCAGCCTCACAATTCGCAACTCACAACTTTCCCCTCACTTCTGCTCATGCCCCTGCATAAACATTCCCTCAATCTCCCCGCCCGGGCCCACATACACCCATCCGCTTAGCGGTGACTCCCGCCCTTTCCCCAGCCTCCCATACCCAAATCGCAAATCCTGGAACTCCACCGTGTGCCATCCCGGCTGCGCCGGAGCATCCGCACCCGGCGCCGGATCCGCCCCCACATCCTCCGTAACCGGCCACTTCGACCAGTCCAGATACACCCGCCCCAAATACGACTGCTTCGCCGCCGCCACCGCTGGCGTCACCGGCGTCTTGTAGATCACATCGGTGTGCTCGTCCGTCTCCACCTGATCGCCGATCGTCCGCACTTCCGCCGTCTGAAAATAATCCTGCGTCTCCATGATCACATGCCACCGGAACGGATCCAGGATGTGGGGCTCGGCCGCCGCGCGGATCAGCGGCTCCCGCGTGTAATTCCCCGTCCGCACCAGCTCCAGCGCGTGCCCGTGCTCCGCATTGCGCAGCCCCCACCAGAGCACCATGAACGCCAGCCCCGCGATCGCCCATCCACGCCCGCGAAACGGCTTCTTCCGCGCTCCAATCTCGCGATCCGCCAGCCCCAGAATCCCGGGAATCACCAGCGCCAGCGTCAGCGCCAGAAGAATCCACGGGTCGACGATGAAGACGATGCTCCACGCATGCCACCGCGGATCGAACGGGAAGAACGGCCGCACCCCGTAATTCACCGTGTAATCCAGCAGGATGTGGCTCAGCGCCGCAATCAGCGCGCAGAAAAACAACCAGCCCCATAGCGGCGGAATGACAGGCTTCTTCCGCCGGATCCGATGCAGCGCCCACACAAATCCCACCGTCGCCAGCGCCACCACCGGCGCGCCCACCAGCGTGTGCGTCCAGCCGCGATGATGCTGCAGCCCCGCCACCGGCCCGCGCAAACCCCACAGCACGTCCAGATCCGCCGCTTCTGCCGCCAGCGTCATCGCCAGCGTCGCATACGCCGTCTTGCGATTGAATCCGGAGCGGCCCAGACAAGCTCCGGTCAAAAAATGCGTGACAGGTTCCATACGTTCTTTCTGGAACTCAACCTCGATTGGCTACCGGCTACTGGCGGTTCTCACAGACAGCAAGCGCCGCGCAATCCGCGGCGCTTACCATCGGCTCACACGAAGCTACACCAGCTTCGCATCCAGCGTGATCTGCGTATTCCCCTTGAACAGTTTCGAAATCGGGCAGCCGTTCTTCGCGTTGTTCGCCGCCGTCTCAAAGCTCGCGGCGCTCGCCCCCGGCACCTTCGCCCGCGTCGTAAGATGAATCGTCGTGATCGCGAATCCGCCCTCCGTCTTCTCGAACTTCACGTCCGCCGTCGTCTCCAGTGAATCCGGCTTCAGATTCGCCTCCCCCAGCTGCGCGCTCAGCGCCATCGTGAAGCACCCCGCGTGCGCCGCCGCGATCAACTCCTCGGGATTGGTCCCGATCCCGTTCTCAAACCTCGTCGAAAACGAATACTGCGTGTCCTTCAACACACCGCTCTGGCTGGAAATGGTGCCCTTGCCATCCTTCAGACCTCCGCGCCAGACGGCGCTCGCCGTACGTTGCATTCTTCTCTCCTTCGTTTGTGGCTGTGAACGTTGTCCGAAACCCGGATCGATCCTTTAGATCGATCCTTCATTGAATGCCGCGAGGCGGATCGGACCACCCCGGGCACCGCCCGCACCATGATATGCGATTCCCCGGCCTGCCGCCTCTGCGCTATTTGTCGCACCACTTTCGAGCCACTGTCCCGCTGCTGGCCTCGCGTATCATTATGAGTTGCCGCTCGCAATGAAATCCTTCTCTATCGGCGTGGACCTCGGAGGCACCAACCTCCGTGTCGCCGCCGTCACGCCTGCAGGCGAACTGCTCGACCACGTCAGTCTCCCTACTCGCCTCGGCGCAGGCCCGCACGCCGTCCTCGACGACATGGCCGCCGCCATTCGCCAGCTTATCGACAAGCAGCGCGGCGATCTCCTTGGCATCGGCGTCGGCAGTCCCGGCCCGATCGAATTGCCCCTCGGTGTCCTCCATCATCCGCCCAACCTGACCGGTTTCGACGGCCTCAATCTGCGCACGGAACTTGAGCGCCGTCTCGAACGCCCCGTCCAGGTCGGCCACGATGCCGCCCTCGCCGCGTATGGCGAGTGCCACCTCGGCGCCGGCCGCACTCATGCCGTCGATTCCCTCGTCATGTACACGCTCGGCACCGGCGTCGGCTGCGGCGTCATTCTCGATGGCCGCATCTGGCAGGGCATGCGCGGCGCCGCCGGAGAATCCGGCCACGGCCCCATCATTCCCGACGGAATCCCCTGCCCCTGCGGCGCGCGCGGTTGCCTCGAGATGTATGCCTCCGCCACCTCCATCGTCCGCCGCGCCCGCGAACTCGGCCTCGATCCCCCCGCCACGCACGATGGCAATGGATCCGCGCATTTCAGCGCCTCCACGGTCGCCCAGTTCGCCACCGCCGGCGATGAACGCGCCCTCCGCGTCTTCGACGAAGTTGGCCTCGCCCTCGGCCTCTCGCTCGCCCACCTCGTCAACGCCCTCGACCTGCCTCTCTACATCATGGGTGGAGGCGCAGCCGCCGCCTGGCCGCTCTTCGCGCCCCGCATGTTTGCCACCCTCAGAGAAGGCAGCTACGTTTACCGCCAGTCGATGCCCCGCGATCCCGGCGTTTTCGAACCCGGCAAGACCCATGTTGCTCCCGCCCAGCTTGGCGGCGATGCCGGCATTCTCGGCGCCGCCCTCCTGCCCCTGGCCGCCCGCGCGACGGCCTCCGCCTAACTCTGTCTCCAGACGAGCCATTGCCAAAACACGTCACGTTTGTCTTCACCTGGCCGATGGATTGAGGTGTGGCCGGAACAGCCGGGCCACGGGCCGAGGAACAATGAACATCGATGAAGTCATCCGGGCGCATGTCGCCTGGAAATCCAAACTGGCGGCGTACCTTGCCAAACCGGACGGCAGCATCAAGATCGCCGACACAGTCAGCGACAGAAAGTGTGAGCTGGGCCGCTGGATTTACGGCGAGGGCTCTAAATTCGCCAGCCTTCCCGAGTTCGCGCAACTGA
>PLDF01000075.1:1418-3214 GCA_003135055.1 Bryobacterales bacterium | reverse complement strand
TGAACTGCTTCATCAGCGACGGGAAGCGGCACGACATTCGGCGCGGTTTCGGTAAAAAGGACTTTCTGCGCCATCGTGGTTGAGTGCTGATCGCGCAAGTGTCCGTAGGTTTTCATTGCGAGCGCACCGCCATCCTTATGACCGAGCCAGCGGGAAACCGTCGGGATGTCAACGCCGGATTCGATGCAGCGAGTCGCGAACAAATGCCGCAAGTCGTGGTGAGTGAAACGGGTAATTCCCAATTTCTGGCAGGCCGAGTCAATCGCCTTTTGGCATTCACGCACGCCGACAACCGGATTATTTAACCATTGCGCTTCGTCCTTTTCTGAATGAATGCGTTCCAACAGCCGACGCATGTCAGGAATCACCGGGATGACGGGAATTTCCCAATTCTTTGTTCCGGTATCGGGATCGCCTTTGATTGTAATTCTTCCATTGGCGAAGTCACAATCGGAACCAAGGACGCGAGCCGCTTCGCTTTTTCTAGCGCCGCTATAAGCCAGGAATTCAACAAGGTCTCCGCAGTCCTTGCTGAATCTGCTGCCAGCCGTCCTCACCTTTTGCACAAGCGCAGGAAATTGATCGTGCTCAGGCAGTTTCAAAATCTTCTGTCGCACCCTGACTTTCTTGAGTTCATTCGCCGGTTTGCCGTAACGAGCGCCCGCATCAAGTGCGATCTTAAGAATTTGGCGCAGCGTCCCGACCGTGTTGTTGAAGAACGAGGGGCAATACCTCTTGCCAAAACCCGCCGCCCATTGGGAACATTCAGTCGCCGTGGTGTTCCGAACGTCGGTGTCCTTCAGCCCTGTCCAGGTTTTCAAGAGGGCGTCAATGGTGCTTTGCCGATACTCCTTCGCACGCGGTTTCAGGTGCTGCGCGTTGTCGATGCGTTGCTTATACAAGACATGCATATCGCCAGTCAGGTCCACGCCGCCTTGGGCGATGCGCTTCTAGGGAGTTGGTACGGATAGCCATTTACCCAGTGTTTGATACCTTTAGTTATATTATATGGCCAGTTGCCTGTGATTTAAGGTATCACTTGCGATTCATCCTGATATGCGATATGGTATCAATCGTGGATAATGATACAAAACAAGACATCAAAGCGCTTCGTCTCAATGGCCTCCCGCTTGAGATGCGCCTTTCTTTGAAGGAGGCGCGCAAGAAGCGCGGCTGGACCCAGAGAGACTTGGTCAGTCGCATCGGTCTTACCCAGAGGCACGTCTCCGGCATCGAGTCCGGGAAGATCGTGCCGCGCTACGACACGCTTCTGGAACTGGTCCGCATTCTCGACCACGATCTCCTCATGGTCCCGCGCGCCCTCGTCCCCGTGGTGCAGTCCCTGATTCGCGATCATCTCAAAGACCAATCCGGCGAGGGCGAAGAGCGCTCCCTCTACGCAGACGACTCTAGCGAGGATACAACCGAAAAGCCGCACGATGAAGTTTGACCCGAAAAAACTGAATGCGCTTTCCGTCCGGCTGCACGGTCGCCAAATCGGCGTCATCACTCGCCTCGCGGGCGACCGCCATCTCTTTGCCTTCGAGCAGGACTACATCGACGATCCGCAGCGCCCGACCTTGAGCCTCTCTTTCAAGGGCCGCACCGGCGGGCTGGTGACAACTCTGCGCCCCGTGACCCGCCGCGTGCCACCGTTCTTCTCGAACTTGCTGCCCGAGGGAAACCTGCGTGAATACCTCGCGAAACTCGCGGAAGTGAATACGGAGCGAGAATTCTTCCTGCTGGCCGTCCTGGGCGCTGATCTTCCTGGCGCGCTCGTGGTCACACCGCTTGAC
>PLDF01000075.1:0-1337 GCA_003135055.1 Bryobacterales bacterium | reverse complement strand
TGGATCGTCAAGCTGCCATCCCACCGTTTCCCGGCTGTCCCCGAGAACGAATTCGCCATGCTCGAGCTGGCGCGCCGCGTCGGCATCGCTGTCCCTGAGAACCGCCTCGTCCCGGTGGCGGACATCAAGGGCCTCCCGGAAGAGGCACGCACGCCCGGGGGAAAGGCTCTCGCCGTCCGGCGCTTCGACCGTTTGCCGGGCGGAGAGTCCGTTCACATGGAAGATTTCGCGCAGGTCTTCGGACAGTTTCCCGACAACAAGTACAAATTCCACAGCTACGCGAATATCGCCTCCGTCCTCTGGGCCGAAGCGGGCGACGCTGCCGTCTGGGAGTTCGTCCGCCGTCTCGTTTTCTCGGTGCTGATTGGCAATGCCGACATGCACTTGAAAAACTGGTCGCTCCTCTACCCCGACCGGCGGACGCCCCAACTCTCGCCGGGCTACGATTTTGTCGCAACGCTCCCGTACATTGCGAACGACACACTGGCACTGAGCTTCGGCGGCAGTCGCAGCCTCTCCGCAATCACCCCCGACCAGATGCGGCGCTTTGCGGACACGGCGCGGATTCCGGCAAGTCCGCTGTGGCGGATCGCCGTCGAGACAGCCGAGCGCACCGTTGCCGCATGGAAGAACCTTGAACAACGGGACGTCCTGCCTAAAGAGTTGAGGGATTCGATCGGCAAGCAGATTCTCGGCGTCGCAGCCGCGATCAAGTGACCTGGGCAAAATGCCGGAGTCCAGCACCCACCCATGAAACGTTTGATTACGGAACCGCATCTGAAAAATACTCATCCGGATGAAAGTGTTCATTGTTTTCGCCCACGCCGAGCCGCGTAGTTTCAACGGCGCGATGTTCCGCACTGCGCAGATACTCTCCAAGCCGCCGGCCATGCCGTGGTGGTTTCGGATCTTAACGTTCGGATTATTCGGCGGCAGGCAACCGTAAGCCAACGCGGCTGTGCGCCGGGCCGGAAGCACCTGTCAAGACCAATACGGAAGCCACATTTCGGACCAAGGCGTCCACTTCCAGGCCGTTCTGGAGTTCCAGCCCCCTCTTGATTTCACTGCGCACCATCCTATTAATTCCCGCCGATGAGACTCTAATTCGTTTCATGGTTAGTGATGCTCAACAAGAATTCGTTTCCAATTAACGTCAAGTTCCGGCAGTTGCCTCACGTTATCTATGGGGTGAACCCCTCATCGCCTCCAGCTATCCCACACAGGCGCATTAAGCACCCTTGCGACTCTACGCAAGCGGATCGTCAGCTTCGACGGACTTCCCGTCCAACCGGATTGGATAAACAGTCGATCCAGCTACTCATTTTCCCAGTTTTCTC
>PLDF01000392.1 GCA_003135055.1 Bryobacterales bacterium | reverse complement strand
GAGCGAAACATGGTGTAGAGAATGATGAAGATGATCAAGATGGTGATCGGAACGATGATCAGGAGTCGAGCTTCGGCACGCTTCTCGCTTTCGTATTCCCCCGCCCACTCGAGGTGATAGCCTCGCGGCAACTTCACATTCTGGTCAATCTTGGCGATGGCTTCCTGGACGGTGGATCCCAGATCGCGGTCACGCACTTCGAAACGAATGGCAACGTACCGCGAGTTTTTTTCGCGGTAGATGTCGTAGGCGCCGTCTTTAACCTGCACCTTCGTTAATTGCGCCAAGGATACACGCTCGCCCGATGGGGAAAGGAGGCGAACATCCTGAATTGCCTCCCGCGTGTCGCGATATTGCCTCTGATAACGCACGGTTAAGTTATAGACAGCCTCTCCCTGCAGGACTTGGCTGACCGGAAAACCGCCGACGGCCGTTTGCACGGCATCTTGTATGTCCGCCACGTTGATGCCGAACCGCGCTGCCGCTTGACGGTCGACTGTGAGATCGAGGTTCGGCTGGCCCGTATCGCGCTGAAGACCCAAATCGTGTATTCCACCAATCTGGGCCATGACCTCCTTGATCTGTTCCCCCTTATCCTCGAGAACGTCCAGGTCGGGACCGTAAAGCTTGACCGCAAGTCCGCCTTTCGTTCCGGTCAGCGTCTCATCGACGTTATCTTCAATGGGCTGCGAGAAATTCCAGAAAGCCCCTGGATATTTCTGAACCTCGCGATTCATCGCGGCAATCAGTTCATCCTTGTCCTGATGAAAGATAGGCCGCCATTGCTCCTTGGGTTTCAAGTCCACAAAATACTCGGTGTTGCCGAATCCACCCGTGTCGGTTCCGTCGTCGGGCTCCCCGGCTTGCGATACGACCGTGGTGACTTCGGGAAACGAAGCGAAGATGTGACGAGATTGGGTGGCGAAGCGCTCACCTTCCGTAAGGCTTGTGCTATTCGCCATGGCGCCACGCGCCCAAATCGCGCCTTCGTTGAGATGCGGTAAGAACTCGGCACCAATGATGCCGCTAAAAGTAAGGTACATCTCTACCAGGAAGGCGGCCGTTCCAACGCCTATGGTTATCCAGCGGAAATCGATCGCACGCCGGACCTCGTTTCGGTACCACTTCGTCAGCGAAGTCATAACCGGGTTGTGCCATTCCTTGACTCCGCTGCGGAACAACCAGGCGCTCAAAACCGGTGCGACCAGAATCGCATAGGTCATGGCGCCTAGGAGAGCGAACGCCACTGTCCAGGCCATCGGCTTGAATAACCTACCTTCCACGCGTTGGAGCGTAAAAATCGGCATGTAGGCGGTGATAATGATGGCGATGGCATAGAACACGGGCCTCTGAACTTCGTGGCAGGCCTCGCGGATTGCTTCCGCAACCGACTTGACGTGTACTGTGTTATGTCTGGGACTGGTGTCGCTTCCGTCGTCAGCGCTGTGACTACTTTGGCGATGGTTCAGGTGCCGGACGATGTTCTCGACCATCACAACGGCGCCGTCCACCATCATTCCGAAATCCAAGGCGCCCAGTGAGAGAAGGTTGGCGGGGATCTTGCTCAAATCGAGCCAAATCGAAGCGAACATCAAGGAAAACGGTATCGTGATCGCAACGATCAAGGCGGCGCGAACGTTTCCGAGGAACAGGAGCAGGATGATGGTAACCAGAATCATGCCTTCCACCAGGTTGTGTTCCACTGTGTGCAGCGTGAAATGAAGGAGATCGCTCCGATCCAGCATCGGAACGATCTTCACGCCTTCAGGCAAGATGCGTTCATTGAGCTGTTTCACCTTGTCGTGAATCGCATCGAGCGTGGGTCCTTCCTCCGCCCCCTTGAGCATTAGCACGCTGCCCTGTATGACGTCGGCTTCATCGACGATTACGCCATCGGGACGATGGGTCGCTCTGGCCATGTGCCCCAATCGAATTCTCGGGCCCATCTCCACGATCCCGATGTCCTTGACGCGGATCGCCGTCCCATTTTTTGTCGTCAAAACGGTCTGCTCGATATCCTGCAGGTTGCGGTAGAGTCCGACTGCGCGGACGTTCATCTGCTGCAAACCCGCCTCCACGAAGCTTCCGCCGGCATTGATGTTGTTGATGGTGAGCTGCTGCTCTACCTGACCGATGCTTAATCCGTAGGACACCAGCTTGGCAGGGTCCACGCGCACCTGATACTCGCGAACCGTGCCGCCGAAGTCGGATACGTCGACGACGTCCTTAACAGATTTGAATTCCTTTAGCAGGACCCAGTCTTCGATGGACCTTTGGTCCATCAAGTCGTAACTGGGATTTGTACTTCGAATCGTGTACCAATAGATCTGACCCGTCAGGCTCCAATCCGTTCCTATTTGTGGCTGGACGCCTGGCGGCATCGAAACGAGCGTGAGCCTTTCGAGAACCTTCTGGCGGTTCCAGTCGTTGATGGACGAGTCATCGAAGACGAGCGTCATGTACGAGAGGCCAAACAGGGACTCGGATCGCATAACGGAGAGGTGCGGAATTCCGTTCACCTGAATTTCGATGGGGATGGTGACCTGCTGCTCGACTTCCTCGGCGGCACGCCCGGGCCATTGGCTGATGATGGTGACATAGTTGTCGGCAATATCTGGATAGGCCTCGATCGGCAGGTCGTGGAAGGCAAGAATTCCGGCAAAGGTTACCAGGATGGCGGCGGTGAGCACCACGAACCGGTTATTCAGCGCGAAGTCTACGAGCCTGCGGATCATCGTTTTTTCCCTGAGCCTGTGAGTTTTCCAGAGCCAGCGAGTTCCGCGTTACTCATTGTCAATTGCATTTTGCAGGGTGCCCGCATTGGAGACGACCTGCTGGCCGGGTTGTAGCCCGGTTAGAATCTCTTGCATCTGGTTGGGCAACTGTGCGCCACTGGTAACCTGGGTGCGGCGAAATTTTCCTTGCGCAGGGATGAAAACCCAGTCGCGATCATGCAAATGCAGGATGGCAGACGCTGGCACGGACGTGAAGGTATACTGCTCGGTGCTGAAGAAGGTAGCCGTGGCGAACATGCCCG
>PLDF01000140.1 GCA_003135055.1 Bryobacterales bacterium | reverse complement strand
CGCCGCAGGCCATTCGCGACATTTTGAATCGGATTTCGGCGCGGATTGCGTCTGCGGAGACGCCGGTGGCGGTGGTGACGTCCTCGGGGGCGCGCTATTACCTGAGGCAGATCGTGGAGCCTACCATGCCTAACTTGATGTTTTTGGCGCATAATGAGATACCGTCGGGGCAGCGGGTGCAGTCGCTGGGGAATCTGCAATAGGGGCGCCACTTCCCCCAAAGACTGGGGACATAATCATTATGTTGAGCGCCACATAATGCCGAACTGGAACGCAGCCTTATCAGCGACGCAGCGGAGTGAAGGCCGCGAGAGGCCGAGGCGTGAGTTCCGGCGGACCTCCAAACTCACTCCCCAGCAGATCAACCACGCCCAGAAGCTTCAACGACGGCCAGCGTCGCGAGCACGTTGCCGGGCTTCTCAACAGCGGCCGGATCGCCCTTTACTGGGCGCTTGGCTGACTTCCCCTCAGAAGAGCATGAGCATAAGGCCTAGCATGGTACGATCATGCTGTGGACAGCCGCTTCATGAATTGCCCTGATGGCAGGGTTGCAGTTGGGGAGATGCCGGGCTTGTCGCCTGTCCTTGGATACATCGCCAAGGACTCGGGGGGAAGGTTTCGAGCAGAGAGGCTGGACGGAACACTAATCAACGACAGCACTTTTGCCACTGAGAACGAAGCTGCTCGCTTTATCGATAGTTTGAACGCAAAACGCGTGACTTTGTGATCTTCTCTCTCCGGGTCGCGTTGCCACTTGCCCGGCATCTGAATCAATGAAATACGAGCGACCAACATCCAAACTTCAACGAACATCCGTTACCTTCCCCTGGTGAAATTCGACCGTCATGTCTTTGTATTTATACAGAACCTTTTCACCCAAATCCACGCGTGTTTGCGGAACGCCCAAGGCACTTTCGACTTCAGCAAACGACATTCCCAACTTCACCTGATTCACGAATATCCCAGTTGCCGTGTTTCCCAACTGAGCAGCATCCGCAGGGTTGGTGCCGTCTAAGAGCGTGAACCACTGAGCTGCAAGCGCATCAGCGGCAGCGAAATCCTTCCCATCATTGCCTGCTCGAACTGCTATGTGCGCTTGCCCTCGTTCCATACTCGGATGAGCGAAGGCACCAACTCCGCGCGTGATTGAGTGTGGGGAGAGACACTGAACGTCGAAAAAATATCCTGTTTTCGTTAGCCGGACGGCTAAAATCTGGAGGGCTTCGCCCTTGTGTACGGGTTCGGTGCCACAGTGAAATTCATCGAGCAATTGGATGTCGTCCGCGTCATTGACGATATTAACCGTGCCGTGCCCCGGCCGACTGCACATCAATCCCTCCGACAACAGCCCCACGGAAACACCGGCCTTCTTCACGAGGAGAAACTTGTTCTTGTACCTTAAGATCGCGGCTTCCTTTTCCGTTTTGGATTGTGCCTGTATCGGGTGAACGAGCACAGCCATAAAGGCCGCGGCGGCGATTTCCAGGATTCCATGCTTCGTAGCTCTGAACATGCTTGCTATTGTCCCACCCAGCGCGACCGGCGTCATTTGGTAGTGTCATCATTAGGACACTACCCGTCATTTTCCACGCGCGCCGCCACGCGCCAGAGGAGCAGGAGCCGAGGGCAGCTTAAAAGAATAGGTATTTAGTATCAATGTCTTACGCATTACGCCTGCTATCGAATGGTAAAGGAGCTATCTTGGCTTAACCCACTGTCGGGGCGCCTTGCCGGTGTGCTTTATTCGCGATGGTCAGCGTAGAGCTGGTTTGCGATCGCATCCACCCAAAGGTATCGAATTGGGCCGGGGATCACGTTAGCGTGTTTGGCGAGCTTGACACCCTCTTCTAAAATCTGCGGGATTGTATCCGCAAGTTCCGCATGCAGAGCCTGCCACTGCCTATACGCCATCTCGGAGGCGACATCCGCCTCTTGGTACAAATCAAGAGCATCGTCCGCTGTGCTGAAGTCGTGCTTGTAGACTAGGTGCGTCCAAATCGTTCGCACGTTTGCAACCCAGCAGAATTGCGGATTGACCATGCATGACGCCTCAGATCCGACGCCAATCTGAAAATACCGGAGACTTGCCCCGCGGATGATCGGGGGTACTTCGTGTGCATTGGTCAGGCTGAGAAACTGTGTCACGACCTCCAGAAGACGCCCTTCGACTCGTATGTTCTGGTCGAGGACCTTTGGGCCGATTCCATGTTCGGCGGCACTATAATTCCCGGAAGGATCACTAATCCCGAGTAGCAAGTCGATGAAGCTTGAGACGTCGCCGCTCTGGTGGACTTTTAACATCTCGTGGTGTGTTCGCTCGCGAATATCATATTGGTCGCGAACCATGCGCCAATCGAGGGATGTCAAGACGGACATGCCTCAATTTACCAGATCACATTTGTCTGGGGCCGCTCCCCTCGGTTTCCACGCCGGAACGAGCCGCACGGCTTTTACTAGAATTAGAACCTGGGGTGTATGACAAGGGGTGGGTTCTGGCACAACGCCGGAAGGCCCTAAATCGGTGTTGACGTGTTTCGTATGTCTGGTTCACTACCACAGGCCCTTACGATCAACGCCGCTTGCCCAGACTCGGGAGCCCACCTTGGCAGGTCCACGGCTCCCCGCCTTGAGGAATCCGCCCTCTTTTGGGACATTGCTCGTTCATGTGTGCGGTCCTGTCGAGACTGTTGCGGAATTTATAGCCGCAGAGCGGACACTTGCGGAGAAGCTGTTTCCACGGCCTCGTCATTTGATCAGTCTCCCTCCTCTATTATCCCTGCTCTTTAGTTTCCGTCCTGGCGTTCGGCGCTACGCCACGGCCAACTCCCGATAGGTCAACTTTTTTCCAATCACATCCCGTAACCGTGCTTCTCTCACACGGCGTCCCAAGGATTGAGGACCATGACGCCGAGACCGGCAAAATCCTTCACGTTGCGTGTCACGACGGTAAGATCGTGTTCCAGAGCCGTCGCTGCAATGAAACCGTCTACCACCTTGAGCGGCCTTCCCTTCAACTGACATTGCCCGGTCAGCACGCCCCAGCGTTCGGCAATCGGTTGGTTCACCGGCAGGACGCGGCCTTCAAACCAAGGCCGCAGCGTCTCATCGAGCCACTGCTGCAGTTCGCTGCAGCGCTTGCTTTCTGAAAGCAGGGTAACGCCCTTCAGAACCTCGCCGAGCGAGACTACGCTGAAATATAACTGATCGTCATCGGCATCGTCGAGCCATCCGGACACACTCGGTTGCGGACTGGGGCGGGTCATCTCCGAAGGGATGTTGGTGTCAAGTAGAAAGCCCTTCATAGTTCGAAGTCACGGCCCAAATCCCAGTCCCTCTGGAAATCGAGGTCAAGACCTCTGAACGGAGATTCCGCAAACAACTGCGCCAGGCTCTTTCTGCCGGAGGGCCGCTGGCGTTTGGGGCGAGCAGTCTGGTCTTGCGGCGGG
Source organism: Bryobacterales bacterium (assembly GCA_003135055.1). GTDB lineage: Bacteria > Acidobacteriota > Terriglobia > Bryobacterales > Bryobacteraceae > PALSA-243. Next base: position 756 of record PLDF01000140.1, on the reverse strand, counting down.
TACGCGAGCGGAAGATGGACAGCCTCTTCAAGCAGACTGGCAGCGTGCACCTCGACCGCGCGACCGTGGGCGGCGGCCTGACGTACGAGTGCGGCTTGCACCTCTGGTGTGATGTCAACGGTGAGTGTCACGGGTACCTTTCCAAATTTTACCGCACCGCCGGCGGGACGCGGGTTTCCAGCCAGTTCGCGAATTCTGGGAAACATCCGGCCCATGCATCGGACGGCAAATCCTTCAACTCCTTTTTGGCGGCGGCCCGCGAAGGTAATGAGGTATTCCGTCACTCTAGTTTGCCGAGCGCACGCAATTCAGCTTCCACCTCGGCTAGCGTGAAGCGCGGCTCATGGCTTCGCGCTTCCGAGCCTGCCCCATCTTCGATTTCCTCGGCCAGCATCGACAGCGCCGTGGCAATCACTTCATTCGAGTTATGAAACGCGCCCGACTGGATCGCCAGGTCGACCACGCGCTGCTGCTCCGGTTCCAGATTAATTACCACTGCTGTGTCCTTTCGAAAGAGTCTCTTGACCACCTTACCCTATTATGGCCACAACTCCGGTGTCAAGAATTTAGCGGCGGGTAACGTCCTTCTATGTCCGGTCGTAGAAGTAAGGCGTTGAAACTAACTGGTGGCGCTGGCGGTGATGCCCGGTATGCCCAAGCTACCTTTTCTGTTGTTGGGCGGCGGTGCGGCCGCGGTGGGCATGAAGATCCGGAAGACGCAAAAGGAAGCTCCCATCGCGGAAGCCAAAGCGGCCA
>PLDF01000371.1 GCA_003135055.1 Bryobacterales bacterium | reverse complement strand
GCGGTTTTGCGCGGCTTGCGGCGGGACGGTGTTAGGCGAGATACTGGGTGCCTTCTTGGGATAGTGTCCGGATAGCTGGTGACTCAGGCGTAATATGATACGCAGGGTCAGAGCGCTAGGGTTTGGGAGACTCCCGTGCGTAAGCTTCTTGCCGTCTGCATCTTGATAGGAACGTATTTCGGTGCCAACGCTCAACAGGGCGGGCCGTCGCAAGACAGACAAGTGCGGTTCGTATTGGTGCGACTCAAGGATTCCATGCCGCTTGCCAACCAGCGTCTGGTGGTTTTTATGGGCGCTACTGTGAAAGAGGCAAGACGGCACTCCATCCGCGTTGACCTTAAGACAGACTCCAGCGGTGTTACGACTCTTTCAATTGGGCCGCACATCTCGTGGTTTCAGGTGTGGCACGAGGAAGGGAAACTCTGTCCCGGCGGTATTCCCAGTCGTGACGTATTCCATTCGAGCGTCTTGTTCGACGAGGGTGCTCTTGTGTCTGACACCTGCGGTCGAGGCTTGGAGAGACTTCAGCCATACTTTCTTCAAGTCATACCGCCGGTTTACGCCCCTTTAAACCCATAAACATGTCCCGTACAGGTCTATTGTTCTAGCGCTCGGATCGAGCTACATATTCGCATGCCCGGAGCGCATCGACTCGTTGAACTGCGGCTTGGTGAAGTTCAAGGCGGCTTCCAGCTTGGCTTGGTACTCTGGGGCACGGGCTAGCAGGGCTGGCGTGGCCGCGGCAAATTCGCCTTCCAGCGTGAGCAGTCCCTCGCCGGCTTTGTCTCCGGCCCGGCGCAGCAAGTCGGCCTCGGTGGTGTTCAGATATTGCGCGTCGCGCGGGTCGGCGATCCAGACCGGCTTGCTCTCGCCCAGCACGCCGCTGAGCCAATAGATCTTGCGCAGCAGGTATTCCAGACGCTCTGCATCATTGGTTTCGGTGAAGAGGAACTTCTTTTGCCAGCGGCTGTAGTAGCGCGTGGTGACGGGGACGGGTTGGCGATTACCGCTCTTGAGCAGCTCGAGCTGGCCACGGTCGAGCGTTTTGCCCACTGCGTTGTAGATGAAGGTTTCGGCGTAGGGCTGCTCGGGCGCCGGGACGATCTCCGCGAATGTAACGGTCATGCTGGCGGAAACCAGGGTGTGGAGCGGCGATGGTGTGCCATCTTCGAGATGGAGCGTGCCGTGGACGATGAATGTGTCGGCGCCGGAAGTGGAGCGATGAAACGGCCAGGCAAAGTCGCTGAAGCTGACGGGCAGGCCGGCGAGAGTGACATAGGCGTCGGGCCGCGGGTTGCGGAGTCGATTGGCGGCCTCGCACAGGTGGGTGGTCATCTCCGGCAGCAATTCGGGCTTGTGGAAGTCGAAGGCTTCGCTGAGCTCGAGCAGGAGGGTGCGCTCCGCAGGGGCTTCGGCGGTGGTGGCGAGGCGAAAGCGCGTGGTGGGATGGCCGTTGAAGTCGGATCCTGTATCGATGGAGAGGACGGTCAGACCGGCCTGCTGGGCTGCGGTCTGGAGATTGGCGACAAGGGTGGATTCGAGATGAGCGGTCATGTCTGTTTGCAAGTGTCAGGCCTGATTGTAGCGGCTGGGCGCGGGGAGCGAAACCAGGGTACGCCGGTAACGCTGAGAGTGCGGTTTGCGCGATATGCCCCCTGTGGGGGAGGGCACAATGGGTATCAGGTATGTATGCTCTTGAACGGCTGAGCACGGGGTGGGAGATAAGCCCAGACCGTGCCGCAACTTTTTGGGGCCTACCCCGTCTACATGGGATTACGCAGATTTGTAATAAGGGAGGCAGGGTTTTCTGTGCACATTGTTCGCCGCACCGCCCTCGTGGCACTCGCATCGGTTGAACTGGTTGTACTGCTCGCGGCATTGACCAAACCCGCATACGGCTATGTGGATCCGGGCTCAGGTCTGCTGGCAGTTCAGGTGGGAGGGTCGATGCTGGCCGGAGGGCTGTTCATCCTGCGTTCCAAAATNNAGCTCACGCTCGAGACCTTTCGTGATCCCGCTGGCTCCCTGCGCATCGCCGGGGATCGTGTTCTTCGCGAAGTCCATCCTGAGCATGCAAAGGCCGCGCTCCGATTCCTGCAGTCGAAGACGGCGCAGGAGTGGGTTGCGCAGGGACGGCTGATTGAAACCCGTTTCATCCCTCATGAAAATGGCGATCTGACCCTCGAGCATCCGCGGGTCTTCTTTCCTTCCTATCCGTGGGAGTGGACACCGAGCGCGTGGATTGCGGCGGCGGATCTGACTCTGGATCTGTGCGAGGGATTGCTGGACCAGGGGTTGATCCTGAAAGATGCGACGCCGCTGAATGTGTTGTTCCGTGGAACGCGGCCGGTTTTGGTGGACGTGCTGTCGGTCGAGGAGCGCGATCCGGCGAGCCCGCTGTGGCTGGCGTACGGGCAGTTCGTGCGGACGTTCCTGCTGCCGCTGGCGGCGTATCAGTATCTGGGATGGCCGCTGGTGGCGTCGATGCAGAAGCGCGACGGGTACGAACCGGCCGATCTGGCTCCGCACCTGAGCCGGTGGCAGCGGTGGCGGGAGCCGTTCCGCTCGCTGGTGACGCTGCCGCTGATGCTGGAAAAGAGCGGCGGAAAAGGAGCACAGAACACACGGGTGCGGCAGAGCGAGGATGTGGCGCTGGCCGTGCTGCGGCGTAACCTTCGCAGGCTGCGTGGACATTTGCGGCGTGTTGAGAAGGGGCTGCAGTCCGGGCAGCGCGCGTCGCGCTGGAGCGGGTATGCGTCCTCGGCCGACCACTACAGCGCTGAGGATCAGAAGTTGAAGCGGCAGTTTGTGCGGGATGCCCTGACCGCTGCGCAGCCAAAGCATGTCCTCGACCTGGGAGCGAACAGCGGGGTGTATTCGCGCATTGCGGCGGAGTGCGGCGCAAACGTCATGGCCTGGGATACGGATCTGCAGGCGACTGAGGAGAACTGGCGCGAGGCGCAGCGGCGGGACCTGGACGTTGCGCCGCTGATCGCGAATCCGGCACGGCCCACGCCGGCGGCGGGATGGCGCAATGCGGAGAACCTGGCGCTGCTGGATCGGTCGCGGGCACGTTTTGACTGTGTGATGATGCTGGGGCTGATCCATCATCTGCTGCTTTCGGAGCAAATCCCGCTGAAGGAGATTGCCGGGCTGCTGCGCGAGCTGACCACCAGCTGGGCGATTGTGGAGTGGGTGCCGGCGAGCGATC
>PLDF01000025.1 GCA_003135055.1 Bryobacterales bacterium | reverse complement strand
GTTGTGGACATAGTTCCAGTCGTCGTCGACGCTCACGTGTTGCTCACGCATGTAGCGCTCATCGGCTGCCGTTGAGGCGGCAAACCAGCGATCGGCGTTTGCGTAGTCGCCTACCCGGTAATAAATGTGGCCGGGCATGTGCACCATGTGGCCGCTGGTGGGCGCGAGACTGGCCAGCAGCGCGGCGCTCGGAATGGCGCGCTCCGGGTGATTGCTCGGCTCCATGGCATGAATCCAGTAGTGATTCGCGGCAGAATCGTTGGGCGCGTCCTTGAGCACGGCCTCGAGGATCGCGATCTTTTCTTTCATGCCGGGTTTGGGGTCGCCGTTGTCGTCGAAACCATCGCCGAGGGCATTTGCAAGGAAGATGCGGGCCTCCGCGTCGTGGGGTTCTTTTTTCGCCAGCTTGCGATAGAGGGCGACCGTCTGTGCCGACTCGTTGTGCGATTCCTCCACGGCGGCTTCGATATACAGCCGGTCGGTCCCGCTGGCTCTGCGCTCCAGCTTCACGGCCTGATCGAGGGCCTTTGGTGCGTAAACCTTGTCCTCTTCACCGCGGAACTCGAGCGCCTGCGCGAGCCCCCAGTAACACATGGCGCACTGCGGGTCGGTGCGGATGGCCTGCTCAAAAGCCTTCGCGGATTCGTAGTCCCAGAAGTCGTGAAGCAGCGTGAGACCCTGATCGAACCAGACCTGGGCCTCGGGAGTGGCTTTGATTGCGATATGGGAATTGCCGATGCCGGTCATGCGCACCGGGACCGGCAACTGTTCGGGCGGCGGAAATGCGTGCATTCCACTCATGGGAGGCATGGCTGCTCCCGCATTCATGCCACTTGCCTGCGCACTTGCGCCCATGGCTCCAGCCAGGAGCGCACCGGCGACCGACATCCAAACGGCTGCTTTCACCATGCAGACGAATTTACCTTGTCGACGCAGTCCTGCGCATCCCGCAACGTTACTCGGCGCGCAAAGTGATGGAGGGGTCGACGCGGGCGGCGCGCCATGCCGGGAGCCAGCAAGCGCCGCCGGCAACGGCGGTGAGCAGGGCGACGACGCCAAGGTAAGTCATCCAGTCGAGACTGGAGATGCCATAGAGCAGGCTGACCAACGCGTGGCCCGCGACGATTGCGCCGCAGAGTCCGATGAGGACGCCGAGGGCGGTGAGGCGCATTCCGTCGCGCAGGATCATGGCCAGGATGTTGCCTCGCGAGGCGCCCAGGGCAGCGCGCACGCCGATCTCGCGGGTGCGCTCGACGACGCTGCCCGCCAGCACGCCGTACATGCCGACGGCTGCGAGCGCCAGCGCCGCAAGGCCGAAGGCCTCGAAGAGGATCAGGACAAAGCTCCGTTGCGCGTCAGTGACGGCGAGCAGGGCGTCCATAGTGGCGACGCGGACGATGGGCTGATCATTGTCGACGGACCAGATGGCGTTTTTGGTGGCGGGGGCGAGCAGGGCCAGGTCGCCACGGGTGCGAATGACGAAGGAGAGCGTGTCGTCGGCGAACCAGGTTTGCTCGGTGGAGAGATAGACTGCATCGGGCTGGTTGACGGCCAGAGAGTCCTGCTTCACGTCGGCGACGACGCCGACAATGACATACCACGGCCGGTTGGTGGGGCCGACATGCAGACGCTTGCCGATGGGATTCTTGCCCGGAAACTCAGTTCTCGCCAGCGAATTGCTGATCAGCGCCGCCTGGGGCGATGTGATCGTGTCTTTTTCGTCGATGCAGCGGCCGCTGAGGACGGGAATGCCCATGGTCTGACAGTAGTCCGGGCCTACTGCGTAACGCGTTACGTTGTAGCCGCCTGTGGGATCGTCATTTTCGAATTGCGCGCCGTACGTGGTCACCCATGAGGGGTCGCCGCTGAGCGGCAAAGCGCTGGTGAAGGCTGCCTGTTTTACGCCGGGTACGCGACGCACGGCGTCGAGGGCCTTCCGGAAGAAGCGGCGCCGTACGCTGTCGCCTGCGCCAGGCGCGGAGGCCAGGTCGTCGAACTGACGGCCGGAGGTCTGGACCTGCATGGTGAGCAGGTGCGCGGGATTGAAGCCGGGATCGACGGCGAGCAGGCGACGCATGCTGTGGAGCAGCAGGCCTGCGCCAACGAGCAGGACCAGAGCCAGCGCGACTTCTGTGACGACGAGGGCGCGACGGGTGAATGCATGGCCACCGGCGGTACGACGCGAGGTCTGTTCGAGTCGGGGGCGAACCTCTTCGCGGGAGACGTGCAGGGCGGGAATGAGCCCCGTGACTACGCCGATGAGGGTGGTGACAGCGAAAGCGAACGCGAACGCCATAGTATCCACGGTGATGGCGTTGACGCGCGGGAGTCCAGGGGGACTGAGCGCGATGAGCGCGCGGACGCCGGCCACGGCCACGCCCAGGCCGAGCGCGCCCCCGAGCGCAGCCAGCAACAGGCTTTCGGTGATCAGCTGGCGGACGATGCGCCGCTTCGATGCGCCCAGCGCGGCACGAACGGCGAATTCTCCGTGCCGTTGTGCGCTGCGGGCGAGCAGCAGATTTATGACATTAACGCAGGCGATGGTGAGGACGAGGAGGACTGCACCCAGAACCGCGAGCAGGGCA
>PLDF01000303.1 GCA_003135055.1 Bryobacterales bacterium | reverse complement strand
GAACATGCTCGGCACACAACATTTCGCGTTCACATGAGTGTGAACGCTGCACGCATGTGCCGAGAGAGCCCCGTGCGCCCCCGTGCTTGGCCAGTACAGTCAATGGGTTACCGTGAATGGAAAAGGCCGGCGAGATTACGGCGCGGCAGCCTCTGAATCCGTCTCCCCCAGATCGGTTACGCACCCTGGGAGGTCCGGGAGGTTGAGGCTTTAGCATTTTGACGAGTTCAACCTGTGGCAAACTAGAAGTATCGTGCGCTGGGTACTGTTCGTGATTTCCATGTTTGGCGTGGCTGCCGTCATTTCCGGCGCCACCGATAGCGACGACCTGCCCGAGGGCAAAGGCAAGGCCATTTTTGTCAGAATGTGCTCCGACTGCCATGGGCTCGATCAGGTGACGACTTCCAAGTATCCCAAAAAGCAGTGGACATATGTGGTGGATGACATGGTGTCTCGCGGCGCGGAAGGCTCTGACGAGGACGTGAATTCCGTAATCAGCTACCTTTCGCGGAATTTCGGCAAGCCTCTCAATATCAACACGTCCACCGCGAAAGAGATCGAGACCGGTCTTTCGTTCACGGCCGCGCAGTCGGAACTGCTCGTCCGATACCGTACCGATAAAGGCGCGTTTAAGACGTATGAGGAACTTCTCAAAGTCCCGGGTCTCGATGCCGATCTGCTCGAAGAACAGAAAAAGAATATCCTGTTTTAGTTCGGGTCCAGGTCGCTTCAGGCCGTAGCTGGGCAGTGCCGCGGCGCTACGTGTTCTAACGACCAGGCTTCGACCGATTGAGCGCTCTGCCGGGTGCAGCTTCAGCGAGTGCGGCGCAGGTAATCGCGATTGGCGGCGCCCTATGGACGGGGGGGGCGTCCAAGTGGAAGGCTACGCGTTCCGCTCCGGCAATAGCGAGACAAAACGGCGCCAGGACGATTCAGTGACTGTAGCATCCATTATCGAGTCTAGTGACACCTGCGGTCGGCAGCCGGCGGGCGGGATGGCATCCTGGATGGCATCCTGCCCCACATCGGCTGTCACTCGATGACGCGAAGCTGCATAGGAACCAAGCGCAGGCATGGGCCGATTCATTACCAGCTTCCAGGGCCGGCCAGCCATGGGCGCGCCCCACACGCCCCACACAAAACTTGACACAGCCGGGAAAAGCTGACCAAAATTGCGAGATCGGAGGCAGTTCCCTTGGCGCTTACGATCACCGGTCTGTCCAAAACCTATCCCAACGGCGTAAAGGCGCTGAAGAACCTTTCGCTCACTATCGGCAACCTCATGTTCGGCCTTTTAGGTCCGAACGGCGCGGGCAAGAGCTCGCTCATGCGCACGGTTGCAACCCTTCAGGACCCGGACTCCGGCTCGATCGACCTCGACGGGCTTAACGTGCTCACCCAAAAGGACGAGGTGCGCAAGATCCTTGGCTATCTGCCACAGGAGTTCGGCGTATACCCGAAGATCTCCGCCATCGACATGCTGCAGCACCTGGCGGTCATGAAAGGCGTCGCCAACAAGACTGAGCGCAAGCAGATGGTCGACGCCATACTGAACCAGACCAATCTGTGGGAAGTGCGCAAGAAGGCCCTGAGCACTTACTCCGGCGGAATGAAGCAGCGCTTCGGCATCGCCCAGGCCCTGCTGGCCAACCCGAAGCTGATTATCGTCGATGAGCCTACCGCGGGCCTCGACCCGGCGGAGCGCAACCGCTTCCTCAACCTGCTGAGCTCCATCGGCTCCAACGTCACCGTCATCCTCTCCACGCACATCGTCGAAGACGTGCGCGAGCTCTGCCCCCGCATGGCCATCATTTCGAACGGCGAGCTTCTGCTCGAAGGCGCGCCCGCCGAGGCCCTCGAATCCCTGCGCGGAAAGATCTGGTCCAAGGTTGTGGCCACGGACGATGAGCTCCGCGCCCTCGAAACCGGCTTCAACGTGGTCTCCACGCATCTCATCGGCGGCCTGCATGAGGTCCGCGTCTTCGCCGTCTCCAGTCCCGGCGAGAGCTTCCGCCCGGTCGACTCCGTCCTCGAAGACGTCTACTTCGTTAACCTCGCCGGCCAGGCGAAGAATTAATCCAGCCAGGGAGACAACGATATGGCCAAGTTCTGGGAGTTCTTCACCTTCGAGCTCAAGTTCCGCTTCAAGAGCCTCTCTACTTACATTTACTTTGCCGTCTGGTTCACCTTCAGCTTTCTCGATGTCGCCAGCGAGGGCTTCGGCCCCATCGGCAGCTCCAACGGCAAGGTGCTGCTCAACGGCCCCTATGCCAACATCTTTAACGACATTGGCATCGCCTTCTTCGGCATCATCGTGATCGCCGCTATCTTTGGCACCTCCATCCTGCGCGATTTCCAGCGCGACACCATCCAGATCCTTTTCACCAAGCCTATCTCGAAGGTCGCCTACATTGGCGGACGCTGGGCCGGGTCGTTCGTCGCTACCGTGTTCGCCTTCTCCGGCCTGCTCTTCGGCGAGTTTTTCGGCACCCTGGCCCCCTGGGCCGACCACGCCCGCATCGGCCCCAACCACCTTTCCTGGTATCTGCAGCCGTTCGTCTCCATCGTGGTCTTCCAGATATTCTTCCTGGGCTCTCTATTCTTCCTGGTCGCCGCCCTATCGCGCAAGATCTTCATCGTCTACCTGCAGGGCGCGGCGATCTTCATGCTCTACCTCATAGGGATCACTATTTTCGGCGCTACGCGCTCGCTCGAGCGTTTCTGGTCCGGCATCCTCGACCCCGTGGGCTTCCTATACAACGACGCCATCACTCGTTACTGGACCGTGGTCGAACGTAACACGCTTCTCTACTCCTGGTCGCTGCACTCCACCGCCGGAGTCTTCCTGTATAACCGCCTGCTGTGGGGCGGAACCGGCCTGCTCTCTCTCATCGCTCTCTGGAGGTTCTTTCCCATGTCGGTCGAGGCGCTGACCGCCCGCTCCAGCGGCAAACGGGCCGCGGTGGCCCGCGAGCAGGAGCTAACTGCCGTGGCGCCTCGGCGCAGCCTGGTTGCGGCGAAGCTACCCACCGTTCACCAGGTCTTCGGCGCCGGGACAAGTTTAGCGCAGCTTGCCTCGCTCACCCGCCTGCGCATCTCCAATATTCTGCGCGAAGTGCCTTTCTGGGGCCTCGTCATCCTCATGGCCGGCCTTGCTATTAACAACGGCCACTACGCCGGCCATGTGGCCGACCAGAACGTCTGGCCGGTGACTTACCTCATGCTCCAATCGGTCGAAGGCGGCGCGGAACTCTTCTTCTACATTGTCGCCGCCCTCTACGCCGCCGAGCTCGTCTGGCGCGAGCGCGACACTAACTTTTCCGGCATCCACGACGCGCTACCAATTGGCGAGAGCGTCGACTGGTTCTCCAAACTCTTCGCCCTCGGCTTTGTCGAGCTAGTCCTGCTCACTGTCACCGGTCTCTGCGGCATTCTGATGCAGACGGTGGCCGGCTACCACAACTACGAGCTGGCGCAGTACGCCAAGGAGCTCTATGTGGTCACCTTTCCCCAGGTGCTCACGTTCGCACTGCTGGCGCTTTTCATCCAGACCGTAGTCTCCAATAAGTTCATCGGACACGGCATCGTCATCGGCATCGCCGTCATCGTACCCATCCTCGCCAACTTCGGGTGGGAGAATACCCTCTACCTCTATGGCAACACGCCGCCTTACACTTACTCGGACATGAACGGCTACGGCCATTTCGTGCCCGCACTCTTCTGGTCCATTACTTACTGGCTCTCCATATCCTGTTTACTCGCCACGGTCTCCATCGCGGCCGCCCGCCGCGGCGCCGATGACGGCTGGCGCGCGCGCCTCCGTCTCGCCGCGCAGCGCGCCCCGCGTCTCATCCCCGCCGCAGCGCTATTCCTCATCGTCGCCATCGGCAGTGGGGCATGGTATTTCTACAATTCCCACGTCCTCAACGAATACCTCACCGCCAAGGACCGCCGTGACATACAAGCTACCTACGAGCGGGACTTCAAGAAGTACGAGAGTCTCCCTCAACCTAAGATCGTCGCCGTCGACGCCAACATCGACATTTTCCCCGAGCGCCGGTCTTTCTCCGGCTCCGGCCACTTCGTCGTGCAGAACAAGACTGCGCAGCCCATCAGTCAGATCCACATCACCAACCAGCAGCAGTCAGTCTCGGAAGTACGCTTCGACCGCCCATTCCATATCGTGTCTACCAGCCCCCGCGCTCTCTACGCCATCTACCAGCTCGATACTCCCCTCGCTCCGAGCGACAAGCTCGACCTCACTTTCAAAGTTGGCTACACGAGCCGCGGCTTCAAGGACGGCAATGAGCGCGCCGAACTCGCCTACTCCGGCACGTTTTTCGACAGCGGCTACTTCCCCACTATCGGCTACGACTCGAACATTGAGCTGGACGATCCCCGGCGCCGCCGCGAAGAACATCTCCCAGAGCTCGAACTCCTCCCCCGCCGGGGCGACCCTGTAGGCGCCGTCACCAACCTGTTCACACCAGAGTCCGACTGGATCAGTTACCACACCACCGTCAGCACTTCCGACGACCAGATTGCACTCTCACCCGGCTACCTCACTCGCGACTGGCACGCCCACGGCCGCCACTATTTCTCTTACGATATGGGCAATGTCAAGACCCTCGACTTCTTCGCGTATGTCTCCGCCCGCTACGACGTCAAACGCGAGATATATCAGGGAGCCACCAACCCCATCGCTATCGAGGTCTACCACACCGCCGCCCACGCTTACGACCTGGATGATATGATCGCTTCGTCCAAAGCGGGACTTGCCTACTACGAAAAGAGGTTCAGCCCCTTCCAATTCCGCCAGTACCGCATCCTCGAGTTTCCTCGCTACCGCGGCTTCGCGCAGTCCTTTCCCAACACTGTCCCCTTCTCTGAAGGCATCGGCTTCATCGGCCGCGTCGAGAAACCCACCGATATCGACTTTACATACTTCGTCACTGCGCATGAGCTGGGCCATCAATGGTGGGGTCACCAGCTCATCGGCGGCCGCGTCGAAGGCTCCAACATGATGTCCGAGACGCTCGCCGAGTACTCCGCCCTCATGGTCATGCAGCAGAAGTACGGCCGCGATAACATGCACCGGTTCCTTAAGCACGAACTCGACGCGTATTTGCGCGGGCGCGCCGGCGAAATCCGCCGCGAGCGCCCCGTCGATCTGGTTCAGAACGAGCCGTACGTCTGGTATCAGAAGGGCGGCCAAGTCATGTACACTCTGGCCGACTACATCGGCGAAGATAAAGTCGACCTCGCTTTGCATAACTTCCTCATGCAGTACCGCTACGCCAACGCCAACGACTCCCAGTCTGTTCCATACCCCGACACCCGCCAGTTCATCGCAGCGCTTCGCGATCAAACCCCCGCCGAGCTGCAGTACTACCTCGCCGACGCCTTCGAGAACATCGTTCTCTACGACAACAAGGCCGTTTCGGCTACCGTAGCGCCCACACCGGACCACAAATACAAAGTCACTCTCCGCGTCCAGGTCCGCAAGCTCCAATCCGACGGCAGCGGCAACGAATCTCCCATGCCTCTGCACGACCTAATCGACATCGGCGTCTTCAACGGCAAGAAGGACGAAGAGAAGCCGCTCTATCTCAAGAAGGAGTGGCTTACTCAACCCACGCAGACCTTCGAGATTATCGTCGACCAGTTACCCACGCGGGCGGGCATCGATCCGTATAACAAGCTCATCGATCGGGATTCGGAGGACAATTGGATGGCTGTTACAAAGCAATGATCTTCGTGGGGCGGCCAATCCTTGCTGTAGCCGGCTTTCAGCCGGCGCTCGTCACCCGCGCGCGGGCAGGCTCTCTACCGCCAGAGACGTTCCGTCGGGGACCACTCTCGCTAATGCGTTATGGTTGACCGGCGTACATTTGCCCTTTCAAATCACGTCCGGAAACGACTTCCTCAACTTATAAAACCACGCGTGTCCCAGCACCGCCACCACCGCCCCCAGCAGCCACAGCTTCCAAAGCGGCCCGAACTGCGGATGCCGATTCTCCAAGAACACCGCGCGGTACCCGCGGACCAACACCGTGATCGGATTCTTCGCCAGCAGCGGCGCGTGAGCTTTCAATGGGTCCTCGGAGTAACAGATCGGAGTGATGAAGAACCAAAGCGTTATGATGTAACTCATGATCTGGCCTAAGTCGCGCACAAACACTCCAAGCCCGGCCAGGAACCAACATACTCCCGCGGTAAATAGAATTTGCGGAACGATCAGCACAGGCAGCCAGACGATGGATACCGGCAGGCCGTGGCGGATACTCAGCAGAAACGCACAGTAGAGCACTATCGCGAACGACTCACTCACTAAGCCGGAGACCACCAGATTCACCGGCAGAGTTTCAATTGCGAACACCAGCTTCTTGACGAAATTCCGGTGTTCCAGCATCACTCCTGGCGAGCGGCCCACCGCTTCGCTGAAGGCCAGCCACGGCAGCATCCCCGCCAGAAAGTACAACGCGAAGCTGGTCTTAGTCTCACCCGGCCGCTGCAGAATCACTCCGAAGACCAGGAAGTAAGTGAGCATCAGCAGCAGCGGATTGACAATAGTCCAGAACGACCCGCCGAACGATCCGCGGTAGCGGCCCAGAATATCGCGCCGTACCATGACGCGGATCAGCCCGCGATTCCGCCACACCGTGAGAACAGGATAGGTCACGGCGCGCCCCACCGCGCGCACCGCATGGGCGCGGCGCAAGCGCGCTTGGGTGCTCACGCCGACACTATCGAGGCGCGCTTGCCCATCCCGCGCCTCGGCTTCCAGCATCAGGAACGGCCAACCGCGCTCGTAATACCAGCAGACGCCTTCGCGCATGGCCGAAAAGATCGCCCGATAGCGGCCATCCTCCGGCGGCAGTTCCACGTCGAACTGAACGCGCTCCCGTTCGCCGGGAGCGATATCGCGCGCGGGATGGACGCGCGGCCCGTCCACGATCAGCGTCCCGGTCTCCGGGTCGAACAGGTGATACCCAACGGCGAAGCCTTCGGCGGCTTTCCACGTTTCGGAGGAATCGTTGCGAATCTGAAACTCCACGTGCGCGGCGCGCGTGGCCGGGTCCAGCTTCACCCGCGGATCGAGATACGCGGCGCTCATGTGGAGAGCCTCATGAATAGAGCCTCATGTGTAGAGCCATCCCGGGTAGCGTTCGCGCACCGGGCCGGTCTTGCGGCCCACGCCGAAGATGCCATCGCCGCGCAGGCTCGTATCCAGCTCGTAGCGGTTCAAAAGATGCAGCACCCAGCCGTACTCGGGATGCGGCGCGTCGCGAAATCCGCCGGTTTCGAGCAGCGTCACCTCGAAACCCGAGTTCTCAAGCAACTGATGGATCTCGCGCGGCGTGTATTCGCGATTGTGCCGCGGGTCCACGTGGCCGGATTCGGCCGGCTTGATGTAGGAATGAAACAGACCGGGATGATATCCCTGCAAGATGGCGGCGATTCCGCGAAGCGAAGCGATGTTCGGCGTGGTGAGCACAAGGTGTCCGCCCGGTTTCAGAATGCGGTTCACCTCGCTCATGAGGTGCATCGGGTCCTCAAACAGATGCTCGATCAACTCGCCGCAAAGTACAGTGGAAAAATACTCGTTGGGATAAGGAAACCGGTCCTTCTCGGCATCGAACAGATCGATATCGCACTCGAAAGGCTCACCGTCGGTAGAAACCACCGTGCGATGGTCGCGGCGTCCCAGCTCGCCGTAGTAACAGCCGCGAACTTCGCCGTAACCCAGCTTAGTCTTGAGTGCTGGCGTAATCTGCAGATACGCGCCCATTTCAAGAACGCGGTCGCACGGGCCGCCCGGCGGCGTGATGGAGAGCGTTTTCACCAGCCGTGTTTCGTGCGTGTTCAGATACCAGCGCTGTTCCTCATCGTGCGCCCAGCCGTGGAGGTAAGGCGCTAGTTCATCGGCGGGAGAGCCTTTCTTAGGCTGCGGGGTCTCCTCAGCTTGCGGGGCATCCTCGGCCTGCGGGGATTTCTCAGGCGAGCCCGCGTCACTCGCCGGAACTGCCGGAGCGGGCTGGGGTGGTTGCCAGTCAAGGCTGACAGACGACGGAAAACGATCGTCTGTCCCACCACTGACAAATTCCAGAAAGCCCGCGTATTTCCGCGCCACCACCGCCCAGTTGCATTCGGTGGCGACGTAGTTTTTCGCCCGTTCGCCGAGTGCGCGAGCCGCTTCCGGCCGCGACACCAGCAGGTTCAAATACTCGAAGATCATGTCCTCTTCGCCGGCGCCCACCGGGACTTTGAGGCACACGTCGCCGGGGAATTCCTGAAACGAGCCGACCTCAGAGACCATCACCGCCTTGCCCAGGCCCAACGACCGCAGCAGCGTCCCCGAGCTCTCACCCACCGTCGGATAGCGCAGGTTGAGCACGATATCGCACGCGGCGAGATAGCCCACGAACTCGTCAATGGGCGTGAAGCCCAGCACGCGTACATTGGCATCCAAACCCATCGAACGGATCATCGCATTCACGGGAAACTCGGGATGCGTTTCGCCTACCAGAATCATCTTCGCCGCGGGCGCCACGCGCACCAGGCGGCGAAAGGCGCGCAGCGATTCGGCGATGCGCTTGTAGGGCTTCAGAAAACCGAAGATGCCGATGAGCGAGGTGGTCCCATCGAGGCCCAGCCGATGCCGGTACGCCATGCGATCCGCCTGCGGAATCCACGCCCCGTGGGGAATCACCGCCACCGGCCCTCGATATCCCGCCGCGCGGGTCTCATCGCGCATGAAGCGGCTGTGCACCACCACCCCGCGCGCGCTCTCAAGCAGCCGCCTGGTCATGGCGACGCCTTCGTAATCGGGCCCCACCTCCAGCTTGCGCACGCGTTCCGCAAAGGCCCGCGCCGCCGCGCCGCCGTGGTATTCGCATTCGGCCACGTAGGCGTCCCAATCGCCGCGGCGGATAGTGAGGTCGGTAATCAAATGATGCAGATTCGATTCGTGCATCACCACTACGCCCGGATGCCGCAACGCCGTCTCGTAGACGAAATCGTGGTGCGCGTTGTTGCCTACCTGATAGACCGCGATGTCGAACCGGGTCATGTCGAAAGCCGGCTGCGCGCCGGAAAAGACTTCCAATTCAACCAGCGGCCGCAACGATTCGACTAACGCCTCGGAATAATCCGCGATTCCGCTCCGCGCGGGCGGCAGCGGAGAAAAGAATGCCACGCGCATTTCAGGGAACCAGTTCGATGGAGAGGGCCCCTAGCGGGAGCGGAATGCGAATCGCCACCGGCGTGCGCGCGGCGTCGCGGGCATAAAACACTTCGAAGTTGAAGTCGGCCTTGGGCCCCTTCACGCTCACCACCAGGTGGTCGGTCACGGTGGATTTGCCGCCCACGGTGACGTTCTGCGCGCCGGTGTAATCCATTTTGGCCGAGTAAGGGCCGCCGAAGTAGACGTTCTGCGCCTGCGGCACGCGGCCTTGCCCCAACTCGCGGCGGCCGTAATAGACATACGTCAGCGCGTCGCGCGCGCAGCCCGCAATGCTGAACGTGCTCTCGCCGCCTTTGGGCACCGTCGTAACGCGATGCGCGGAACCTTGCTTCTGATCGAACTCGATCTTCTCTTCGGTCTTCCTGCCTCCGTTTGCGATATCGCGCTCGAATTGCTTCGTGCATAGATCGTCCGCGGCGGAAGCCTTCACGTGATCGACCAACGCGAAGCCGGGAATGGCCGCGTTCAGCGTCATGTCGAATTCCCACCCGGCGCTGCTTTGGTGTTGCGCGCTGAAGGTGGCTTCGCCGAGGCTCAACCCGCTGGGCCAATTGACGGTGTATTTTAGAGTCTCATTGGTGAACGGAAAGCCGGATTGCGCGTGCGCTACGGCTGCCATCAGGAGAGTGGCGAACAGGAGAGGGACGGGGAGGCGCCGCCGTTCATAGCGCGGGGAAAGTGGGGGCTGTGA
>PLDF01000473.1 GCA_003135055.1 Bryobacterales bacterium | reverse complement strand
GCGGCGGAGTTGCCGGGCACGACCGGCGCGCCACGGGGCCGCGCGGCGAGAGCGGTTTCGGGACGGTCGAGGCGCAGACCGGCCATGCGCGAATCGGAATCCGGGCCGTGGCATAGGAAGCAATTATCAGAGAGGATGGGGCGGATTTCGCGCTGGAAATCTATGCGTGCGGGGGTCTGCGCCGAGGAGTGCGCGCAGAAGGCGAAAGCGGCTAGGGCGACCGAATGGCGGCCGGCGCGGACGCGATGCTGGAACAATTGAGCCTCCTTTACCCCGACTATATCGGTATAACACGCGGCAGGCGCCGAGGGTTAGTTTCTCGGGCGCGGGCAGGCCCATGTGGCTTGGCCCGTGGCCGGGCTGGTGAAGCCAACGGGACTCACGGATCGCAGTGCTGGCGTTCCTCCATTGGTCCGTGGAGATTACCAGGCCCGCGGCGGGCCGATTAACAATCGGCCGCAGGGCGGCGCCGGTTGGCAACCGGTTGTCAACCTGCGCCCACAAATTTTCGCGCATTGCAAAGAGATAGCTTGCGGTAGTGCGCCGCGCTATCCTTGAACTTCTTATGCCCGTAGTAATCTCTATGCTCCGCGGCGTCAACGTCGGCGGTCACAACCGTATCAAGATGGAAGCGCTCCGGGTCCTTTACGAATCCCTCGGCTTATTGGACGTACAAACCTACGTGCAAAGCGGCAACTTGGTTTTCAGAGCCAAGGAACGCAACCTCGACGCACTCGCCAAAAGCATCGAAGACGGGATCGAGCGCGGCTTCGGCTTTCGACCCGGCGTCGTCCTGCGCACGCCGCCGGAACTACGCGATGCCATCGCGAAAAATCCATTCGCCGCGCGGCGGAATATCGACCCCAGCAAGCTCCTGGTCACATTCCTTTCCGCCGCGCCGGACGCCGAAGCACGCGGTAACGCTCTTGCGGTAAAGACCTTCCCCGAGGAATTGCGGATCGAGGGCCGCGAGGTCTACATCTATTTCCCCAACGGCATGGCGCGTCCCAAAATGTCGTGGCCGCGTATTGAGAAGGCCCTGAAAACTTCGGGGACGGGCAGAAACTGGAATACCGTTATGAAGCTGCTCGAAATCGCCGAGGGGATGGAAGCCGTCCGGTAGTTCCCCGGCCGTTATTCAGTTACTCCCGATTTGACAACCCGCTGGGGACCGCGGTAAAAGAATTCATGCCAACCTCATCCCGGCGCGCGTTTCTGGCCGCGGGTCTCGGCGCCGCCGCGGCTGCGCGTTTAGCGCTGGCGGATAACTCGAGCGATCTGCCGGCATTGACGCTGAAGCAGGCCTCTGAGCGTATTCGGTCGAAGAAGGTCTCTCCAGTGGAGCTCACCGAAGCATGTCTCGACCGCATCAAGACTTATAACCCGAAGATCGACGCCTGGATCACGGTGATACGCGAAGGCGCGTTGGCGCAGGCCAGGGCGCTCGAAAAGGAGCAGGCGGCCGGCCGCTTGCGCGGCCCCCTGCACGGAATTCCCATCGGCCTGAAGGACAACATCGAAACCGCCGGCGTGCGCACCACCGCGGGCAGCAAGACTCTGGCGGGCAACATCCCGGCCGAAGACGCCGAAGTGACGCGGCGTCTCAAGGCTGCGGGCGCTATCGTGATCGGTAAGTGCAATATGCACATCTTCGCCTCGGGAGCCACATCGGCGGTGAGTTACTACGGACCGGTGCGCAATCCGTGGAACCTGGAGCTGATCGCGGGCGGCTCGTCCGGCGGCTCGGCGGCCGCGGTTGCCATGGACAATTGCTACGCTGCGCTGGGGACCGATACCGGGGGCTCCATCCGCACTCCTTCCGCCATGTGCGGCGTGGTGGGCTTCAAGCCCACTTATGGACGGGTCAGCATCCGCGGAATTGTTCCATTGACCTGGTCGCTCGATCACTGCGGACCGATCGCGCGAACCGTGGAAGATGCGGCGATGGTGTTGCAAGTCATCGCCGGTTACGATCGCCTCGATCTGCAAAGCATCGACTACGCCGTGCCGGATTATTCCGCCGGAATCGGCGCGCCGGTGTCGCAGTTCCGGATTGGCATTCCGCCGATGTTCTACGACGGCTTGGAGGATGAAGTGGCGCACGCCATGGAAGACGCGATCGCGCTGCTGAACAAGCTGACCAAAGGGTCGCAAGAAGTGCAGATGCCATCGATTCTCGATACCGGCGCCGGCAGCGAGGGGACCGTCTATCGCGAAGCCTTGGGCAGCGGTTTTGTCGGCGGAGAAACTGCGGGCGGCGGCGCCGGTGGTGGAGGTGGCGGCGGCAGCTCGCGCGCGGTGGATTACATCCGCGAATGGCGCAACCTGCGATTGGTAAGGCGCACGGTGGACGACGAAGTCTTTCGCAAACAGAACGTCGATTTTCTGATTACGCCGACGATTCGCGAACTGCCCTGGACCATTGAAGAAGAACTGGGGCGAGCCGCCAACGCGCGGGCTCGCAATCCGAAACCGGGGAATACGCGGTCTCTGGACGATTACGGATTGCCCACGATCACGCTGCCCTGCGGCTTTTCGAAAGCCGGGCTGCCGATCGGCCTGCAAATCAGCGGACCGAACTTAGCTGAGACGAATGTGCTCGCGCTGGCTTATGCCTATCAGCAGGCTACCGATTGGCACACGCGCCAGCCGCCGCTGCAGCCGGATGCGAAAGTGCCAGTGCTTTCCAAGGCAGCGGCTAGTCAGACGGGTGAGGCGCTGAATAGGTAATGTGGGACGGACGATCGTCTTTTGTCGTCTGTCTCTCGCGACGCATGCTCTGCCCTCCGCCGTCTTAGTTCTCGCGCGGCGCGCCGGCCGGCCGGCCGGGAGGCATGTCCACTAATTCTCGGTGGGCGTCTTCTCCAGGCGGTCGACGACCAACATATCCACCGGACCCTTTTTTTGCTCCAACCTTAAGCCTAACTGCTCCTGCAAGGCGCTGAACAGGCTCGGCGCGGCCTGAGCGTCGGGCTCGGCCGGCGCTCCACCCTCACCACCCGGAGGCGGAGGCGGAAGCATCCCTCCCATCGGCCCTCTGCCTCCGACGCTTTCGGGCGCGTAGTCCAGTGCCAGATCGTATTTCTTCGTGAGTCCCGTCTGATCTACTACCGGGCGGTCCAACTGCCTTACCAACCATTCCGCAAACTGGGCCATGGTTTGCTTGGGGGAAGTCATTCGAGCGCGGCCATTCATCATCATCATCGACGTGCCGCGGCCGGCTCCTGGCGGAAGTTGCGGCATGTCGCCGCCTCTGCCCATAGCGCGCATGGCGCTTTCGATGGCCTTCTGCCGATTGGCGGCGGCCGCGGCCGGGTCCAGGGGGGCGCTGTCGTCCTTGGCATCGGGATCGTCCGGCGGCGACTCCTTCATCTTCGGCCCGTTCTTTGCGACCACCAGCGCGTACATCGGCAGGTCTTTCTTTTCGCGATGCAGGGTGAGTTTGAAGCGCTCCGCCAGCAGGTTTTGCAGCATGAGCTTGACATCGTCCTTGCTGGCGCCTGGCGGCACTTTCGCCACGATGTCGAACCGCTCGGTATCCATCCAGCTTGGTCCGGAAACCTGATAGGTCTTCACTCCATAGGCATTCACCAAGAGGTCCTTCATCGGCATACCCGAGTACGTGATCTGTCCGGGGTCGGCCGTGCCTGGACCGCCCCGAGCGCCCATGCGCATCGCGATTCTCATCCCGCCGCCAGGGCCCATGCTTGTGGCCGGCGGCGCGGCCGGCTTGATGGTTGCCACCTCGAAAGACGGCGTGCCGGCGGTAGTCTGCGCGAAGGCTGCGCAGGATGTGAAAAATACCATAGCGGCGCGGATGCTAACTCGTCGCATTCTCGAAATCTCCTTGGCTTCCGTGAAAGTTTGTTCCAGCAGTCATGACGACGGCCGGCCTTGTTTTGTGACAACCGCCGCGGCACGCGGGGCATGGCCCCGCGCCATTGGTTACGCTACGACGCTTTTTCCTGCGCGTAAGCCACGTATTCTTCGTAGGGACCCTTGAAGTCCTCAATCCGGCCGCCTTCAATATGCCAGATCCGCGTCGCCACTTCCTCAATCAGGTCGTGGTCGTGCGTCACCAGCAATACCGTGCCCTCGTACTTCTGCAGGGCGAAATTGAGCGCATTAATCGATTCCAGGTCCAGGTGATTGGTGGGCTCGTCCAGCGCCAGGAAATTCGGCTTCTGCAGCATCAGCCGGCAGAAGATCAGCCGCGCCGCTTCGCCGCCCGAAAGCGCCTTGGTCGGCTTCAGGGCGTCTTCGCCGCTGAACAGCATCTGTCCCAGCAGCCCGCGCAATTCCTCCTGCGAAGCTTGCGGATCGAAGTCATGCAGCCACTCGATCGCCGTGGTGTTCTTGGCGATGGAATCGGTATGGTCCTGCGCGAAGTAACCGACAACTACTTCGTGTCCCCACTTAACCACGCCGTCCGCTTCGAACAGGCGCTCCGCATCGTCGATGAAACCCGTGGCGTTGCGCATCAGCGACTTCAACAGGGTGGTCTTACCGGCTCCGTTGCGTCCCATCACCGCGATCTTTTCGCCGCGCGATACAGCCGCCGTGAACCCGTCGATTATCTTGAGCCCATCGTACGCCTTCGCCAGCCCCTTGCACTCCAGCGGATGGCGTCCCGATTGCTTTTTCATCTCAAAGCGAATGTACGGCCGCTGAATATTCGACTTCGCCAGCTCCGACGTCTGCAGCCGCTCCACTTCCTTCTTGCGCGACATCACCTGGCTCGACCGCGTGCCCGCGGAAAACCGCGCGATGAACTCGTTGAGCTGCGCGATTTTTTTCTCGCGCTGCGCATTGCCCGCCTCGATCCGCGAGCGGATCTGCGTCTTGGCGAGCACCATATCGTCGTAGCCGCCGGTGTACATAATCACCGTTTCGTAATCGATGTCCGCCACGTGGGTGCACACGCTGTTGAGAAAATGACGGTCGTGCGAAATGACAATCAGCACGCCTTCATATTCGCGCAGATAGTCTTGCAGCCAATGCACGGAATTCAAATCCAGGTGGTTGGTGGGCTCGTCCAGCAGCAGCGCCGGCGGACTGCCGAAAAGCGCCTGCGCCAGCAGCACGCGCATCTTTTGCCCGCCCTGCAATTCGCCCATCCGCCGCTCGTGCAGCGAAGCGTCCACGCCCAGGCCGTCCATCAGCACGGCAGCGTCGGTCTCCGCGGTATAACCGCCTTCGTCGCCGACAACGCCTTCCAGCTCGCCCAGACGCATGCCGTCTTCGTCGGTGAGGTCGTCGTGCGGCTTGGCATAGAGCACGTCGCGCTCCGCGAGCGCCTTCCACAGCGGCGCATTGCCCATGATCACGGTGTCGATAACGCGAAACTGGTCGAAGGCGAATTGGTCCTGCTGGAGCACGCCGAATTTCTTCGGACGCGTCACGGAACCTTTCCCGGGTTCAATCTCGCCGGTGAGAATCTTCAGCAACGTCGATTTACCGGCGCCGTTCGGACCGGTAATAGCATACCGCCGCCCCGGAAGAAATGTGCAATCGACGTCTTCAAACAGAACTTTGGCGCCGAAGCGCATGGAGATATTGTTAATGGATAGCAAGGATACTTCTATGATAGCGCGGAATTTACACTCGCCAGTCTTGTCAAGGTTACAAGCGCCTTTGCGATACTACATGACGTTGTGGCGCGCGCCCTGGCGCCACCAGCGTTCACAATCGGGAGGACGCCGGGTTCGCGAAGCGAAAAAACGCGCTCACACGGTTGTGAACGCTGCTCGCACGGGCCCAGAGGGCTCCCCGCGCGCCGCGTCAAGCAATGCACGATGAACTTGCGCGCGGCCGCATTCGATAACCGGAGTCTCTTTCGCGGCCTTCTAAATGGCTTTCTAATCGGCACTAGTTGCCGCTCTAGCCCGGCTACGCTTGAACCGCCCTCCGCCGCGCAGGATGGCATCCGGTTAACAACCTGTCGGCATGGCCCTGCGGGCCACCAAAGGCGATGAAAACCTCGCCCGGGCACACGTCTCCCTCTGGTATATGGATGCAGCCGACTGCGGGCAGCTCGCGCAGTTGGGAATAGCCTAGGGCGAGGTTTTCGACCGTGCCCCACGAACGCGGTTCACCCCGCATTTCGCGAAAACAGTCAACTAACTAAGCCTTGCGAGTGAAGATGTGGATATCCTCGCAATCTTAGCATTGGTGCTTGTGCGGCGCGGTCGGCTAAAGCCCTCCGAAGCGGCCGATCTCCCGCTTGCGCGCGCCCGCCAACTGGTCGAGAAGGCTTTATTTCCGGAGCCGCACCACTCTGATGCATTGAACATATGGGCGCTCGTGCTTCATGAGCAAGCACGCGCCGTGCCGGGGGAGGATATCGACCGGGCTCCGGTTATGGCGTTCGAGAGGTTCAAGGCAGTATGCAGCGCTACGGCGCAGGGCAGCATTCTCACTGGCTGGGGAACGATAATCTTCGCGCAGGCAGACCGCACTTCCGGGATGGATGCCGGCCGCTTACTGCGAGATGCCAAACAAAAATACGCGGAGGCGTCATCCCGTGACCCGCTGAGAAGCACGTATAACCTGGCATGCGTCTGCGCTCGATCGGGAGAATTTGACGAGTGTCGCCAATGGCTGGAAAAAAGTGGGGAGCCGGGGCGGCTTATAACCAGGGAAGGGATGGCCGCCGACCCTAACCTTGCGGATGTTCGTAATTACCCATGGTTCCAGTTGTTGCTTGCGGAGTAACCCTATGGGGACGCGGAACAATTAAATGAACAATGATGAGCTAGGCGCGGCGTGGTGAGAGGGTGTAGTTCCAGGCCGGATGAGTTTTGTGGCGACGGATGCAGAGTTCCTCCATCTGCTCGTCTGAGATCTCAACGCCAGTCTCATATTCGTTTTTGTCCAGCACAGCCTTGACTCTCAGCCCGCTCTTGGTACGGGTGGCTCCGATGAGATTGATGACCGCTTCATGGTCCCAAAGCGGTTGTCCTTTCCAGGTGAGGCTGATAAACGAGAACAACCGATGCTCTACTCGATTCCACTTGCTCGTTCCGGGCGGGTAATGACATACCGTGATCGCGAGACCGCTCTCATCGGCCAGTTCCT
The DNA here is from genome assembly GCA_003135055.1 of Bryobacterales bacterium. Lineage (GTDB taxonomy): Bacteria > Acidobacteriota > Terriglobia > Bryobacterales > Bryobacteraceae > PALSA-243. The sequence continues at coordinate 61,525 of PLDF01000473.1, read as the reverse complement.
GCAGGTTTACCTTCCAAGCTCGCGTGCGGCTACTGTTGCTTCCGCCCGAGTCTGCGCAAATGAGCAGGCGTCTGGCGGAACGGTACCGCCGCCGACCGTCCATTTTCCACCAGCGGCGAATACTCTCCACCGCGAATTCCGACGTGTCATGCGAGGTCCCAACGTTCACCACTGCCCGATCCTGAATCACGTCATAGGCGCCGTAGGGAATCGCTTTGCCTTCCGCCTCGGAGGAGAAATCATGCACCTTCACCTTATACGGCCGCCCTTTGGGCCGCCAAGTGCGGCCCTTGTTGGCAAAGGCTCCCACCAACTCCTTCTTCTTGGTATCCACCGAGATTACGGGATCGCCGCTGGCCCGATACAGCGCTTCCTGGCGGTTGATATATCGAAACTGCGCATCCCGGTTGGGGTGCTGCACGCCCTCCTTGGTCTTGCGGTTCAACTGCAGCGAATAACCCATCGCGCGTAAGCACCGGGCCACGGTCTTGTCGCTCACCGGGTGCCCCCGCCGCGTCAATTCATCCGCCATCGCTTGCGTGGATTTGTTGGTCCATCGTAAGGCGCTCATGGGATCTCCCGCCGTAGTCTGGTTCAATATCCGCGTCAATTCCGCCCGCAGTTGTCCATCCTCTTCCTCCACTCGCTTCCGGCCGGCCCCCAACTCCCGAATCCTGCCTTCCGATGGCAGCAACTTCTTCCTACTACTCAACTCGGCCACCGCCTTGGTAATTGTCGTTCGCGACATGCCTGTTAACTCCGACAGGCGACTGATCCCGCCGCGCCCCTGATCCAGAGCCTTATCGGCGACAAACAACCGCGCCTGAAACTCGTTAAGTGTACTCAGCACTTTGAGCCACCGGCTCTCCTCAGGAGAACGACGATCGGATCTGGCCATCCACACTACGGTAAACGAAAATCGACGAATTGTCCAGATAATTCATCCGGCTCGCCTATGTTTCAGTCGATCCATCGGGCTCAACGCTGCATCAGCTTTTCCACGTGCTTCGCCAGAACATCGCACTCCAGATTCACGCGCGCGCCGGGCTGATACCCGCCAAGCGTCGTATTCCGGTAAGTATGCGGAATGATAGTAACTGACACCACGCAGTGTTCAATAGCCGCAACAGTCAAACTAATTCCATCGATAGCGATCGACCCCTTGAATACTACATAGCGATCCAGTTCCGCCGGCACGCGGATGCGCAGCCACCAGTTATCGTCTCCCAGTTCCTCCAGCGACAGGAATTCGCCCGTGCCATCCACGTGGCCTTGCACAATGTGGCCGTTCAGCCTGCCCCCAGCCGTCAGCGGGCGTTCCAGGTTCACGCTCGCGCCCACATGCAGATCGCCCAGGTTGCTGCGGCGCAGGGTCTCCGGCGCAAGGTCCGCGCCGAACGAATCCGCCCGAAGATCCACGGCCGTCAGGCACACGCCGTTCACCGCGATGCTGGCGCCTTCAGTGAGATCGCTCATCACCGTGGCGCAGCGGACACGCAGGCGCGCGCCGGCCGATTCCGGCACGCCGAACTCTTCCGCCTTGCCAAGCTCTACCACTTTGCCAAGATCTTCAATGATCCCTGTGAACATAGCCTTCCACGGCGAATTCGTCCGGCGGTATGGAATGCACGGCGACATTGTGAATGCGTATGGCGTCGGACCGCTTGCGCCGGCCGATGCCGCCGGCCAGCGGCAGCGCTTCCATGCCGCCCAGAATTTTAGGGCCGTAATAGAAGAAGATGCGGTCGACGCAACCGGATTCGAGCGCCGTCCAGTTCAACTTGCTGCCGGCTTCGATCATCAGCGAGAGATAACGGCGCTCGCCCAGCCAATCGATAACGCTGCGCAAATCGGCGCGGCCGCCGGGACCGTCGAAGCTCAACACCTGGATGCCGCGCGCTTCGAGCGCCTTGCGCCGCTCGGCGGACGCGGCCGAAGTCGCCACTGCGACCACATCGCCTTCCGCGCTGCGGACCAGCTTCGAATCGGGCGGCAGGCGAAGCTGCGAATCCATCACAATGCGCAGCAGCGGGCGGTCGCGCGGCAAGCCGGTGCGGTCGGTGAGCAGCGGGTTGTCGGCCAGGGCGGTGCCGATGCCAGTGAGGATCGCATCGTGATCGTGGCGCAATTCCTGGACGTGGGCGCGGGCGCGCTCGCTGGTGATCCAGCCGGCGTTATCGTCGGGCGCGGAGATTTTGCCATCGAGGGTGATGGCGGTCTTGAGCGTCACCAAAGGACGGCGGGTGCGCATGAAGTGCAGAAACGGCTCGTTGAGCTTGGCGGCTTCGGCGGCGAATTCGGGCGCTAGCTCCACTTCAATGCCTGCGTCGCGCAGACGGCGGAAACCAGCGCCGGAAACCTGCGGGTTGGGGTCTTCCACTGCCGCCACCACGCGCGCCACGCCCGCCGCGACGATGGCGTCCACGCATGGCGGCGTGCGGCCATGGTGCGCGCAGGGTTCCAGATTCACGTAGAGCGTGGCGCCTCGCGCCTTGTCGCCGGCTTCGGCAAGCGCGACAATTTCGGCGTGCTGCAAGCCCGCGTACGTGTGAAACCCGCGGCCCACCACCTCGCTTCCCTGCGCGAGCACGGCGCCCACCATGGGGTTCGGAGTGGCCAGGGCGCGGCCTTTTCGGGCCAGATCCAACGCTTCGCGCATGAAGGCATGGTGCATTATTCGAACAGCGACTCGATGAATTTTTCGGAATCGAAGGGCAGCAGATCGTCGACTTTTTCGCCCACGCCGATGTAACGGATGGGCAGGTTCAACTCGCGCGCAATGGCCACTACGATACCGCCCTTGGCAGTGCCATCGAGCTTGGTCAGCACGATGCCGGTGACGCCGGAATTTTCGGTAAATTTGCGCGCCTGTTCCATGCCGTTCTGGCCGGTGGTGGCGTCGATGATGAGCAGCACTTCGTGCGGCGCTTCGGGAATCACCTTCTTGGCGGTGCGGCTCATTTTCTGCAGCTCGGCCATGAGGTTGTCCTTGGTTTGCAGGCGGCCGGCGGTGTCGACAATCACGTAATCCACCTGGCGTGCGCGCGCGGCGCTGACGGCGTCGAAGAGCACGGCGCTGGGGTCGCTGCCCGCCATCTGGCGAATGACCTGCGTGCCGGTGCGCTCGCCCCAGATTTCGAGCTGCTCGATGGCGGCCGCGCGGAACGTGTCGGCGGCGCAGAGCAGCACGGAGCGCCCTTCGCTCTTGAACCGGCTGGCCAGCTTGCCGATAGTGGTGGTTTTTCCGGCGCCGTTGACGCCGATGACGAGCACCACCGCGGGCGGTACGGTAACTCGCGCCGGAGCGCGCTCGCTGGCCTCGAGAATTTCGAGCAGATGCTCGCGAATGAGACCTTTTATTTCGGCGGCGTCGCCGAGCTGGTGGCGGCCCACGCGCTCGCGTATGCGGTCGAGAATCTCGGCGGTGGTGCGGACGCCGATATCGGCGGAGATAAGCGTGAATTCGAGCTCATCGAGCAGGTCGGCGTCGATTTCCTTCTTGCCCTGGATGGCGTCTTCGAGTGCCGAAACCAAACCGGCGCGGGTCTTTTGCACACCGCTCTTGAGCTTCTCGAGAAGGGACGGCTCTTGCTCCACGGAGCCGAACAGGGTTTGAATCATTTTGAAAACTATTTTAGCAGGGGAGATGGAAAACGGCTGGGAAGGCGGCCAGGTTAGCCCTCAAGTCAGGCGCTCAACTTCTTCTTCCGCACCAGCGACACAACCTTCCCCCCGACGGGCGTTGCTTTTCCTCGCCGCGGCTAGAATTGTCTTCACGTCGAAAGCGTATCTGGCGGCCTGTTACCCATGAACACGCCAAATGTCATCCACAATGAAATCGTACGTCACAGCCTGCGGCCCTCCTGGTCTGTGCCTCCCTCCCTCGACTCCCGTATCCCGCGGGGATATCAATGGCGAATTCCTTGCGTTCGCATCCCCGTCAGAATGTAAAACGAACCTGTGAGTCGATCTTGCGGTTGTAAGTGCCGGCCGCGCCGCCGTGCGCCATCACAATCAATCCGCCAAGGCCGAGCGGCTGTCCGAAATAAGGTGAAGAGAGATCGCCCTCCGGAGGCGCGAAGCTGGCGTGGTTGAGCGCGTTCAGCGTAAACGCCGAGATGGTCACGTTGTATCGCTTTCCCGCCGGCAGATCGAACATCCCCGCCGGCGGACCGTTGTGCATCGGCCCGCCATGCCCCGCCACCCGGGAAATCCCGCTTGGCCCTTCGCCGCCGAACGCCCAGGTGTGCGCGATGCGCAGCCCGATGTTCACCGCCGGCGGCCCGCTCGCAAAGTTGCGCCCAATCACGGCCATCCCCGCGGGCGGCAACAGATCGAAGCAGCCAAACGCCGCCGCATATACAAGGTTGGCGCCTTTGCACGCCCCCGCCGCGACGCCTGCCAGGAGCGCCGGCCGCGCCGCTGGGAATCCGGTGTCCCCAGGGTCCAGGCCCGTTGTGATGTTGTACGGCACGCCGCTGTTGACGATCAGAAACGGACTCACGCTGAACCCCCACGGCCCCGCGACGGAGCCGCCCGAAGCCAGGCGATGGCGGATCGCGCCATACGACGAAGGGCCCCATTCCGCCCGCAGGTCGCGGTCAACTCACCGCCGCTGGCCGCGGCGCGGCGTGGCGGCGCAGCGAAATCAGCACGCCCGCCAGTAGCAAGGCTGCCGCATTCCACGCCGTCGCCTGCCGTGCTGGTGGCAGAGCTTGCGGTGAAAAGCCGAGCACCGCCGGAAGCCACAGCAGCGCCGTTACCCCTGCTACGGAGACGGCCCCGATCCGGATCACCGTCCGCATGGCGTTCCGCTGCCACGCTGCGTTCCGTTGCCAAGCTTCGGATGCGAAGCTGCGCCAGACCAGAAGAACGGGAAGGGGGAACCCGGCCGCGCCCGTGAGTTGCAGGGCGCGCGCCGCCAGAACCAACTGGTTGGCCCGCGCCATCCCGGCGGCCACCAGCGCGGTCTGCAGCAATCCGCCCAAGCTCCACGCCAGTGCGCACACCGCGAAAAGGATGTTCGCCTTGGACGTCCCCGGCAGTTTCGCGGCGCGCAACGTAAGCGCGAGCAAGAGGATGGTAATCAGCACCCCCGCTGAAAACGCGATCAGGTCGGCCGCGGAAAAATCCTCTGCCGTCAAGTGAACATGCAAATCGTTCCCAGAATATCCGTCGCGCCCGGCGCGCGTCCAGTGAGTGCCCGCCAGTGCGGAAGAAGGGCCGTCCAGCGCGGATTACTCCCGCTTGCGCGCCCATGCGCCCGCCGATTTGGCCTCGCGCAGCCGCCCTCGCCTTCGCTCCACCCGCGGCCCGCGGGAATCCACGCCGCCGCGCTCTTCCCAAGGCCCATCGGTATAGCCCCTTCGCCGACTTACAGCTCAGCCCAGCCATCACCCTGTGGCTGCCGCCCCACGTCCCGTGCGGTCCGAACACAATCAAGACACCGCCCTCGCTCAAACCAAATAACTCAAAGAGCGGGCACTGAATTGCCCTGACAAGACGTCATGCATAGACTGCTTCGTCGTGCGCCGCTGGCCTGCCTGATCGTCATACCTCTGTTGCGGGCGGCGGATCCAACCGTGGCTGACGGCTCCGTCATCGCCGCCCTCCGGCGCGCCGCTCCGGCGATGGCCAATGCCGTGATCGTCAGGCGGATGCCCGCGGACGACCGGTTGGATCTGGTTTTAGCGATAGCTTCGCGTCAGCCCCAAACCGTCGATGCAGGCGGCCGGTATGCGTGGTCGCTCAAAGACCGTCTCGGGCTGTTTCTACAGTCCAGGTCCGATCCGGGCCGCGTGTACCAGCTCGCCATCGAACCCGGTCCCAACGACGATTGCTCCACCAGCGTCGAACGCATGACCGCGCAAGAGTTAGTGCTGTCGTGCGTCGGCGAGAAATGGGCCACCTACGACAATCGTAAGTTCATCTACGATGTCCGCGCGAAGGCGGTGGTGAGCTACTTCTCTTATCCCCCTTACTGGACCGCGCAGGTGTTACGCGGCCGCGGCGGCCCGCATTTCGTGATGGCCAACAATCAGCAGTTGCTGCTCGTGGACGTGGATCGGGACACGGGCGCGCTTCGTGTGGCGCCTGCCGCGGAAGCCGGCCGCGTGCTATCTCAAATCCCGATGGAGGCATCGAGCATCGGAGACCGAACGTTCCACACGCCCGTGCCTCCACCCGATTCCGTCGCCGGATTCGGACCCGGCCAACAGTTCCGGCTGTCCAAGGAAAAGAACCGGTATGGCTCCGAATATACGGTAATCGTGGAGCGTCCGGGCCCGAATCAGAAATCCTACCCGCTGGCCCAATCGGATCTGCGCACCTGGCAGCAGGCTCGTCCCGACGACGCCAAGACCTTCATCCGGCCCAACCAGGCGGAGATGAACGAGGAAATTGGTCCGCACCAACTGGAGGGCGGCCGTCTCTGGTTCGGCAAGACCTTCTACAACAGCGAAGGGTCGACCGGCGTAGGCGGATTTGGATATTTCGACGCTGCCACCGCGACCTACCGCCTCTATTCCCCGCCTCAGATTCAACGCTGGTCGGTGTCCGCGATCCTGGTGGAAACCGGCTGCGTCTGGCTGGCGCTCTGCCGGCGCGGCGAGTATGGAAACAACTCCGGCGGCCTGCTGCGTTGGGATCGAGAGACCGCTCAGGTGCGAAGTTTTGCCATACCGGACGTTGTTACATCGATCGCCGCCTCCATCAGCAGAGCCGGCGAAGTTGTCTATCTGGGCGCCACTGACGGGATCGCCGCTATAGACGGTGATCGGATTACCAGTTATTTTGTGGACCGGACACCCCGCGGCCGCTACACGATGGCCGCTCGCTAAACAGAGCTAGTCATGCTAGCGTTTGCCAAGGCGGCTGAAGCGCAGCTTGCTTGGCGCCCGCTCAACTCACATGGGTGGACACTTCGGACGCTGTGATTAGTTATGCCGCTCCGGCAAGCGCGTGCCCCAGCGCAGATTGCCGCGAGGGCCGGAGGGATCCGAAAGAACTCGCACGTCGCCGTCCTTGACCCGGAAGTTGCCGAGTTGTTCCCAGACGGCGGATTCCGTGAACGATGCGTTACGATCCCTGGCGGCAATCGCCAGGCGTGCACCCTCGGCGCGGCGCTCCAACCTAAATCAGTCGCGGCCTTAATGTTTTTCAGCCTCGAGCGGCGTAACCGGGTCCAGAAACCTCCAGCACACGATTCCCATCAGGTAAATCGCCGCTGAAACGTAGAACGTAAGGTTCCAGTTGCTGTTGGACCATTTCAGGATATAGCCGATTACCAGCGGGCACAGGGCGCCGCCAATGTTTCCCATCATGTTCATTGCGCCCGAGAGCGATCCGGCATGCACGCCGCCCACATCCATGGCCGCCCCCCATGCGCCCGGCATCACCAGGTCGTTGCAGAAGCTGGCCATGCCGATCGAAAGCATGGCATATACCGGATTGTCAACCACCGTCGAAAAGAGCAGGAACGCGCTGGCGCCGGAAAAACCGATATACGCCATGATTCGGCGCGACTGAGCCACGTCGCCGATTTTGCGCGCCAGCCTGGCTCCGATCCACACGCTGATTGGGTTCGCCAACCCGCCGAAAAATAGTGGCAGCACGCTCAGCCATCCACTGGAGACGATCGACAGGCGCCGTGCTTCCTTCAGATACGTCGGCAGCCACGTGATGTAAAAATACCAGCCGTAGGATAAACAGAAATATTGCAGGCAAATCATCCAAACCTGCAGTGAGCTTGCGAACTTACCCCAAGGCACGTCCCCGTGGCCGGACGCGCGGCCGGCACTTTCCCTCAACAGTTCGCGTTCCGCAGTGTTGAGCTTAGGGTTCTCCAACGGATTGTTGCGGTACCAGCGGTAAAATGCCAGCGCCCACACCAGGCCCACGCAGCCGAAAATTTCGAACGCATACCGCCAACCCACCGCTCGCATCAACCATACAACCAGGGGTGGAGTGAATGCGCCGCCCCAGCGTGCGCTCAACCACATGATGCCCTGCGCGCGCACTCTTTCGTTTTCGGGCAGCCATGTGGTGAAAGTCTTGGTTAGATTCGGGAAACATCCTGCCTCGCCCGCGCCGAACAGGAACTGAGTGACCGCCAGCGACGCGAAACTGAAGGCCCGGCCCGTGGCGGCGGTGAAAAACGACCACCACAGTACGATCCGCATCAGAACCTTGCGCGGGCCGATGGCGTCGCCCAGGTATCCTCCAGGAATCTCGAACAGCGCATATGCGAAGCCGAAGCACGAGAAGATGATTCCCATCTGCTCATGAGTGAGCCCCAGATCTCCGCGGATCGATTTCTCCGCCACGCTGAGGGAGACGCGGTCGATATACGTAATTACCGCCAGGGCGACCGCAAACACGATCACCCAGTAGCGGACTCGGGTTGGCCGCGCGGTCACAATAGCGCTCATGCCAGCGCCTGCTTACAATACTCGAAGCACTTTCGCACTTCGGCAACGGTATCCATGCCCGGCCTGCCGTATTCGTATTCGATGTTGCAGGGTATCTTCCACTTATTGCCGCGCACCAGTTGCAGCACCGGCTTAATCGGCGTGTCGCCCTCGCCCCACGGCACGTTATCGCCGTGGTTTTTCTTGCGGTCTTTGATGTGCAGCGCCAGAATTCTATCGTGCTTTTCCTCCAGATAGGCCACCGCATCGCCATTGGCCGCCGTGTAGTGGCCAATATCCAGATTGATGTTGAACATCGGCGAAAGCGCGAGACCCTTGGCAAAGCTCTCGCGCGTTGAGAACTCGTTCGGCTTTTGGGTCTGATCGTGCCCGTGCAGCGCCACGCGCACGCGGTGCTTTTCGGCCAATGGGGCCAGGCGCCTGGCGCAGGTGAGAGTGGTGGATGTGGTAATCAGGTCCGTGCCCAGCGCTTTAGTCATCGCGAAACCGCGGTCCAGCTCTTCGCCGGAAAAGCCGTCGTTGAAATTCAGCGAATAGGCGTAGATCCGAATCCCGGCCGCGTCGAACTTCTTGCGAATATCCTCGAAGTAGCTCAGCGGCGTCGAGATCCGCCAGTTCTTGAGATCGTCGCCGCTCATGCCTTTCGGCTCCACGTGGCCCATGGCGAGCTCGCACTCGCTCAGGCCGATCTGCTTCATCCCGTCAATGGCGCCATCGAGCGGCAAATCGCGAAAGCTGTAGGTCTGTGCGCCGATGAGCACGCCGTGAATGGTGGAATAGACCTTGGCCGCCGCGTACAGCCGGCTTAGCGGGATTGCCGCCGCCAGTCCCGCGAGTTTTCCGAAATCCCGTCTCGAATACATTCCACTTCCCTTCCCCCAGCTAGCTAACTTTCGCGCCGCCAAGCAGCTAGGCTTGCCGGATGCGGAACCGGTACACCAGCGCGCCCGCTCCTACCGTCGCCAGCGCCGTCAGCGACGCTCGCGGCTGCCAAATCACGCCGTAGATCATCATACAGGCGCCTACCAGGATATACGAGACGGGGATCAGCGGATAGGCGAAGCTCACCGCGCGCAGTTTCTGCCAACCCGCGCGGCGTCTGCGGAACACCAGCAGCGAGGCCACCGATAGCGCCGTAAACAGCGTCAGGCTCATGCCGATATAGGTCACCAGCTCGCGAAACGGCGTCAGCGTCATCACCATGGCGCACATGCCCTGGCTGAGGATCGCGACCACCGGCGTGTGCCACCGCGGATGCACCGTCATGGCGGCGCTGAAGAACGCCCGGTTCTTCGCCATGGCGTAATAAACGCGCGGGCCTACCGTCAATTCCGCGTTGACCGTGGAGACGATGCATAGCGCCAGCAGCGCCGAAAACACGCCCGCCACTTGCGGTCCAAAAAGATTTTCCGCCGAAAGCGAGCCGACCGCGATGACGCCCTTCATGCTTTCAAGCGGTGTTGCGTAGATATAGAGAACGTTGAGCCCGAGATAGAGCACCGCGACGATGCCGCATCCCGCGGCCAGCGCGGCGGGCAGCGTACGCTCCGGCTGCGAGACTTCCTCCGCGATATACGTCGCCGCGTTCCATCCGCTGTAGCCGAACATGACGAACAGCAGGCTGATGAAAAATTGCGCGGGCAGGCTCACGGACGAAGTGCGAATGGCGGGCTCCGAAAAATGGCTCCAGCTTCCGGCGCCGGCCAGCAGGCCGAGCAGCACGAAGCCTACGATCACGATGAGCTTGGTGGAAGTCAGCACGTTTTGTACTTTGGCGGTGCGGCCCACGCCGAAACAGTTGAGGATGCTGAAGACCGCGATCAGCGACGACGCTACCGCCTGGCCCGCTCCCAGATGCAGCGAGAAAGCGCCCGAGCCGATCGCAAAAGTGGCGTTGGCCTGCTTCAAGCTGGGGAAGAAGTAGCCCAGATAATCGGAAAAGGCCAGGGCCGCGGTGGCGATGGGCGCGGAAAATCCGGCGAAGAACGAGACCCATCCGGTCATGAATCCCCATTCCGGGCCGAACGCGCTGGTCAGGTAGACATACTCGCCGCCGGAGCTGGGGAAGTTGATGCCCAACTCGGAATAGCTCAATGCGCCGGCGAATGCGAAGAGCGCGCCCACGCCCCAGCAGGCCAGGATCAACCAGGCGCTGCCCAGATCGCCGGCCATCAGCCCCGGAGTGGCGAAGATCCCCGTGCCCACCATGTTGGAGATCACCAGCGCGGTGGCGCTGAACAAGCCTAGTTGGCGAAGCAGCCCAGGCCTGGAAGTCTGCCTGATGGTATTGGGCATGGTAGCGCCGGCGGTCTTGCCGCCGGTTCTTTTCCATTGTAGGGCCGGCGAGTCGACAGGCCAGGAGGCCTGTCCTACAACTAATCTCCGCCGCCAGGCGCGCCGCGAGGATCCGGTTTCACCACCACCGGCTGAGTATAAGTCTGGCCGTCCACGGTGAGGCGCACCGTGTACTGGCCCGCCTGCAATCCTCCGGCGCCGCCGCGTCCACCGCCACCGCCCCCGCCACCACCGCCACGTCCGCCGCGGCCGCGTCCACCCGCGGGCGGGGCAGCCGCCACGGCTGGAGCCGCTCCTGCAGGATTGCAGGCGTCCGCCGGCGGCGCAGCAGCAGCAGCTCCACCGCGTCCGCCACCACCGCCGCGGCCGGCCGCGCCGCCGAGGGGCATGCGATGCATTCCGGCAGCGGCCGAAGGCGGCGGCGCCGGCCGTTCCCAAACTTCCTGAACGTTCAAGGTTTCGGTATCCACTTCACGAACGGGCGTGTCGCTGGCGGCGCAGGCGCGCACGGCTCCCGAGCCATCCAGCAGCTCAAGCTTCAGCGGCTGCGCGGAGGCGGTCTTGAGCCAATAGTAGGCCAGAACGCCCGAAGGTGGATTCAGTTCCTGCGGTTCCTCATGCGGCAGCGGCGTACCGTTCATGCCGCCGGCACGGATGGCCAAAGTCTCTCCGGGTTTGAACAAGTAAGCGCCGGCGGAAACGATCTGCGCCCCCTGCGTGGCGATTTGCCGCAGCGCGGCCATTTGATCCATCACCCAGAAGCCGCGGCCATAGGTGGCGACATCCAGATCGTCGCCGTGCACCACGATGTCGCGAACCGAAGTGACCGGCATGCCGTTCTGCAGCGGCTGCCATTGCGCGCCATCGTTGAAGGAAACGTAAACGCGCAGCTCGGTGGCGGCGTAGAGCAGCCCCTTGGCCTGCGGGTCTTCCTTCACCGAGTTGACATAGGCGCCTTCGGGGATGCCGGCGGTCGCGTTCTGCCAGGTTTTGCCGCCATCGTGCGTGCGATAGATGTAAGGCTTGTTATCGGCGACGCGATGGCGGTCCACCGACGCATATGCGGTCTCCGCATCGAAATGGCCGGCTTCAATCTGCGAGATCTTGCTCCACGATGTGATGTCCACCGGCGTGACGTTGTTCCATGTCTTGCCATCGTCGCGCGTGACGTGGATCAAGCCGTCGTCGGTGCCAACCCAGACCGTGGCTGCCTGCAGCGGCGAAGGGCCGATGCTATAGACCACGCCGAAGCGGTCGGTCATCGGCTGGTCGATATCCTTGGCCGTGACTGGGTCGAGAGTTTCGGGCACCGCCGGATGCAGCCGCGCCAGGTCCGGGCTGATTTTTGTCCACGTGCGGCCGCGGTCGCGCGAGCGCATCACAAATTGATTTGAGTAGTAAAGCGCTTCGTCGGCTTGCGAGAAGACCTCCGGAAGCGTCCAGGTTTTGCGGTTGGGATCGTCGGGATCGGCCGCGGGCAACTGCCCCCCGAGCGGAGCGGCCACGTTGATGTACTGATCGCACCGCCCCGCGCCGCCGCCGTAAAGAATGTTGCCGTCCTTGGGGTCGGGGACAACGGTATTGCTTTCGCCGGCCAGGCAGGTGGGCTCCCAGTTGCGGAACGAGAGCACTCCTTCGCGCGACCAGGTGGCGACGCCCACGCCGCCGCTATCCTGCTGCGCGCCGTAAAGCCAATACGGGAAACGGTTGTCGGCGGCCACGTGATAAATCTGGGCGGTGGGCTGGTTATACCAGGTGCTCCAGCTATTGCCGCCATCCACGCTGACCACGGTGCCCTGATCGCTGCTGAGCACCATGCGGTTGCCGTCCTTGGGATTGACCCAGAGCTGGTGATAGTCGTCGCCGCCGGGCGCCGCCTTGACCGGAACGAACGTCTTGCCGCCATCGATGGTCATGAAGGTGCCGGTATTCATGACGTAGGCGCGGTCGGGATTGGCGGGATCGACGGTCACGGCTTCAAAGTACCAGCCGCGGCCCCACAGCCGGTTCTCGGCGTTGACCAGCTTCCAGGTGGCGCCGGCATTGTCGGAGGTGTAGACTCCGCCGCCGGTGCTCGGGCCACCGCCTCCGCGGCGTCCGCCGCCCCCTGCGCCGCCGCCCCCACCACCGCCGCCGCCCGCCACGGCGCTGCCGAGGTCGTCAACCACCGCCCACAGACGGTTGGGATTGCTGGGCGCGACCGCGATGCCGATCTTGCCGACAAATTCATCGGTGGGCAGCCCGCCGCTCAATTGCTTCCAGGTGTCGCCTCCGTCGGTGGATTTGTACAGCCCGCCGCCAACCAGATTACTGGGCGCATAAACCGACCACGGAGGCCGGCGCGTGGCCCACAGCGACGCGTAGAGCACCCGCGGATTCTTGGGATCGATGGTCAGATCGATCGCCCCGACATTGTTGGGGTCCTTGGCGCTGACTAAGACTTTCTTCCAGGTGGCGCCGCCGTCGGTGGAGCGATACACGCCGCGGTCTGGGTTGGCATCGTACACGTGGCCGAGCGCCGCTACATAAACCCGATTCGGGTTGGTGGGGTCGACGGCCACGCGTCCGATCTGGCGCGTGGATTCGAGGCCGATATGGGTCCAGGTCTTGCCCGCGTCCGTGGATTTGTACATGCCGATGCCGTAGGAGTGTTGGCTCCGGATGTCAGGCTCGCCAGTGCCGACGTAGACGACGTTGGGATTCGACGGGGCCACCGCAATGGCGCCGATGGAGCCGATCGGAATGCCCTCGTCGGAGATCGGGAACCACGTACGCCCCGAGTTCTCGGTCTTCCAAACGCCGCCGCCGACCGAGCCGAAATAGAAGGTATCGGGCTGGCTGGCGTTACCGGCGACGCCAAACGTGCGTCCGGCGCGCATGGGACCCACGTCGCGCCATTGCAAACCGGAAAGCAGGTTGTTGGGGTATTGGCCCGCGGGGCTCATCTGCTGGGCCCACAATCCTAATCCCAGTAACGCCACCACGCACAGCGTGATGAGAAAAACTAACCAACCACGTCGACCTGCCATGTAAAGCACTCCTGATCGGCGTAGCTTCGGGGCCAGCCGAAGAAACACTTTACCACTGGAAACGGATCTAATAGTAGGTGGGACCGGCCTTCGGGCGGTGGCGCGCGGCGCTTGGTAAACGAAACAGGGGTAAGCAGTCGCCAAGCGTCAGCCCAGTTGCCCGTTCCAGCGCGCTTCCCCAGGGACTGCCTGCGCCCGGAGACGCCGGTCTCACCTTCACCGAGTTCGGCCATCAGGTCATCGGGCCGCGCGCTTGGCAGGCGCGCTGGAATCGTCGATAGTTGAAGCAGGCGGTCGGCGAGTTTATCGTTCGACTGGCAGCTTAGCATTCCGGCAGAGGTATTCGAGTACCGGTTTTGGTCGCGGTCGGCGTTGGAGTGGGGATCGACCAGTATCAGATCGTTAGTTAGATCCCTTCCGGATTATCGATAAGACGACTCCAGGCTCACGCAAGAGCGACGGGAAACCACCGGCGGCAAAGACCGCCGGCCCTACCGTCCTGCACGAGCGGTACACCGCATCGACGATCTGGCGCGGCGCGTTGCCGAATTGGAGGAGACGGTGCAGAGGCTGGGCTCGGAGCGGTAGGCTAACGCTTGATCGCGGACCATGGGCCAAGCGAACGCCCTGGCTAAAGAGGGAGCCAGACAATTCGATCAATCCATTCATCGGGCTCGGAAGCGACCCAGATGAGCAGGATGCTGTCAATGACGAGTCCGGCCGGCGCGCCTTGCGGGGCCATCAGAACGCCAGGGCAATGGTTCCCACTACCGAGAAAGTTACTGAAGTGACCGGGCATCGAATTCTCGTCGTGCGAGATGAGAATACGGCCCTGCGTGGTGACCAACCGCAGCACTTCGGGGTCGGGAAGACCGTCGAGGCTGGCCGTGCGAGCGCTCCGGAATCGATGGAAGGCTCGCGTTGCAGCACGCCAGTCCGGATCGAGATCCGGAGGTCGTTGTCAGCTTGAAACCGCGGCTTCATCTAACGCGAGTGTCCGGACTGAAGACTCTCGCGTGCAGCCTCAAGCCGGTTACTCAGTCCCTCCGGAAGAGACCCGGAAGCCCGCCGCGCTGCCTCGAATCGCTGCATTTGGCAAACGCGGTAGGCATCAATGGCAGGCTGGTTTTCGAGGTAGAACGCGATCGCGCCGAAGACCTGGGCCAGGCTGAGGGTCTCGAATTCTCCCAGAATTGCCTCGGGCGAAAGTCCCTGGTTGAAACACTCGACGATGGAATCGAGAGACACACGTGTCCCGGCCACGTAATAGCCGCCATTGCGCTGTTCGAGGTACTCCTTCGACATGGTGTCACCCTTGAAACAATTATAGCGGGATCCGAAGATGGGTTCTGGCAGGTTGCCGTTCGAATTCTCTTGTCATTCGGGCGTCATCTGATTACTAACCATCCCTCTTCAGTCTGGGAAAACACCGGCGGCAAAGACCGCCGGCGCTACCACTGGTCACAGCTCCACCTTCTCTCCCGTCCTGCACGAGCGGTACACCGCATCCACAATCTCCAGCGCCTGATACCCCTCCTCGCCCGACACCTTAGGCTTCCGCCCCGTCCGTATCGCCTCCCCGAAATCGAGAAACTGCCGCTCGAACGGCTCCAGCGAAATCGCCATCGGGTCGGACGCGCCCGACGCCACTTCCTTCGATACCGGCGCCGGCTCGCCCGCATCGTTCTCCACGTCCCACACCGTCAGTTTGTCGCCCGAGACCACCGCCGTGCCTTTGGTTCCCTGGAACTCCATCCGCTCCGGATAGCCCGGCCAGAAGGCTGTCGCCGCCTGGATCACGCCCGTGGCCCCGCTGGCATAGCGCACTACCGCGTTCACCACGTCTTCCGATTCGATCTTGTGCAGCGCCCCCAACTGCCACATCCCGTAGACTTCCTTCACCGGGCCTGCGAGCCACCGCAGTATATCCACCTGGTGAATCGCCTGGTTCATCAGCGCGCCGCCGCCCTCGGTCTGCCAACTGCCCTTGATGGGCCGCGAATAATATTCGGCCGAGCGGTACCACTTCACATAACAGTCGCACTGCAGCAGGTTGCCCAAACGTCCCTCCGCCAGCGCTTTCGCGAGAAACAGGCTGGCATCGTCGAACCGGTGCTGGCTCACCACGCCCAGCAGGATTCCCGCGCGCGCCGCCGTATCCACCATCCGCCGCGCCGTCTCCAGACTGGTCGAAATAGGCTTTTGCACTTGCACGTGCTTCCCGGTTTGGGCGCAGATCTCGATGGGCTGCAAACGGAAATCCGGGAACGTGCAGACATCCACGTAATCCACCCGCGGATGGCGGCAGACCTCCTCGTAGGTCGGCACGAATTCCGCGCCCCACTGGTCCGCGAAAATGCGTCCATACTTTTCGCTGACGTCGGTGCAGACCGTCAGCTCAAATCCGATGTTGCGGTACGCTTGCGCGTGCTTGTGGGCGATGGCCCCGGTGCCGATAATTCCGACTTTCATAGGAGCGTCCATTTTACCGAACGAGCCAGCTACAATGGGGAGTTCACCTCATGAAGCGCTATTTTGCTTTGTTCGCGGCGGTTGCCGCCTCTCTCGCTTTGGGCGCCTGCAAGCACACGCCGCCGGCCGGAGTCGCGGCTGAAGTCAATGGCCAGCCGATCACCTACGACAAGCTCGAAAAGGCCTACCGCACGCAATACCCGCAGGTCCCCGAAAACGCCAATGAAGATCTGGTGCAGTCGCAGAAGCTCGAATTGCTGGGCAGCCTGATCACCAATGAGATCATGCTGCAGCGCGCCTTGAGGCTGGGCTTGCAGGCCGTGGACGCCGATGTGGACGCCGAACTCGCCAAAATGAAAGCGCCTTACCTCCCGACCAAAGAGGAGTTCGAGAAGCAGCTCGCCGATCGCCACATGACGCTGGACGATCTCAAGGCGCAGATACGGCAAAAGCTCACCGTGGATAAGCTCATCGCCAAGGAGATCGCGTCGCACATCACCATCACCGACGCCGACGTGGCCAATTTCTACAATGCCAACAAAGCCAGCTTCAATCTTGCGGAGCCGCAAGTTCACCTGGCGCAGATCATGGTGACGCCCGTTCCCGACCCTAATGTGCGCAATCTGAAGGGCAGCAAAGCGCAGAACGAGGCCGAGGCCAAGCAGAAGATTACCGACCTCGAGCGCCGCATTAAGGACCGCGGCGAAGATTTCACCATGCTCGCGACCAATTTTTCCGAGGATACGAACACCGCGCCCAATGGCGGCGATATGGGCTTCATTCCGGAATCGACGCTCGAAAAGGCCAACCCCGATTTGCGCCGCATAGTAATGTCGCTCCAGCCCGGGGCCGTTTCGCCCATCATCCACACTCAGGATGGTTACCGCATTCTGAAGCTGATCTCCAAGGAGCCGGCTGGGCAGCGCGATCTGAACGACCCGCGCGTGCAGGAGAACATCCGCGAAAACCTGCGCAGCAGCGCCGATCAGGTCTTGCGCAACGCCTACTTCGAAGTGGCGCGCAACCTATCGAAGGTGGAGAATTACCTGGCGGAGAGCATCGTGAACAACGCCAGCAAGAAGTGATTTCGACGCAGAGACGCGGAGGCGCGGAGACAACCGCAGAACTCTTCATTCTTTTTGTGTTTTCTCTGCGTCTCTGCGTCGAAAACCTGTCCGGTCAATAAAGCAAATTGCCGCCGAAATTCGGCACGCCGCCGCCCTTTACCACCGTCGTCCAAGCGGCCAGCTTGCCCTTTTCCAGCTTCCAAAATTTCGCACAGAGATCGAAATACTGCAAGACCGCCGCGGTCTGGCCCTTTTCGAGCAGCTCCTGCGCCAGCATGGTGTTCGGGCCGAAGCTGTTGAGTTGCGGAGAGCCCGGAGTGGCCGCGGAGCGCAACAGGTAGTCTCCCGCCTGCGTAGCGTCGCCTTGCCGCAAGGCAATTCGGCCCAACACCCAGTTGCCGAAATAAATGCCGTTTCCATAATTCCAATCGGTGGGATACAGCGCGGCCATATCGAGCAATTGGTGGCCGCTGTCCGCGGCTTTATCCATCTCACCGGCATCGAACGCGGCTTTGGCCAGCCCCACCAGACGGTAGAACTTTTCTAGCCCGTCCAACTGCGAGACAGCCGCGTCCATCCTGGCGAACTTCGCCTGTGGCGTGGAAGGCAGATCCGCCACCGCGTGAGCCAGCGCCTGGAATAGATTCGCCGCGGCTTGCTGCGCCTTCGCCGGATCTTTGGCCGAATAGGCGGCCGCGATTTGGCTGCAGGCGCTGGCCACCGCCTCGCGAACGTCGCCCGTGGATCCGCCTTCCGCTGCTGGCATCGGTCTTGGGGGATTGAAGCTTGCCGTCACATTCACCAGGGTGTAGGCCGTCAAACTGGCGTGCTCCGGATCGCCGATCCGCAGATCGGCTTGGATCGCGCTGCACGTGCTTGCCGCCATCGCGGCGTTATCGATAGGTCTGGCTTTCTGGCCGTAACCCGCCGTCACCACAATCAAGCTGCACAACCCCAATCGTCGTGTCATAGCGATGCACCAGCCAGCTATCATACTCCACCGGCGTGAAGTTTCCCGCCACCCCGAGCTGCGCCGCAAGACAGCGTGCGCCAATCGTGCTTCGCACTCCTGCGCCTTCCGCAACGCCCGCTTCGAAGTGGCGCGCAACCTATCGAAGGTGGAGAATTTGCCTGGCGGAGAGCGCGTGAACAGCGCCGGCAAGAAGTGAAAAGCTACCCTGCCCCGCACTATCCTTAGTTACCCTCTCCGCACTTACTGCACTTACTAAAGGTATATTTCAACTATCCATGGCGGAAAGACTTTGTAACTTTCGGCGACTCGGATTTGGGTGAAAATGGCGCAGGACGGTGAGAGGAGGGTGCACGTTACTTAACTGCTGAGGTGAAGCGGGTTATGCACGGTTATAAGCGGTTTGGATGGGGTCTTCGGGGCTGAAATGGAATGCAGGCGCTCGAAACTGGCGGGGATGGCCGCCGATCCGGAGTTTCGCCGATGCAGAGACGGCGGCGGTTGGCAACCGCCGCGCAGGTTTGCCAACCTGTCGGCATGGCCCTGCGGGCCACCAAAGGCGATGAAAACCTCGCCCGGGCACACTCCTTCCCTCGATATATAGATGCAACCACCCGCTGGGACGTCGCGCGTTTGGGAGGAGCTTGAGGCGGCGAGGTTTTCGACCGTGCCCCACAAGAACGGCGTTGGATCAATAGTTTTGCGGGGGCTCGTTCGCAGCGGGTAGAATAGAAGGAAACCCATGCGGGCGCGTAGCTCAGTTGGTTAGAGCACCTCGTTTACACCGAGGGGGTCCGGGGTTCGAGTCCCTGCGCGCCCACCATTTTCCTGGTTCCGCTCAAGCCGCCTTGCGCGCGCGAAACCGGAACGCGCCCGGAACCACATCCACATGCACATCTTCGAATCCCGCGGCCTTCAGGCGCTCCGGAAAGGTCTCCGGATCCACCACTACCATCGTGTCGAACAGGTGCAGCAAGCCAAAAGTGCGGCTGTAGCGGCTATCCGCGCCGGCAAAAACGCCACCGGGCCGCAGCACTCGCGCCACCTCCGCCAACAGCCGGTCTTGCAGCACCGCCGATGGAACGTGGTGCAGCATTGTGAAACATACCGCCCCATCGAACGCCGCGTCCGGCAGAGACATCGCCGTGGCGTCTGCGTGCAGGATGGTCACATTCCGGCCCAGCGCGCGGCGGCGCAGACCTTCGGCAAGTCCGCGATCCACTTCGACGCAGGTCAAATGCGCAGCCATGCCGCGCAGCAGATCCGTGGCGGCGCCGTAGCCCGGGCCTACTTCGAGGACGTTCGCTCCGAGATCCACGCCTTCGAGCACCCAGGGGATGCGCACCGCGACGGTTTGCTTCCAGCGCGGCGAAGAGCACAGCCAACGATGCGCGAGGTTCACTTTTCCCAATCCGGATGTTCGGAGACGCTCAAAATATTTCCATCGGGGTCCTTGAACCACGCCACCTTCGCGCCAGTAGGAGTGGTCCAGATGCCAAGCTCGTCCTGCTGCATGAAGCCGTAGCGCTCGAAGGCGACGCCGGCTTGTCCCAAGTCTTTCACCACCGCGACAACGTCCGGAACCTGCCATCCCAAGACCGTGCCCTGAGCCGGCGGAAGCTCCTTGCCCATGCCGAGGCGCAGCATGATGCCGTGGGCATCGAACACCAGCGCGAATGGGGGCTCTTCGCTGATGAGGCGTAAGCCAAGCGTGTTGCCGTAGAATTCCTTGGCGCGGGCCACGTCGACAATGGTTACGAAGCCGATAATGTTGTACTGGGCGAGTCCGGTGTGCGAGGGCATGCGGCTATCATGAGCGGATTTTCCATTTGGCGCAAGACCGGCATTGCGCCATAATATATCTCTATTGCGACACTCATTGGGACACGACATTATCGAGCCGCGGGCCTCTCTCCATTGGTCTGGGGAGTTCGCCAGAGCGGGCAGAGGCCAATTCGCAATCGGCCGCAGGTTGCCAACCGGTTGCCAACCACGGTTGCCAACCTGCCCCACAAAATCGACATTGAGCCACCACGTTGAAACACGACGGCATCTCGCGTAAATTCGATCCGAAGCGCGGCGTTTCCGTGGCGACGCTGTCCTACGAATACCCGGCCGGGTTTCGGGTTCCGGAGCACGCGCACGGGTCGGATCAGTTGATCTACGCGATCCGCGGCGTCATGGAGGTGTCCGCGGGGCCGAGCGTGTGGTTGATCCCGCCGCATTTTGCGCTTTGGATTCCCGCGGGCGCCTGCCATCGAATTCACATGCCGGGACCCGTTTCCATGCGCACGCTCTACCTGCGGCGGGGGCTGGTCTCGGCGCTGCCGGCCGATTGCGCCGTGCTGCACGTGACTCCGCTGCTGCGGGAGCTGACCGTGGAAGCCGTGCGCGTTGGGCAGCTTCGCGCGCGGAACGATTATGAGTGCGCGTTGCGCGACCTGCTGATCTCGCACCTGGAGAAAGCATCCCCTGTACCGACCTTTGTAACCTTGCCCAGGGAATCGCGAGCGCTCGCCGTGGCACAGGCTGTATTGGCGAACCCAGCTCGCTCGAAGACGCTGGCGGCATTGTGCGCCGATGCCGGAGTGAGCGTCAGAACCATTGAGCGGGCGTTCCGGAAGGATACCGGCGCCGGTTTCGAAGCGTGGCGGCGCCAGGTTCGCTTGATGAAGGCGGTGGAACTGCTGGTTTCGGGCTGCTCCGTCAAGGAGGTTGCGTTCGGGGTTGTTATTGCCAGCCCAGCGCTTTCGTGGAAATGTTCCGCCGGAGCTTTGGAACCACTCCGAAGGCGTGGATGGTGGCGCTGCAGAAACTGAACTAGGACTCTTGTCACGTAATAATCGTGCCATTTCAACGTGGCGCGGGAGGACCGAAGCGCGTTCGCACGAGCGTGAACGCCGCACGCATGGGCCCAGAGGGAGCCCCGTACGCCGCGTCCTACTTGGTCTTTTTGGCAACGAACGGCTGTGCATTATCGTCGCCGCTTCGCTGCACTTTGAAATCGATCTTGTCCTCAGCCACTTTGCCGGTGTACTTCAAATCGATACCGTCGCCGAAGTCCAAGTGGACCGTAAAAGAAATGTCGTCGCCGTGGATTTCCCCGTTTTGGATTGGCTGCTCGAACTGATCGCCGCCCATGGTGCCAGTGAGCTTCCCGCCATCGGCTTTCAATTTGAAAGTGATGCTGTAGGTATTGCCGCCGGGGCCCGGCTGGTCGCCGGTCCAGGTACCGGTGGGGTCGGCGGCCAGCAGAAGAATCGCGCCCGCGAGCGCGGTAAGGAGAATGCGTCGGATCATGCACGCCATTATATGGCGAATTGCAAGAGCGCGCGGGGGGTGGGGGGACGGGAAGTGGCTGGCGATATCGGAGATTGCCGGCTACCCCCGGCGGCAGTCAAACGCGCCGAGGCCCTTCCACTTCGGAGGCGTCTTCCTCGAAGGTTAGGCCGGCCGCGCCCTCTTCGACGAAGGTAGGCCGCGGCCGCGCCGCTAACTAACTCTACCGCTGTGACCGCATGATTTCGCGTGATTGCGGAAAACCGCCCCCTTACGGTCGCGCCTCTGATGGAGCCGGCGCTTGCCGGGTGCGAAGACTCGCGCATAGCCCGAAAGAGCCGCCTGAAAGGCGGCTTGCAGGCAAGATTGCCCGCCCCGCAAAATCATCGGCTGTCACTCAAATTACGCGAAGCTCTAATAGGACGAATTCGCTCACTCATAGCGGAGGCAAACGATCGGATCGAGATTCGCCGCGCGGGTCGCCGGATAATATCCGAAGAACAACCCCACGCTCACCGAAATTGTAAAACCCAGAACGACCCACAACGGCGAGACGAACGCCGGGATCGCGGGCAGCGCCGTTCTCACCGCGAATGCGATTAACGCGCCAACCAATATCCCAATCACGCCGCCAATGCACGAAAGCGTAATCGCTTCCAGCAGAAACTGAATCCGGATATCCGACTTGCGGGCGCCCACGGCTTTGCGAATCCCAATCTCGCTGGTCCGCTCGGTCACCGAAATCAACATGATATTCATGACGCCGATGCCGCCCACCAGCAATCCGACGCCGCTGATGATGCCGGTGAGCAGCACCATCGCGCCGGTGAGCTGATTCCACAACGAGCTGAGAAAGTCGGGCGATGTGATGTCGAAATCGTCTTCCGCGTTATGGGGCACGTGGCGCTTTCGCCGCAGCGCCTCCTCCACTTGATCCTTCATCGTGTCGAGGGAAAACCCATCCCTGCCCGCCACCGCGATGAAACGCTCGCGAATCTCCGGAAAACTTTTGCGGAAATTGCTCATGGGGATGCAGGCGAATTGATCCACGCCGAAGCTCGCAAAGAGCCCCTGGTCGGGTTCGAAGACGCCTACCACTTCATAGAGGCGGCCGTTCAGCCGCACCGGTTTGCCCAGCGGGTCCACGGAAGGAAAAAGCGAATCCGCGATGGCGCGCCCGATCACAATCACATTGCGCGCGTGCTCCTCGTCGTAAGCCGAAACGAACCGCCCCTCGGCGACGGCGAACAGCGGGAAGGCGTTGATGTAGGCCGGTTGCACGCCGCGCAGAAAAAAACGCTCGACGTGCGCATCGCCGTATCGAATCTCATCGGTCTGATCGTTGAAGTTGATGCGATTCGCGAACACGGTCGCGTACGAAACCGCCGGACTGGACTCTTCAATAAAAGCGGCATCCTCCTCTTGCAGATATTTCCTGACGCGGATTTTCGCCGGGAGCCGGGCGGTATTCTGAATCGGCGGGATGCGCGTGACGAAGAGCGTATTCGACCCGAGCCGCTGCACGCGCTCCTTGATCTCGCCATTCAGTCCGTCGATGATGGAGGCGACCGCGATTACCGTGGTCACTCCGATCACGATTCCGAGGATGGTCAGGCCGGAACGCACCTTGCGGGCGCGCAGCGTATCGAGCGCGACCGACAGGTTTTCAAACGCTTCGTGCCGCGTCATCCGGTCTCCGTTCTGAGCGCGGTCACGGGATCGAGACGGGACGCTTTCCGCGCCGGATAGATTCCGAAGAACAGCCCGATCGCCGAACTGAGGACAACGCCGAGCAGCGCGACCCAGGTCTTCACGGAGGCCGGAAACGACGTCAGAGTACGCAGTGCGAGAGCGCATCCGAAGCCGATCGCGATGCCGATCGCCCCGCCGATCAGGCATTGCAGCAGGCTTTCAGCGAGAAACTGGCGCAGAATATCGGACCGCGTCGCGCCCATGGCACGGCGCACGCCAATCTCGCGCGTGCGCTGGGTTACGCTGACCAGCATCACGTTCATGATGACAATTCCGCCCACCACCGCCGAGATGGAACTCACCATCACGAATACCGCGAAGAACGAGCCGCTGATGCTCTGCCACAGCGCGATGTAACTTTGCGACGTGCCGATAAAGAAACTATCTTCCTTGCCGGGGGCGTCATGACGGCGCGACCGCATGATGACGCGCGCCTCGTCCTGCGCGGCATTGAAGGTTTGCTCTCCGCCGGAGGCTTTGATTTCGAGAGTCAGGCTGGACCGCGAGCCTCGAACTTTCAGATAAGTCGTAAGCGGAATAATTACGAAATTGTCCTGATCCTGGCCCAGCACGGAACCAAGCTTCTGAAACGTCCCGATGACCGTGAATTCCAGGCTTCCGGTGCGAATGTTGCGGCCGATCGGGTTCACGTCGGGAAAGAACTGATCGGCCAGCGAGGCGCCGATGAGGCAGACATACGCCGCATGTCTGTCTTCGCCCGGAGTGAAGTAGCGCCCGAGGTCCAGCGTGCGCGTGTCGATATCCGCCATGCCGGGGGTATACCCGATGATGGAAGTGTCGTCCGCCTGCTTATTCCCATACTGCAACGAAAGCGTCCGCTGGCGGAGGCGCCCACTTCTTCGCACGACTTGCAGAGATCGGCTACAGCCTGATAGTCCGAGATATCGATGTTCTTGTTCTTGAGCGATTTCACGACCACCGTGAAATCGACGACTGCGAAGGGAGTCTTGGCGAGCCGGAAAACGTTGGTCCCCAAATTGGCGATCTTCTGCTCGACATAGAGATTGGCGCCCTGCACGAGCGTCATCACCGTGATCAGGGTGGCGACGCCCATGGTCAGGCCAAGACCCGTCAACGCCGCCCGGAGCTTATGCGCGCGGACGGCATCGAAGGCGAGCCACAGATTGTCTCTAATGCCAAGCATATGTAGGACAGGCCTCCCGGCCTGTCCAGGTTAAAGCATAATGCTACTCGTTTTTCGCAAGTCGTGGGACGGAGCCATCGCCAGTCCAGGTGAAGCGAATCAAAGGTCGATCCCCGAAAGGCCGAGCGCTGGGAGCGGCTCGGGACTGGGCAGACCATGGCCTCGCCACGGTCCGCGCGGTTGCCACACACCATGCCCGGTTAAACCCGAGCGCCGCCGAATCGTAACCACGCCGAGACCTTCGATTGTGCAAGGTTGTCCGGCCCGCCGGCCCGCTAACCAAAGGCTAACCGGGCGGCTCGATAATTCGTCTACCCCTAAGTGGAATGTCTCCTAAAACGGCATGCGGCAAAGCCGGCGCGCCGGCCCCGGCATCGCGGCGACCGCGGCCATCGCCACGAAGGCCGTGCGGGTACAGTAGTGTACGCGATGACAGTACGTTCCCGGCCGGCCGCGGGTCCGATCTCTCTTGCTTCCTTCACGGTTCTCGTCCAGCCGGCGGATGTGCCCTGGATGATTGTTCGCCAGGCGATACTGATCGCCGCGACCGGCGCAATCGTAGGAATTCCCATAGCGCTTTTGTGCGCGAAGCTGGTGCCGTCATTCTCTACGCCGCTCTTCGGCCTTCAACCGAACGATCCGCCAACCATCGCCGCGATGGCCTTGCTGATCGTCTGTCTCGCGGCCTTTGCCGGCTACTTTCCGGCACGCCACGCCGCTCGTCTCGACCCATTGAAGGCTCTGAGAAACGAGTGACAATTCGTTCCACATCGCCTCAGCCCCCGCCCGCAGCCGTTGTAGACTATCGGACACAATGCGCGTCACCCTGATCCTCGCCTTAACCGGCGCCTGCTTTGCCCAACCGCGTAGCGTCCGTCTCGCCGATCTCTCCTGGAAAGAGGCTGGCGATGCGCTAAAACCCGGCGCCGTGGTCATGATTCCGCTGGGCGCGGAGTCTAAAGAACACGGCCCGCACCTCAAGCTCTCGAACGACCGCCTGATGGCCGAATTTCTCGCTAACCAGGTGATGCAGCGCACCGCCGTAGTAGTCGCGCCCACCATCAACTACCATTTCTATCCGGCCTTCGTCGATTACCCCGGCGCCACGTCGCTGCGGTTCGAAACCGCGCGCGATCTGGTAGTGGATATCTGCCGCGGCCTCGCCCGCTTCGGCCCGCGCCGCTTCTACGTTCTGAACACCGGCGTCTCCACCGTGCGGCCTCTCGAAGCCGCCGTTGCCGAACTGGCGAAGAATGGAATCACGCTCCGCTACACGGATCTGCTCAAGGCGGACGCCGCCGTAGAGAGCGAAATCAAGCAGGAAAAAGAGGGCACGCACGCCGACGAGATCGAGACATCCGAAATGCTGTATATTGCTCCGGAGAGCGTCAATATGAAGCTGGCGGCGAAGGATTTTCCCCGGGGCAGCCCGTTGCAGTGGAAGGACCCGGATGGCGCGGGCTATTCGCCCAGCGGAATTTATGGCGACGCCACGCTCGCCACCCGGGCCAAGGGTGAGAAGATCGCCAAGGCGGAGATCGACTACATTGTGCGCGATATCGACGCGCTTCGCGCCAGGTGAGGTGAGTATGCGGTATCGAGCGGCGTTGTCATTCGCGTTGTCATTCGCGTCGTTACTCACGTTGTTACTCGCGATCCCCGCGCCGGCAATGGCGCAGCATCGCGCGGACTGGATGCAGGAGGCGAAGTGGGGCGTGATGACGCACTACCTGGCCGATTGGCAGGCGCGCGTCAATAAGCTGACCATGAGCGTCGATACCTGGAATGGATCGATCGGCCATTTCGACGTGGAGGCTCTGGCGAAGCAGTTACAATCCGTAGTCGCCGCTGCGGGCAGTCGTCACAACTTCGCCCTCGTAGCCCGGCGCCGTCCGCCGCTTTTCTGCGCGCACCGGCTCGAAATTTGCGCCGATTGAGGCGGGGAGAATGCCCGGTATGACCTAACGGGCGTCAGGGACGAATTGCCGGAGGCCGAGGAGTGAGAAGAGGCGTGGCTGCAATGCGGTCGTGCGGGTGAGGCAAGTGACGCCTGCCGCACCCGGGTTTTCGAGCCGGTCCTGCGAAAAGCGGGATCGCGGGCCGAGAGTCATACTCCCTGGGACCGCGATCCCGCGCTGTGGGCGGCGCCACTCCAAATCGCTTCTCAACCGCGGAGAATCGACGTGCGGCCGAAGGCCGCCGCCGAGCGGACCGGCCGCTGGCGGTCACTGGTGCAGAGCGATCCGGATCACCGCCAGGGTTGGCGCCGCGCCGCTTTGCGCCAACTCCTTTTCACGCGGCGAACAGGTGAGGGCCCGCCCAACCGGCATGCCGCCCGTCCAGATCTGGGCCAGGAAATAGTCTTCGCCGTAGCGGTGGAATACCAGCCTTGCCGGCTCGTTCAGTTCCTTGCCCATAACCTTGAGGCTGGTCACGGCACTGGAGGCGTTTGTCTGCGTCGAGCTGATCCGCACCACCGTGCCGCTCGAAATTTCACCGACCCGGTAAGCGCCCTGCGGCATCAGGCTGGAGCCTACGTAGAAGTGGAACGGCACATTGGCCATCATGGTTTTGTCTTGCGCATGAACGGCAGCCACTGCCGCCAACGCGATTCCGACGCTGAGAAGTTGAGCAACCCGGTTCTTCATATTGACCTCCTTTTTTCGGTCGCGGCTGTAAATGCAATGCGCGTGCCAAACTGTAAGTGCTTGATTCCTTTTGAGATTCATGTCCGATTGAAGACGGCGCGCCTATCCGTTCGGATAGCACGGCAACCATTCGGATAATCCGGCGCGCTATACTGATCGGCAATGCCGGCCGATCGGAATGCATTGCTCGAAATCAGCGCCGCCATTAATTCCACGCGCGACCTCGAAACCCTTGAGAAGCATCTGTTGGAAATAATCTCTCGAACCTTGTACGCCGATCGCGGCGCCATTATGTTGTTGGGAGAGAGAGGCGAGCAGTTTGCGTCGGTATGCGGATGGGATTCCGGCGGGGCGCTGAATCGTCCCGCCGGGTATAGCCGCGCCATCATCGATCGGGTGCTTCGCGAAAAGGCGCCGCTGCTCTCAAATCGGGATTCGGCCGCGATGAACTTCCAAAACTGCGGGGGCGGGGACCGGATCACGGCGGCGTTGTGCGTACCGCTGGTGGTCTTCCAGCGGATCCGCGGAGTGCTCTATCTCGACAGCACGGACCCGCAGGCGCGTTTTGAGCCCGAGCAACTCGAGTGGCTGTCGGCGATCGGCGGAATCGCCGCGCTGGTTCTGGAGGATGCACGGCGGATTGAGTGGCTGGAGAGCGAGAACCGCCGGCTGCGCGCCGAGATCGCGGTCGATCACGAAATGGTGGGCGGAGGGCCCGCGATTCGCGAGATGGAGAGGTTCATAGCGAGGGCGGCTCCCACCGATTCCACGGTTCTCATCCGAGGCGAAAGCGGCACGGGAAAGGAATTGGTGGCGCGCGCCATTCACCGCAATAGCCCGCGCTGCGACCGGGCTTTCGTGGCTATCAATTGCGCCGCCATCACCGACACCCTGCTGGAGAGCGAACTCTTCGGCCATGAAAAGGGAGCGTTCACCGGCGCCGTGGGCCAGCAGAAGGGCAAACTCGAGGTGGCGGACGGCGGCACGCTGTTTCTGGACGAAGTGGGCGAGCTTGCTCCCAGCCTTCAGGCCAAGCTGCTGCGGGTGTTGCAGGAACGGGAATTCGAGCGTGTGGGCGGCACGCGCCCAATCCATGTGGACATCCGGCTTATCGCGGCCACCAATCGAGATTTGAAAGCCGCCATTCAAGCCGGAGGGTTCCGCCAGGATCTGTATTACCGCTTGAACGTTGTTTCCCTGACGACGCCGCCGCTGCGACAGCGGCGCGAGGATATCCCGCTGCTGGCGTCGCATTTCGCGCGGATGCACGCGCGCAAGGCGCGGCGCCAGGTGCGGGGAGTCTCGGACGCCGCGCTGGCCTATCTTATGCAATACGATTGGCCGGGGAACATTCGCGAATTGGAAAACGCCATCGAGCGAGCCGTGGTCCTTGGCTCCGCCGAATGGGTTCTGCCGGAAGATCTGCCGGAAGAGTTAGCCGAAACCGAACCTGCCGGCGCGGCCGGAACCTATTACCACGAGACCGTGAAGGAATCCAAGAAAGACCTTATTCTCAAAGCCGTTCAGCAGACCGCCGGCAATTATACGGAAGCGGCCCGGTTGCTGGGCATTCATCCGAACTACCTTCACCGCCTGATCCGAAATCTGAATCTTAAAGCGGCGTTGAGCAAGAGTTCGGTTACTTCAGCTCGATAATGCCGCGGTAGGGCGATCGTTCCCGACTGGGCGCCATTCCTGAGCACGTTGTAGCCGATCCGCGATGGCGTAATTATCGGGGGCGGTCGATGCCGTCCAGGAGAGACCGATCTGCGAAGAAGAGGTTGCGGTCGCCGAAAGGTTGGTTGGAACCGTCGTTGGCGTAATGTCATTGGCGACGTTTGAAAACCGTCACGACGACCGCGGGAGAAGTCCCGACATTCCCCGCCGCGTCATAGGCCGTGGCTAGTAAAGTATGGCTGCCATTCGAGCTTGAAGCAGTGTTCCAATTCCAGATGTACGGGGAAGAGGTATCCGTCACCTGGAGGACGCTGTCGAGGTAGAACTCCACCTTCGCAACCCCAACGTTGTCAGAGGCAGTGGCGGAAACGGAGATAGTTCCTGAAACGGTGGCGTTGTTGGCTGGGTAAGAGATGGAGACCGTGGGAGGCGTGGAACCGAAGGCGGCCTGCGTCGCCGCCGATACAGAAGCGCTTTGGCCGGAATTGTCGCCTGCCGGATCGTAAGCTGAAACGGCATACATATACGTCGTGCCTGGCGTTAGGTTGGTATCTTGATACGTGACCGCACCCGGCCCGGTGGTTCCAATCTGGGCGCCATTCCTGAACACGTTGTAGCTAATCTGCCGTGGCGCATAATCGGGGTCGGTCGATGCGGTCCAGGAGAGATCGATCTGCGAGGAAGAGACTGCGGTTGCGGCAAGGTTCGTAGGAACGCTTGGAGCGGCCGTACCAGAGCTGCCTGAGGCGCTTGCGGCATTGAATGCGATCGCGCCCGCCTGCAGATAAGAGGTACTGCTCGCTTGGGTCCATGTGAAGTTTATCTCCGACGCAGAAGTGTAGAAATGATGCTGCCAGCCGTCGCCATTGTTCAACTGGCCGCCGTCCGACTCTCCCGTGTACGGAGTATTGTCGAAAATAAATCCGCCGCTGCCAACTCCCGTGGCTGGTCCCAGTCCAGTGTTTTCCGAAGCGAACGCGATTCCAGGCCCCCAGGTGGGGGTTACAGTGTTCGTAATAGTCCTGCCGCTGCCGGACCCTTCCGGGCCGAACGCATCGAATGGAGAAGCCGCAGCCCCGACAATATCGTAGATAGCTAAGATTCCATGCTGACCCTGCTGCGTGGTCGAAACCGTACAATGCAAGTTGGTTGAAAGATTCGACGTCGACGTTAGGTAAAAATATTGCGGATAGAGAGAACCATTCGTTTGCTCTGTAAGAGCATTCGACGGTGTGCAGCCGCCGATCGTCACGGTGCTGGTGGATGGTCCGACGTCAGTGGCCGCTAAAAGCAAATTCCCGCTCGACACGAAATAGACGGTCTCCCTGCTCGCCGCCCCATTGATCTGTACGTGTTGCTGACGCCGGATGTACATTCCCGTCGGAATGGTTCCAGCGTCGGCTGCCTTAAATGCCATTCCCACGATATTGAAGGATTCGGAATTTCCCGTCGCGGTGAAAGATGGCGTCACTGAGCCGGGCGATGCTTGAACATATTCCGCGTCGGCATCGCTGCATTGCGTGTCCGCCGCATCGAAGAAGAAACTGCCTCCGGGCGTGACGCCGGTCATCGTATTTTGCCATATCATGCCGTTGCCGCTGAGTCCGATCATACTGGCAACGATCAAATCGTTGGTCGCTGTGGTGGTCATCGCAGTACCGCAAGCTATAGTTGTCGAGTGGTTCGAACAGGCGCCGTCTACAGGCGAGCTTGTTGCCACGCCGGAATATTCCATAACCGCCCCATGCCAATCGGCAACGCTCGCGGAATACGCGACCGTAATCTGAGTGATTCCAGCGGGCGCTCCGGCGATGTAGTACATCGCCGTGACCCATCCGCCCGAGCCGCTATCTACGCTCACGCCTAACGTGTAACTGTCAGAGAGGTTATCTGTGATGGATGAGATCGTGGAACCATGGGGAGCGGTTATTCTTAGCGTCATTAGGTTACCGGCAAGCGATCCGCTTCCCATCGAGCCGCCATACTGAATCTTGAACCCGTTCCCCGCCTCACCGGGAGCCGCAAGCGACAGTGAATGAACCAGAGCTGGGCTCTGCGCTTGGGAATAGGCGGAAAACGACAACAAGATAATCAGAAGCATTGCCGCGCGGTTCGTAACCGACCTGTTCACCGATGGTATTTCCACTTTGATATCCATAGTCTTGAGTTGCCTCATGGCTTGTTCTCTATTTGAATTGAGTGCCTGTCTACAAGTTCTCCCGCGAACGCCGGGTTGGGAGTTGCTGGCAGTCGATCAGGTCGTCAGACGAAGGCCAGCAAGCGTCGTGCCATCAGGACTCCATGTCACATTGAAACGCATGTAACCGGACACTCAAAACCGCCGATTATTTGGCGTTTCTCGGCGTCCCAGATCTGAACAGTGGCGGAACCAGCCGAAGCTAAAGTCTTACCCTCCGAACTCCACACGACGCTATTTGTATTTAATACGCCCTCGCCAGTAGCCCAGCTTGCCAAAGTCCTGGCGCTGGCGACGTCCCACAAACGAATCGTCTCGTCGTAGCCACTCGAGGCCTACGTTCTTTCGTTCGGGCGCCATGCCGTTGCATTGACCCCGCCGTTATGACCCTGTAAGATGCCGGCGGGCCCGCGTCGTTGTTGTTCCCGACCCCACGCCGACGGCAAGCGTCGGGTTTGCCCCGGTTACCGTGTGGTTCCAGGAGAGGCTTGCGCAATAGACGCAGCTTATCCCTCCCGAACCAGGGCCGATCGAGGAAAAAAGGACTGTTGAAGAAGCGGCTTTGGTCTGCCCGGCTCCGAAGCCGAACACTAACCATAAGACCACCGCAACTGAGAAAGCAACCTTCACACGTGCAAGTTCTCACTCAGCATGAAAAAGTTCCATAAAAGTCGCGCAGGTTTTCATAAGGCGTAGTTTTGACCACAACCAATACAATTTCCCTGAATCGGTTAGGATGGTTGGGGTTTGGATGCGTTTCCGGTGGAGAGTGAGGGTTCGACGCGGAAGACCGTTTCTGTAACCCTGCTGCCGGTCGTTTTCGTGCGCATCCGTCCATGCTATGTCCATGCCGAGCCTCCGCCTTTCCAGCGTTCGATACAAATCGTACTCTCGCAGAGCGAAGACGGCGCGAGTATTGCGAGGATATTGTCGAAGCCGGCCGACTTGTGTTCCAGAAGCAGTAAATAGCCGAAAACGATGGGAATGTCAGCATCCGGCTCGACGCCGAGCGGATACTCTGCAAGCCCTCGCGTGACGATCCAATGCAAGCCGGCGGCCAGTTGTCGCAATGGCCGACCAAACAACGTAACGACCGGCACACGTGTCGGCGCGATATCGCGAGTGTCCAGTTGGACACAGGCTTGGAGTGGCCTTCAGAGGGAGTGCCAGAAATGGGTAAGGGATTTCGCTCGTCCCTCCGACATCGAATCGTTACTTCAACACCAGACCGGAACACCAGCCCGGAACACCAGCCCGGGACGGGGGCGCAGGCGGCAAACTGCTCCCCAATGCAGGCCATTCTATGACGCCGCCTTGTCTGCCACTTATAGTGAGAGAAGTCTGCCTCTACCGTGTAAATCCGGCCTCAGCGCACACTCAATGAGATCCCGGCATCCGAAGTGCCGCGCATGGCGCAAGGCCAGGTAGTCCCGCGCAGCACTAATTCCGTCGCGAGCACTGTCTCAGGCAACGGCGCGCCCGGCGTGTTCGCCTTCTCGATGGCCATTCGCGCCAACTGGCGTCCTAACTCCAGATACGGCACGCGTACCGTAGTAAGTGGAGGCACAGTCGACCGCGCATCGGGCAGATCGCTAAAGCCCACCAGGGATAAGTCGTCCGGTACCCGCAGCCCGCTCAGCCGCAGCTGCTCCCACACTCCCACCGCTACATCGTCTCCGCCCGCGAAGATGGCGCTGATGGGCAATCCGCGCCGCAAGAGCGCTTCCGCGGACGTGAACCCGTTGCGCGCAATGTCCGGCGAGAGACTCACTGTCTGCGCCAGCGGTTCGAGTCCCGCTTCGGCCATCACTTCCAGGTACGCCCGATACCGCACCTCATACCACGGCAGCGAAATGTCTCCGATATAGCAAATGTTCCGGTGGCCCAGCCGCACCAGGTAGCGCACGGCGTCTTTAGCTCCCGCCGCGTCGTCGGAACGCACCAGATCCACCGGCCCGTGCGGCGCGCGTCCTACCAGGTTGTTCCCGTAAAGCACGTAAGGCACGCCCGCGCGCTCCGTGGCGTCCAGCAGATTCAGATGATTCGTGCCGGCCAGGATCAAACAATCGGCGATGCCATGCTCCCGTAGCAACGCCGGCAGTTTCAACTCGCTCACCGGCGCATCGAACGAATAATCGAGCCTCTTGAAGACCACGAAGAAGCCGCGTTCCTCGCAATATTCCTCCGCGCCTTGCAGCAGCCGCGCGTGCACCGGATGCAGAAAGTCGCGATTGCTCAGAACGAAAGTGACGATCGGGCAGTTCTCGCGCAACGCCCGCCGCGCGTTGGCCGCTCGAACATACTGCAAGGAACGGGCTGCCTCCGTAACCTTGCGGCGCAACTCCGGATCGACGCCTCGCCGGTTGTTCATCACCCGCGAAGCGGTTCCCAGCGAGACGCCGGCCTTCGAGGCGACGTCCACAATGGTCGCAGGTTTCTTTTTCCCAGAGCGCGGCACGCTGATTATGCTACTACATTCTATCAAGCGGATTTCATGAAATAAGCCGGGGCTGCCTGGGGGCCTGCATAGGTTTGCGGCGATTCTCATGGTAGAAACTGGATTATCCGCCTTTCATGAAAGAGATTAATTAGCTGGTTCCGCGTCCGGAGCGGGAGTATAATCGCGTTGACAATAGAGGCTCCGGTTGGCGGATGGCCCGAGCACAAAATGGCGCTTGCCTCCCAAGGTCTGGTCACAAAGAACTGGTCACAAAGAAGAAGTAACTATGCCCCGCTATTATTGCTTGCCTGCCGCACTTTTCGCGTTGGCCGCACTTCACGCGCAAGACACGCGCAACGTCGCCGAGCCGCACTTTCCCGCGATATGCGCCGTGCTCACGGCGCAACTTGCCGCGCCCCAGGGCGTGTTGCCGGAGGCCAGCGGCGGCGCGCCGGATACGGCCCGCATTCAGGCCGCCATCGACAAATGCGAGCAGGGCAAAGCAGTCGCGCTACGTCCCGCGGGCGCAAAGAATATCTTCCTCGCCGGGCCGCTGACGCTCAAGCCCGCGGTAACGCTGCTCGTCGAAGCCAACGCCGCCCTTTTCGGCTCCCGCAACCCGCGCGATTACGACGTGGAACCCGGAAGCTGCGGCATAGTGGGCGCGCGCGGCCCCGGCTGCAAATCGCTGATCACGGCGAACCAGGCGCCAGGCAGCGGCATCATGGGCGATGGCTCGATTGACGGCCGCGGCGGCGCGGAGCTTCTCGGGCTAACTGTGGTGAAGCAAGCCGGTCCGCACATAACCTGGTGGGACCTCGCCAAGACCGCCAAGATCATGGACCAGAACCAATCCGTGCCGCGCCTGATCTCCGTACGCCAGTCCAATAACTTCACGCTGTATCGCATCACTCTGCGTAACTCGCCTAACTTTCACGTTGGCGTTAGCGATACCGACGGCTTTACCGCCTGGGGAGTCAAGATCCGCACGCCCAAAACCGCGCGCAACACCGACGGCATCGACCCATCGTCATCCACTAACGTCACCATCGCCCACTGCGACATCGATACCGGCGACGACGATATCGCCATCAAGACCGGCGCCGGCCCGGCTGCGCACATGACCATCGCGCACAACCGTTTCTACGCCGGTCACGGCATGTCCATCGGCAGCGGCACCAGCGGAGGAGTGAGCGATATCGAAGTTACCGATCTCTCCATCGACGGCGCCGAAAACGGCATCCGCATCAAGTCCGACCGTAGCCGCGGTGGATTGGTCCAGCGCGTCGCTTATCGGAACGTCTGCATGCGCAATGTCACGAACCCGATCCTGCTGACTTCGATGTACACCACGTTTCCCGGCGATAAGCTGCCCATCTATCGCGATATTCTGCTGAAAGACGTCCACAGCGTCACGCCCGGCTGGGTCACTTATCTGGGTCTCGACGCCGATCGCAAACTTGGCGTCACGCTGGATAACGTAACTGTGGATGGCCAAGGCGACCGAAATCGTCCCGAGCGGACCCGAACGGAGAACGCCGATATCAAAACCGTCGCCGACGCCCTTCCCCTGAACTGCGAGAACCGCTTTCCGCCCATCGCCGCAATCCCCACCGCGCCGGCCGCTGCCGTGACGGTTCCGGCCGAGGACGCCACGCTCTACGTCGCCGCTTCCGGCACGGGCGATTATTACTCCATCCAGCACGCCATCGATGTCGCCCCTGCCACCGGCGCCGTGATCTCTATTGCGCCCGGAGTCTACCGTGAGCGGTTGAGAATTACCAAGCCGAATATCCACCTGCGCAGCCCGTATGCCGATCCGAAGAAGACCGTGATTGTTTTCGACGATAGCGCCGGCTCTACTGGGAGCACCCTCAAATCCGCCACGGTCGAAGTACAAGCCGATAACTTCACCGCCGAAAACCTGACTTTCTCGAACGACTACAACCGCACGCACGAACAGGTTTCGCAGGGCTCGCAAGCGCTGGCGCTGGCGGTGATTGCCGACCGCGCGGTTTTCCGCAACATGCGCTTCCTGGGCAATCAGGATACCGTCTACACCGCGAGCCGGGGCTGCACGCAGAATCCGGTGGCGTGCACGCCCGCACGCCAGTATTTCGCCGATTCCTACATCGAAGGCAACGTGGATTTTATCTTCGGCGACGGCGATTCGGTATTTGAAAACTGCGAGATCCGCAACACTCCGCACAATGGCAGCTACGTCACCGCGCAAAGCAAGCGCTACCCGGACCAGGACAGCGCCTACGTCTTCAACCATTGCAAACTGACCGCTGAGCCGAACGTTGGGACCGTCTGGTTAGGCCGCCCGTGGCGCGCTTACGCGAGCGTGGTTTTCATGAATACGGAAATGGGCCCGCACATCGGCCCGGCCGGTTGGCGCGAATGGCATCCAGGCGAGACGAATTACCTGGAGACGGCGTTCTACGCGGAATACAATTCGTCGGGCCCCGGCGCGCACTCCGGCGAGCGCGATCCGCACGCGAAGCATCTGACGGCGGCTGAGGCGGCGCGTTTTGAGACAAAGAGGTTTCTGGCGGGTTCGGATGGGTGGGATCCGACGGCGAAGCGCTGACCAGTCACTGTGGGACAGACGATCGCTTTCGTCGTCTGTCAAGCCGCCATGCCCGCAAGGAGAGACAGACCACCAAAGGCGATGGTCTGTCCTACTTAGTGTTTGCCGAACATTCGCCTGCACGTCTTTGCGCAAGGCAGCCCGACTGCCCGGACGGCTGTAGAACATGTGGCCGCCCGGATACTCATGCACGGCGACGCGCGCCGGATCGCCCATCACCGGCATCTGGTCCACTGTCGGCCCCGTGCCCATGAAAGGGCATGAGAGGTCGTTCCAGCCGTGCGCGATGATGACGCGCAACTTCGGGTCTGTCGCCACCGCCTGCCTCAGATCGGGCACAGCGCCCGTGCGCAGTACGCTGCTGTCGCGATCCCACTGAATTCACCTCGTAGCTGAGCGTGTTGTAGCGCGCATCCGCCTTCCAGCCGGCGATGCGCGTGACGAAATCCACCATCGCGGTAGTGGTTGGCGCGATGATGCTCTAGCTCTAGCGGTTGCCTTATCACTTCTTACGCCGCCATGTCGATTGCGCGGATGAAGATTGCTGGATATCAGGTAACCGGGCTCATTTCTTCGGGGGAGACGAAGGAGATGATGCCGCCGGCTATGACTTTCTCGTGAAGACACCGAAGGCTGACTGGCTCTATGAGGTGAAGTGCTCCCTGGAAGACAGCGGTGAGTTTGAACTGACAGCGAACGAACGCCGTGTAGCCAGCGGAGCCTTGAAGGGCGGGCGACGACGATATCGAATTCTGTATATGCCCTACGTTTTCTCTCCGAACAAATGGTGCGTACTGGAACCTCCGAACCCCATGGGCGAGCGCACGCGCAATCAATTCGAAATCGTAGGGCGCGGATCGGTCCGGCTTCGGTTTGAGAGATGTTGACACGGTAGGCTCCCTGAACCCCACGTGCCAATAATGCCATGACGCTTCTCCTTATCGAGATCAAATACGGAATCGTTCTCTCTTGTCGGTCCGATAAGAATTCGTGCTGCCAGCGAGCAGGTTCGGACAGACATGAAGATGGTCCCACACGAAGTCACTGATATTGTGGGCGAAACCTTCCAAGATATTTCCCGTCGAGGCGGACTGATAGATGGTCGGCCAATGGTCGGCATAGGGGCGGCGACTGCGGCAAATCCGGACATCGCGCAATTCTATGATCGGGTCCAATTCCCAAAGGGAGGCACGCGGCACCCGCGGCAGGCCTCGATCAGTTCCGGGACTCGCGCCCGCCGTTCGTACAGGCGTTCGAGCAGGCGCTCCAGTGCATCCTCATCGCCCGAGATCCAATCCGACGGCACGCGCTTCCACGCCTGGTCGATGACTTCTTCGGGGAAGTGCATCACCTGGCCCAGCCAGGGCTGAAAATCGTCCAGCGAGCGCACCGAATTGTAGACGGCATGGCGGGCGTACAAGCCGTGCATCGCCGAGTCGCCGAAATCCCACATCGGGCCGTTGAATGCGAACCCGTGGTCGATCATGCGGCCTACAAAGCCCGGCCGCGCGCCTTCCGAGGCTTCGCGGCGCACCAGAGCGCGATAGAAGATGCTCTGGCGGCCGTCGGTATTGCCCACCCACTTGTCGAAGACCAGGACGGCGCGAAAGTCTTCCAGATTTACCACCTGCGAGATCAGGGCCTCCGGCAGGAAATCGTACACCGCGACGCGGCCGGGGTCGCCCGGGTAGCGCGAACCGAAGTGCCATCCCGGTTCCGCCGGAATCCGCTTTTGCCCGAATGAGAAATGGACTTCCGGGTTTGCCGCCAGAAAGTCCCCGGTCACGTCGATCAGCGCCGTCTCCGGGACCGCGATCTTCAGATAATCGAGCAAGGTGGCGCACAGGGCCTCGTTTACCAGCACGCGCCAGTGTTGAGGATTGTTGCGGAATTTGACCACGTACCAGTTGCCGTCGTCGGCCTCCAGCAGGTGGGCTTGAGCGCCTCCTCGCATCTTGCGCACGTGCCGGATTGCGGTGAGCGGCATTGGAAACGAATGCTGTAACCTAAAGTAGTATCACATGGAGGCTGGAGATCGCAGATGGCTGAAACAGGAAATCCCACGGGGGCGCCCGAGAGTGCGCCGGCGCAGGCAGGCGCACGCAGCGCGGATGAGGTGGCGCTTGAGCTGACCAAGTTCATCGCGGTGACCACCGGATATGGAAAGGGGTCGCAATCGTCGGCTGGATTTTCGGGGAAAGCCGTCACTCGCTCGGCGGAAGAGCAGGCGGAAGCTCTGTTGGACCTCTTCGCGCGGTGCCGGCGGGCGGTAAAACAGGAGGGCTAGAACCTGGTGGGACAGACCATCGCCTTTGGTGGTCTGTGATGGTTGCAACGGTAACGCCGCCTGACGGACGGCAACAAGCGACCGTCTGTCCCACCCTGACCTACTTCTTCTTGCCGCCCTTTTTAGCGGCCTTCTTGGCGGGCGCTTTCTTGGCCGCTTTTTTAGCCGGCGCCTTCTTAGCCGCCTTGGGGGGCGCCTTCTTAGCCGCTTTGACGGGCGCCTTTTTAGCTGCCTTGGCTGGCGCTTTCTTGGCTGCCTTCTTGGCTGGCGCCTTTACCGCCGCTTTCTTGGCCGGGGCTGCCTTGGCTGGGGCTGTCTTGGCCGGCGGCACTACCTTCTTCGGCGGAGCCTTGGCAACCGCCTTTTTCGCGGGAGCTTCCGCGACCGGCTTCGCCGCCGGAGCTTTCGCCGCCGGAGCCGGCTTGGCTGGAGGCTTCTTCGAGGCGGATGCCTTCTTCACGGGCTTCTTCGGAGGAGCTCCGGGCGCGCCTGGCGTGTCCCCAGCCGGCGCAGGCGGCCCTACGGCCTCTATCACGAGGGCTACGGTTATCTCATCCTCGTCTTCATCGTCTTCCTCGTCCTCGTAGTCGTCGAGCTTGGAATGCTGTTCCGAATGCTCTTCGTCTTCGTAATCGTGGAAGTCTTCCATCTCTTCTTCGTCGGCTATCACGATTTTCGAGTCATCAAACATTAAAGAAGCCTCCTGTAGTTGGGCACAGTCAACCATAGAATACCCCTTTTTTGCGGAGAGGCAATAGAGAAAACGCGCGAAAGCGGCGAATTTTTGAGGCTGGCTTTACGGGCCGCTCTTAATGTGAA
Organism: Bryobacterales bacterium; assembly: GCA_003135055.1. Lineage (GTDB taxonomy): Bacteria > Acidobacteriota > Terriglobia > Bryobacterales > Bryobacteraceae > PALSA-243. The sequence continues at coordinate 22,406 of PLDF01000473.1, read as the reverse complement.
GCGGAGCTTGCCAGGATAGTCGCGGGCTTGTGCGCCGGCTTTACCGCGGCGCTGGTCTTTGCCGGCGCTGTCCGTGGACGGCGGGCCGTGGCGCCAGCCGGGCGTGTCGTGAGTTGAGTAGCCCGTTGAGTAGTCCGTTGGGGAGCGCTCTTGCGCACCGCCGGACGCGCCGCTGGCTCGGGGCTTAGGGCTGGGCGGAAGGCCGTGGGGATCATGAGCAGATCGCCTGCCTCGGGCCGAGCAGCGGCCAGATTATTGGCAGCCATGAGGCCGGCCGGCGTTACTCCGTAGCGCTTGCCGATCGCCGCCAGAGTCTCATCGGGAGCCACGCGGTGTATTCGCCAGGCGGCGCGGCGGTCGGCGGGAATCGACGCCAGCGCGGCTGTAACCGTGTCGGCCATCCCTTTCGGGACATGCAGCGTGTGGCTCTCGGGCAACATTCCCTTGAGGGCCGCGGGATTGAGGCTGGCCAGCTCGCTCAGGGGCGTATCGGTGATATCGGCAATCAGCGCCAAGCCTGTGAGCGAATCCGTCTTCACGGTGTCGTATTCGAGCGGCGGGTCCATCTGTACGCCTTCCAGGCCATACTCGGCGGCGTTCTTCTCCATGATGGTCATCGCCAGAATGATTGGAACGTAGTTGGTGGTCTCGGCCGGCAGGGCTCCACGGCTCCGCAATTCCCAGAAGTCGGCATATCCCGTACGCTCCACCGCCTTCTCGATCGTTCCCGGACCGCAATTGTAGGCGGCAATGGCCAGGTACCAATCGCCAAATTCGTTGTAGAGATCGTGCAGATGATGAGCGGCGGCGCGGGTGGCCATTTCCGGATCCATGCGGTCGTCGGTATAGCGGGTTTGCATCAACCCATATTGCTGGCCGCGCCAAGTCAGGAATTGCCACATGCCGCCGGCCGCCTTCCGCGAAACCGCACGCGGAATAAAGCCCGATTCGGCCTGCGCCAGGTGAATCAGCTCCTGCGGCACGCCTTCTTCGTCCAGAACGCGCTGGATCATGGGCCGGTACCGGCCTGAGCGCTGATACGCCGCCACCAGCGTCCTATGGCCGCGATTCGAGAAGTAATTGATGTAGCCGAGAACCGCGTCGTTGACCGACAGCGGCAATTGCGAAACCGTCGCCTTCACCTGCTCCCGAACTTTATCTTTCAATTTGGGGTCGACGGGAAACGTCATCTGCAGGATATCTTCGAGCGGAGCTCTTTCGAATTTGCTCTCGTCAATGTTCGCCGAAGCGCCCATTCCGGACAGATCGAAGCGGTGGATGGACTCCACCATTTCATCGAACTTTTTTTCGTAATCCAGCCGGTCTGCCGGAGTCTCGTCGGAGGCTTGCAGCATCAAATCGACAGCCGCGTCGAATTCCTGACGCGCGCCGGCGAGATCGTTCGCCTGGTAGAACCTTTTGCCGGCCTCGAAGCGGCGCTCGGCACGGTCCACGGTGGCATCGCCTGACGTCCGGCGCGGCGGCAGAGAAGGGGAAGTGAGCAGGAATGCAGGCAGTTCTTGCAGGTAGATATTGGGTGGCGCAACCGAAACCTTCGGCACATCCTCGGCGGTCAAGGCGGGCGTCTGCGGAGCCGGCGGCAGAAACGAATTTTGGAACTTGGATTGCTGGTAACCAGACACGCTACCGCATCCGGCACTGATTAAGGCTGCGGAAAATACGAAACAGGAGAAGAACGTCTTCTTTCGACCGTCCATCCACGAACCTCAAATAAAGAAAATAAAGTACTTCCCCTGTACGAACCCGTACGGCGGAAACTAAAGACTACTACATTATCGATCTGTCAAGCAACCGCAATCTTGTGGGTATTAGCACACGCATGTGTGTCAAATCGCCTCGGCGTGTCTATCCCTTCTCCTCTTCGTCACCAATTTTGGCAGCCGGCCGAAAATACCGCTTCCCTTAAGTAGCCCGATCAATACAATGATTGTGTAGTGTTGATACAATGATTCCAGCATGGTTTACCAGTGGCGACCTTCCGCCCGGTGTTCATTTCGCGACTTGGCGGGAGATCGAGGATCGCTTGAGCTTCAATCCGAGGCGGCAGCGGCTCTTGGCGGGATTCCAGCGGGCTTGCGAGGAGTTGCGGACAGCCGGCTGCCGATTGGTTTACCTGGATGGCAGTTTCGTGACACGGAAGGAGCATCCCGGGGATTTCGATGCCTGTTGGGACGTGCAGAATGTGGACGACCGGAAGCTCGACCCGGTCTTCTGGGATTTTTCGCGAGGCCGTGCGGCGCAGAAGCGACGGTTCCTGGGAGAGTTCTTGCCGGCGCAACTACCGGAGGGCGCGACCGGCAGGGCGTTTATGGACTTCTTCCAGGTGAATAAGTTGAGTGGCGAGCCGAAAGGGATTGTGGCAGTCCGGCTGGGAAGAGGTGGGCGAAAGTGATCAAGAACGAAAAACAGTACCGGATCACCAAGGCGCAAGTCCGGCGGTTTCAGGACGCTCTCGCCGGGTTGGCCGGTCAGGCGCGTCCCTCGAATATCAGCCCGCGCCTATGGGAAGCCCAACGTCAAGCAGCCCAGAGCCAGATGGGAGATTTACAGGAGCAGGTTGAAGCCTACGAACAGCTCCACGTGGGCCATAGCAAGGAAGTGGTTCTTGACGCCGTCGAGGACTTGCCGAAGGCCCTGATCCGCGCCCGCATCGCGGCCGGAATGACGCAGGAAGGTCTCGCGCGCCGCATGGGCGTCAAGCCGCAACAGGTACAGCGCTACGAAGCGACCGATTACCGGAGCGCCAGCTTCGCCCGAATTCTGAAGGTGGTCCAGGCGCTCGGACTGACAATGCCGAAGGCGGTACTGCTGGTTCGCTCCGGGTAAAGGATCGACCGTCGGCGGATGACGGCAGAGCGTCGTTCAGCTATCCAATGAAATGACGCCCTCGAATGTTGCCACACCTGCGACGCCTCCGCAGTCCAATTAGCAAGCGGAATCCGTAACCAACGGAGCCTGTGCCGCGAGGCTATAGCAATCTATTCTTCCTCCTCTTCTTCACCCGTCTTGGCCGCCTTTGCCGCGGCGATAATCTTCTCGGCCTGCAACTGGGGCACGTAATCGTAATGATCGAACTCCATGTGGAATGAAGCGCGGCCCTGCGTCATGGCGGTCAGGTCGTTCTGGTAGTTCAGCATCTCGGCCATGGGCGCCTGGGCGCGGATGAACTGCGTGGCGCCCTTGGTATCCATGCCGGCAATACGTCCGCGGCGGCCGTTCAGATCGCCCATCAGGTCGCCCGCATATTCCACCGGCGCCTGGATTTCAACGTTCATCACCGGCTCAAGCAGCGTCGGCTTCGCCGCCAGCATGGCCGCCTTGAAAGCCTTGCGCGCGGCCAGCTTGAACGCCAGCTCCGAAGAATCCACGTCGTGATAGGAGCCGTCGTAGACGGTCACCTTGAAATCCACCATCGGAAAGCCTGCCAAAAAGCCTTTCTCCGCGGCTTCCACGATTCCCTTTTCCACCGCCGGGATGAAGTTCTTGGGAATGGATCCGCCGAAAATTGCGTTGGCAAACTGGAATTTCGCGCCGCGGGGCAGCGGCTCCATCTTGATCCAGCAGTCGCCGAACTGGCCGTGACCCCCGGTCTGCTTTTTGTGGCGCCCCTGCACATCGGCCAGGCCGCGAATGGTTTCGCGGTAGGGGATCTTGGGCGGGTGCAGCTTTACATCCACGCCATATCGCCTTTTCAACTTGGCGACCACGATCTCCACGTGCTGTTGGCCGCAACCGGCCAGCAGGAATTCGCGCGTTTGCGCGTCGCGATAGAAGCGCAGCGTCTGGTCTTCTTCGAGGATTCGATGCACGGCCTGGCCCATGCGGTCTTCGTCGTTGCGCGACTTGGCCTCGATGGCGAAGGCGATCGACGGCTCCGCCAATCTTACCGGCGGATAGGCAATGCGGAAGCCCTTATCGGCCAGCGTGTCGCCGGTCAACGTGTCCTTGAGCTTGGCAACCGCGCCCAGGTCTCCGGCGCGCAGCTCCGTAACCGGTTGCAGCGTCTTGCCATGCGGGCTGGCAAGGTGCGCCAGGCGTTCGGCGGAGTTGCGCGTTTCGTTCGAAAGGTTGGCGTCGTTCTTCACCACGCCCGTCATCACTTTGAAATAGGTGATGCGGCCGGCGAAGGGATCTGCCGTCGTCTTGAAGACGAACAAAGAGCAGGGGCCGCTATCGGAGATCTTGCGCGTGGATTCGGCGCCGTCGACGATCGCCGTGACCGGCTCGCGATCGAGGGGCGACGGGAAGTAGTCGGCGATGAAATCGGCGATCAAGCCGGTTCCGGCGTTGTGCTGCGCCGAAGCGCACAGAACCGGATAGATCCGCAAGTCGCGGATAGCCTTCCGCAGGCCGTCCTTAATGTGCTCCACCGGCAGCGTGCCCTCGGCAAAGAACTCTTCGAGAAGCGCGTCGTCAATCTCCGCCACCATCTCCACCAGCGCCTCATGCGCGGCCTTGGCGGCGTCCGCCAGATTGGCGGGAATTTCGCCCTCCATGCCCTTGCCGTCGCCGCCGGGTGAGAAGGTATATGCTTTCATGGCGATCAGATCCACCACGCCGCTGAATTCGCGCTCGGCGCCGATCGGGATCTGAATCGGCACCGCCGCCCGGCCGAAAACCTCCTGGACGCTATCGAGCGCGCGTTGAAAATCGGAGCGCTCGCGGTCCAGCTTATTGATCACGATGGCGCGCGGAAGCTTGAACTCGCCGGCGAACGCCCAGACTTTCTCGGTCTGGACTTCGACGCCGGCCACGGCATCCACCAGCACCAGCGCCGCTTCGGCCGCCACCAGCGCCGCGCGCGTGTCGTTAATGAAGATGTTGTATCCGGGGGTATCGAGGATGTTGATCTTGGTCTTCTTCCACTCGGCCGAGGCAATGGCGGTGGAAATTGTGATTTTGCGCGAGATTTCCTCCTCGTCAAAATCGGTAATCGTGTTGCCTTCATCGACGCGGAGGAGGCGGTTGGTACTTCCGGCGGTGAAGAGCAACCCGGCGGTGAGCGACGTCTTGCCGGAATCGCCGTGACCCACCACGCCGACGTTCCGGATGTCCTTGCTGTCGTAGACTTTCACGGGTTGGCTCCCTGAGTAAAACGGAATAGTAACACGGGCGGCGCCTGCAAAGCCGGGCTACAATGAAACCAAGAGAGGTGGCCAATGGCAGCGCTTCCCGACCTGATCACGGTGGAACACTTCCGGCAACTGCCGGAAGACGGCGAATTCGCCTGTGAATTGCATCACGGCGAGATGGTTCGAATGACCCGGCCGAGGCTGGCTCATGAACGCTTACAGCGGCGGCTGGCGCGCCTGCTCGAAGCCGCATTACCAAGCTTCGAGATCGGCGTGGAAAACGCGTTCCGGCCCTTGGCGGAATTTGATCTGCGGGCGGCGGATGTTGCGGCAGTCTCGGCCGCGCGTGCGGCCGCCGCCGATCCCGAGGACAATCTCCACGGCGCTCCAGACTTGGTATTCGAGGTTAAATCGCCATCCAATTCACCACGGAGACTGCAAGAGCTGGCGTCGCTTTGTCTGGCCAATGGCGCGATCGAATTCTGGATTGTGGATCGCGCCCTGAAATCGATCACGGTGGTCCAGCGCGACGGCTCGCGTGAGACCTATGGCGTTGATGCCAAGATTTCTCTAGCGGCTTTCGGGGGCGCCAGCTTGTCTGTAAAGGCGGTCTTCGAATAGCCACGCGTCCGCATAAGTCACTGCTTAAACCGGCCGGCCCTCGTCCGCTACAGGGAATCCTCGTCATGAATCGATGTCTTGGCGCTCCAGTCGGTTGATGCCAGATCTACGCACGGGATTCCGCGTCTCGAGAGCGTGTTGGCAGAGTGCAGCGGCGCCGCGCCGGCGGGTGTAGAACTCACCGCCTTCCGAATCAGCCGCCCCCCATTAACTAAAACTTTCTTCCGTTTTAAGGCGAGTCTCAAACCGTCGGGATCGCGGGCAATCGCCGTCAGATAGGCGCGTGCCGGCTGGTCGGGCTCACAGCGGCCTTGTTCCCAATCCCGCAGCGTGCCGATTGGAATGTGATACCGCGCGGCAAATTCCTCTTGCGTGAGCGCAAGCGCCCGGCGCATGGTTTTGATGCGTGGCACACGCCGCGCCGAACGGAGCTGATCGGGCGTCATCGGTCGCGCATCCGGATCGCTAAGAGCCGCCGCCTCAGCTTCCTCATCGGTCATCGACCGGAGCCGCGCCCAGCAAGTCTTGTGTTCAAGCGGCTTCGTGGAGCCGTCAAGCAGCGCATGCACAACGCTCCCATCATTCTGCCGTTTGGCTACGATAGTATTCTATTTGCTCATGTCAACGTTCCATCCCCTTCGATCTTCGTAAGAGATCGGCAAAAGAATTGGGCGCGTCGCCGCTATCCAGCATGGCCTGAAACACGGTATAAGGGTCAGTCTTCGAGCCGGCTTTGCGCAAGCTTTTCTCGTCGTTAGCCCACGCATAGACGATCGCCTTCTGCTCGTTCGAGAAGCGATAGAACAGTCGATACCGGCCGTGAAACTTCGCCCGGAACCAATGGCGATTGCCGGGTCCCAGTGTGTTCCCCTGACGAAACTCGGGGCTATTCGGATCGCGGGGGATGGCTTCTTCGATGTAATAAACGATGGCCGCCAGCGTCTTCGCCGCGGGGTGCGACGCGTATCCCTCCGGGTCGCGGGAAGCCAGTTTTTCGACTTGTCTCGCCAACTTCTCCAGTTGCGCGGGGAACAGCGGGTGAACGAAAAGGCGCCAGCCTCGGGATTCCATTATAGGATTGGCTGATCACCCAGGTCTTCATCCGGATTCACGGGCAGATGGCCTACCAGCGCTTTGATGCGCTTGACCAATCCCCGATCCAGCGGTTTAATTTGCTTTGGGGACCGGGCCATGTCGTCCGCCAGGAAACTCAGAAACGCCTCCATTACCGGATCGGCCCTGTGCCGCCGCGATTTCGTCGCCGGCTCGGCCACCACGAGCATGCGTCCCGGCGCGATTACATGAGCGCGCACCTCGCCGGAGAACTCCGGATGACTCTTGAAGAGCGCTTTATCGAAGCGCAGTCCCAGCGAGTTGCCGGTTTTGGCCTGCTTGCCGCGGTAGCTGGCCGGCGCCTCTCTTTGTTCCCCTTTCGGAATTGCCATGCGTTCGTCTCTCTCCGCTTACGTAGCACAAATGTGCTAATGAATGGCATCGCCTTCGATTCCGTACTCTGCGTTTTCATTCGCGTTCCCGGCAAATCCCGCAAGGTGTCCTGTGAATGCCGGGCGACCTCAACCAACGGGGCGGTTACGATTTCAAAGCGGCCCGGATGTCCTTTAGCAACCGGAATAGATGGTACGGGTCGCTCGGCGACGCGGCAAAGTCGAAGCGTTCGTAGAAAGATCTGGCCGCGTCGTCCTTTGCGTGGACCCCAAACGCCCGAATGCCGGCGATGTCCGCGGCCTGCAACGTGCGAAGCATGGCGTCTTTGAGGAGGCCGCTGCCCAAGCCTTTGCCTTGCCATGACTTCGCAATTGCGAGGCGAGCCAGAAGCATGATCGGCACGGGATGGCGGGCAAGGCCTTTGGTCGGGCGCTCGGGCGCGTCGCTATACTCGACTTGGCCGGCGACAAGCGTGTAGTAGCCGGCGACCTCTTCATCCGCCAGGGCGATGTAGGTTTGTGAGGCGCCGGCCTGCTGGCTCTGAAACGCGAATCGTATCGGGAAGCGGTTGAGAGCCTCCTGGCCGCGGTCGAACGTATCGACGCCGTGGCCGCGTTGCAGCTTTTCGATCCGGAGCGTGGCCACTTAGACGCTGCCGCTCTCGAACACGCTCGGCTTCTTGAGAAGCCTGGCCAGCCGCGGCGCCGCGCGGGGCCGAGCCGAAAGCGCCGCCTGGAATGCCTCCCATTGTTCGGCGCTTAACCCGAAGCGCTGGCGATCCGGCAGGGTTTCCTCGGCGCGAGCGAGGGCGCTCTCCAGAACGAATTCGCTGACGGAGCGGCGCGCGGCGCGCGCGGCGGCTTGGAGCGTGCGTTTCGCCGACGGCGTCAGCCGAAGGTCGAGTTTCTCGCTACGCGTTTCGGTGTTCGGCATAGGCGGCGATCCTTTGCGGTCACTTTACGAAACCAGGATAGCATAGACGCCAGACAATGTCGTGACACGATGTCATTGGGTTCATTGGGAGCGGCCTTCTCCATTTCTCGGCAGCCGCTTCGGCCCGTTCCTGTCGATCGCGAGTTCATAGACCGTCAGTTCCTTTACGGCGCGATGCAGCTTCAAATGGAACCGCTCCGCCAGAAGTGTCTGCAACATCAGGCGTATCTGGCTGGCCGGCGGAGTCCCGTTGCCCTCCGCCTTGGCGACGACGTCAAACCGATCGCCGCGCCATTCGCCCCAACCGGGCATGCCGGCGATCTGATAGTCCTTGACGTCATATGCTTACATGACGATCTCTGTCAGAGTGATGTGGAACTCAGTCAACCTATTTCCGGATATGCCGCGAATAACGGCCGACGGCAGCCGAAACCCCTGCGGACGATTGTTTTCTGGCGCCGGCATCTTGACCGATGCAACCTCAAAGGCCAGAGGCTTCGCAGCCTGCGGCTGGCTAAAAGCCGCGGCCGCTCCAATACTGACAGCCGTGGCGATTCCAGCCGCAAACACCGACAGTTTCGATCCGCGCCGCGTCACTTAATCCGGCGGCTCCTTTGTAGGATTTTACATCCGATCCCGCTATTGCCTTGTTGGCCATGGGTCATCCGGGAATTGGCGGATCGGCCTTCGCCTCATGCGCAGCCGTAATCGTCACTGGCGCGCCCTTACCTTCGGCAGCTCCGCGGCGCGCATCCGCTCTCGCGAGTCATACGGAAAAACTCTCAAGTGTTGACTCGGATTGCCGATACGTAAAAAAGATGCGCTTGCAAACTGCCAATCCGGCGGCCCTACGGCGAAAAGACGCCGTTCGCCGGCCTGCCATTCGAGTCTCCCAAATCATTTCCGCGCTTTCCTACGCGCTCGACCTGACGGAGGGCAGGCCCATGGGACATTCGGTGCGGTCTTGCATGATCGGCATGCGAATGGCTGCCGAGATCGGTCTGAGCGTTGCCGAACAGAGCGACCTTTACTACGCCCTGCTGCTCAAGGACGCCGGATGCAGCAGCAATTCGTCCAAACTGTTCCATCTTCTGAGCGCCGACGAGATCCGGGCTAAGCGAGACGTCAAGCTGACAGACTGGACCCGCGTCGGCTGGGAGAGCCTGCACTTCGCTCTAACCCACGTGGCCACGGGAGCGCCCTTCCTGGAACGCGTACGGACTTTCGTGCGCGTCGCCGCTAAGCAACAAACCGAATCGAGTGCGCTGGTGAAGATCCGGTGTGAAAGAGGCGCTTCGATCGCGCGCAAAATCGGATTTCCGGAGCCGGTGGCGCAGGCCATTCACGGCCTGGACGAACATTGGAACGGCGGCGGGTACCCCGTTGGACTTCGCCGCGAAGAAATCCCTCTGTTTGCCCGCATCATGAACCTGTCGCAGACCCTCGAGGTTTTCCTGGTCAATCGCGGCAAGGAAGCGGCGCTTGAGGTCGCGCGCAAGCGCAGTGGGCTCTGGTTCGATCCGGAACTGGTCCGTGCCGCGTCGTCCCTGGCTAAGCGGGGTCTGTTATGGGACGGTTTGGACCACCAGCAGACGATCGATCACGCCCTCGCGCTGGAGCCTGAAGAGTGCCGCTTGCTGGCAAACGAAGAGACGATCGAGAATATCTGCCAGGCTTTTGCCGAGATCGTCGACGCCAAGACCCCGTTTACCTACCGGCATTCGAACGGTGTGGCCGACGCCGCGATCGGGATCTCACGGCAACTGGGCCTGCCCGAGGAAGACATCACGTTCATGCGACGGGCGGCCCTGTTGCACGATGTCGGAAAGCTGGCTGTTTCCAATAGTATTTTGGAAAAACCCGGTGCGCTTACCGACGACGAGTGGGCCGTGATCAAACTACATCCCTACTACTCGTACGAAGTCCTCCGCCGTATTCCAGGTTTCGAGGAACTGAGCGTCACCGCCGGCGCGCACCACGAGAAGCTGAATGGCTCCGGCTATTTCCGCCAATGGACAGCGGATCAAATCTCCCTGGAAACGCGCATCCTCACGGTTGCCGATATTTTCGACGCCCTCGCAGCCAAACGCCCGTATCGCGACGCGCTGCCGATCGAGAAAGTTTTTGAAATCATGAAGAAGGACGCGCCCCAGGCGATCGACGCCCAATGCCTGGACGCGCTGATGATGCACCAGGCCGGCGCACGGTCGAGCACCCACGACCTGTTGCGGCTATCCGCCGGCGTTGGCGCAAATAGCGTCCAAATCTTATCGGAGGAGCAAAATGAAGCCGTCATTCCTGTTCGTTAGGCGTCTTGTAGCCGTCGGCATGGCCACCGTCGTTCATGCTCAGGGTTTCTATTGGAACACCGCCAGCGCCCGTTCCATGGCCCTCGGAGGAGTGTACCTTCCATCCCAGGGAGGGGTGATCGACTCGCTGGCCGCGAATCCCGCCGGCTTGGCATGGTCGGCGGCCCTACCCTTGACCTGAACCTCACCAGCATTTTTGCGCACGGATCTTTCAGCAATTCAGTGAATGCCAACGCGCCTCGCAACGATGCGCCGGGCGTGATTCCTTACGGCGCTTTCGGCACGCCCATCGCGCATTTCAGTTTCAGCGTCGGCATAGGGGTGGCGCCGGAGCTGGTGTCGGTCTCCAACTGGAATTACATGGACGCTCCGGGAGTCGCGGGCGCCAGCTACGGTCTCGAGAATTGGCGGCGCCCACCGACACCCGGCAGTCTACGCCGACCGGCTGGGCCTTGCTCACCCCTACCTTAGCGCCTCATTCAAAACCCGCGCCAGCCTGGCTCCCGCCTTCTCAATCTGCAACCGAATCAGCGGATCGGCCTTCGCCTCATACTCAGCCGTGATCGCCACCGCCGCGCCCTTATCCGTCTTCGGCAGCTTTCCGTATGTCACCTTCACGGCCGATTTATGCGCCTGTACCGCCCAATCTTCCACGCTCCCCTTCGCCCACTTCTTCGCATGCCGCTCCGATTCCGCCGAATACCCTGGAAACAGTTCGTCTTCCTTTCCCATGTGTCCCAACAAGCCGCTGTCCCACAGTGAGTGCAGGTTCGTGTTACGCCCGTTGTAGATCACGCGGACGTCGTTGCCGCCCTTATCCTTGTTATCCGAGTCGTGCAGCGGCTGGTGCATGTCGCCCACGAAGTGAATCAGAAACAGCAACGCTTCGCGCCGCTGCACGGCCGGCGTATTCGGATCGTGCAGCACTACCTCGAAATCCTCGATCTTCTTGATCACGCAGTCGCCCTTGGGGCAATCGCGCGCCATATCGAGGTGCGGCTTGTCGATGGGAATATCGATGTAGTGCCATTCCCCGGTCTCCGGCCGCGAGCGCCGGATCTCATCCGGCCAACTTGCCACCGACGCCATAGTAACGTTCGGACCCAGAATCTCCACCACCTTCGCGTGCACCGCCGGAGTCAGTTGCGCCTCCGCGATGCGGGCGATCAGGCTATGTCCTTCCGGTCCCCAGCCAAGCGCGGGGATGGTCCCGCACAATATGGCCGCCAATGCTCTTTTGCGCATGAATTGACAGCGTAACATGGACGTCCGCTCTCCCCGGTATAGCGTCAGCAAGAGGGCGCCTACACGTTTTCGGGACGTCCTCGCTGGGCCACGAAATCCCGCTCTCTGACGGTCGCCGCTCGGTGTGGTTTGCAGATAGTTACGGAGCCGCGCACGTCGGTTAGCGGTCATTTAGCCGGCCTTTCCCGACAACGTTTAAGCACCCCGGCAGCGACAGCAAGGACGACCTCGCCGGCCTCTCGGAAGTGGCATGAGGCTGATTTGGTCAGGCGAAGAGCGGGTCCAGTGGGCCAATCCAGGGGACTCGCGGACCGGGGGTAGACCAGGAGCCCGCCCTACAATTTGCGCAGCTTACGGGCGGATCACGCCCGCGATCGACGTGCCTTGCCCGTCCTGCTGATCGTCCTCTTCGCCGTACAAGTGATAGTAATAGGTCACCACGCCGCATGCCACCAGCAGCGCCAGCATCGCGCCGAGCCATTTCAGGGTTTTGATATTCCAGGCCGGTTCCTGCGCCACCGCCGAAGCCGTGGCCTTCACCACGGCATACGCCACGCCCGCCCCCAGGCCAAGTTTCAGGTACCACGGCATAAGATCGAGATGGCCCTGGCCGCCGACTTCGCCCCACAGGAAAAAAACCGCGATCAAAGCGATGAGAAATTGCGTAGTATAAGCGAGGCGAAGAAGACGAAGAATTGGCATCCGAAGCGGGTGCGCCTTTTCATAGTACGTTATCCTGGAGTAAGATGTCCCAATCGCGGCCAGAGCGCTTCCGCTCGTGGCGTCAGTTCTTCAATGCCTTCCAGTTGGCCATGGATTCCATCCGTGCGCACAAACTGCGAAGCTTCCTCACGTTGCTGGGGGTGATCATCGGCGTGGCCAGCGTCATCATGGTGGGCGCCGCGATCGATGGGCTAGGCGTGTATGCCGAGCAGAGCACCGCCAAGGCTTTCGGGTCGGAATCGTTTCTGGTAGCTCAGATCGCCGCCACCGGCCGCCTGAGCCGCCGCGAATATTTCGACAAGGTCAAGCGCAACAAGCCCATGCGAATCGGCGAACAGCGCTTTCTGGAATCGGTCAATGGCGACCGCGTGCTCTACAGCCCCTATCGCAACCACACCTCCGATCTCAAGCGCGACAACCTGATCTGCGAAGATACCACCGTCATCGGAACTTCGGCCGATATGGCCGACATCCGCGATATCGGAGTCGTCGACGGGCGTTTCTTCACCAGCCAGGAGGACAAAACCCGCTCCTTCGTGGCCGTAATCGGCGACACCGTGAGGACCACGCTCTTCCCCAGCGAGACTTCGCCGCTGGGCGGGATTTTCCGTATAGAAGGCGTCGAATTCACCGTCATCGGCGTGGAAGAAAAGCTGGGGTCCGCCTTCGGGCGCGATCAGGATAAGAACGTCTATATCCCCGAGTCCGCTTTCGATCGCATGTACGGGACGGGCACAGGCTTCGCCATCTTCGGCCGTCCGCGGCCCGGCCTCGGTCTGACGCTGACCGACGCGCTCGATCTCACCCGCGTCGCCCTGCGCTCGAAGTTCCACACGCAGCCTGGGCAGGAGGACAATTTCGACACGCTCACGCCCGACGCCATCCGCGGATTCATCGATCAGTTGCTGGGAATGGTGGCGGCCATCGTGGTGCCCGTGACATTTATTTCGCTGGTGGTGGGCGGCATCGTCATCATGAACATCATGCTGGTGAGCGTAACCGAGCGTACGCGCGAAATCGGCCTGCGCAAGTCGCTGGGCGCGCGGCATGGCGATATCATGTGGCAAATCCTGATTGAAGCCACCGCGCTGGCGATGTTAGGCGGCGCCATGGGCGTGGCGGCGGGCGGTCTGGTCACGCTGGCGCTCGGTCGCATCTTCGATATCTCCATGCATATCACGGTTTTTTACGTCGGTCTTTCTATCGCCGTTTCGAGCATCGTCGGCGTCGTCTCGGGTTGGTATCCGGCGTCGCGTGCGGCCAAGCTCGACCCCGTGGTGGCGTTGCGTTCGGAGTAAATCGTGAACATCAGCCCAAGCCAAAACATGCACATGGCAATTGCCGCGGTGTGGACCCACAAGTTCCGCTCGATGCTCACCATTCTCGGCATCGTGATCGGCATCACTACCGTGGTTACCGTCTCGGCGCTGCTCACCGGCCTGCGCCAGGGCGTGGTGGTCTTCTTCCAGGAGCTGGGTCCGGACAACATTTTCGTCTACCGCACGTCCGGCGACCCCAGTCAGGATTCGCAAATTCCCAAGGAAAAGAAGCGCCGTCCGCTCAAACCCGAGTATGCCGATTACATCAAGCGCTGGTGCTCTTCGGTCGCCGATACCGGCCTGGTTCTCTACATTCCGCCCGTGGTGGACGGCAATCCGCTGATCGCGCGCGTGCCCGGATACGAATCCGACACCATCAACGTCAACGGACTTTCCGCCAACATGTACGCCATCTCGCCGCGCGATTTCGACGCCGGCCGCTACTTTACGCCAGAAGAAGATCAGCGCGGCGCGCACGTCGCCATGATCGGTCACAACGTCGCCGAACAGCTCTTCCCCGATGGCCACGCGGTGGACCGCACCTTTATGCTGGATGGCGCCGAGTACACCGTCATCGGCGCCTACGCCAAAGCCAAGGGCGGGTTCTTCGGCGAAAACGGGCAGGATAACGAGATCGACATTCCGCTGCGCACGGCCGAATCGCGCTATCCGCAGATCAACCGCTTCATGATTATCGCTAAAGCAAAGCCTGGCCACCGCCAGGACGCTTACGACGAAACCGAAGGGACCATTCGCCGCCTGCGCCATCTGGAAACCGCCGCGGAAGACGATTTCTCCATCTCCACGCCCGACCAGATTATTCAGCAGTTCGATAAAATCACCGGGCTCATCGGACTGGTGGCTATTGCCATCTCGGCCCTCGGGCTGTTGGTGGGCGGAATCGGCGTGATGAACATCATGCTGGTGAGTGTTACCGAGCGCACCCGCGAAATCGGCGTCCGCAAAGCGCTGGGCGCCCGGAAGCGCGACATCATCGGCCAGTTCCTCATTGAAGCCATGACGCTCACCGGCGCCGGCGGCGTGCTCGGTCTGTTCGTGGCCATTATGATCACCATGCTGGTGGGCGTGCTGGTGCCCTCAATTTCCGCCAAAGTGCCGGCCTGGGCGCTGATCGCGGGCTTTTCCGTATCCGTCGCCGTGGGCGTGTTTTTCGGCGTTTGGCCGGCCGTGAAAGCGGCGCAGCTCGACCCCGTGGAAGCGCTGCGTTACGAATGAGCGGACCGCGATAAAACATAATGGCGCTGCTTGAAAGCTGCACCGGCCTTTCCAAGAGCTTCGGCTCGCGGGTTCTATTCAGCGGCATCGCGCTCGGCATTTCCGAAGGCGAGCGGCTGGGCCTGATCGGCCCCAACGGCGCCGGCAAATCGACGCTGCTCAAGATTCTCGCGGGCCGGCTCGATTCCGATGAAGGCTCCGTATCTCTGCGCCGCAACACGCGCGTGGGCTACGTGCCGCAACAGGCCGAGTTCCCCGAGGGCAAGACCGCAACCGAAATCGTCACCGATGCCATCGCCGGCGAGCGCATGGAAGACGCCGAGCGCGCTTCCCGCATCAACCTCACGCTGGGCCGCGCGGGATTCTCGAACGGCGATGTCCGCACCGATTCGCTCTCCGGCGGCTGGCTGCGCCGCCTCGCCATCGCGCGCGAGTTGGCGGCCAACCCCGACGTGCTGTTTCTCGACGAGCCCACCAACCATCTGGATATCGAAGGCATCCTGTGGCTGGAAAAACTGCTCATCAACGCGCCGTTCGCCAGCGTGGTGGTGAGCCACGACCGCTACTTTCTCGACAACGTGGTGAGCGGGATGGCCGAGATCGACCGCGCCTATCCCGAAGGCATCTTCCGCGTGCCCGGCAGTTACACCCAGTTCCTGGAGAAGAAAGAGGAGTTCCTGCTGGCGCAAACCAGCCGCCAGGAATCGCTCGCCAACATTGTCCGCCGCGAGGTGGAATGGCTGCGGCGCGGCGCCAAGGCGCGTACCGGCAAATCGCGCGCCCGCACCGATGAAGCCGGCCGCTTGATCGACGAGCTTTCCGACCTGGAACGCCGCACCGCCAAGGGCGTCGCGCGCATCGACTTCACCGCCACCGAACGCCGCACCAAGCGCCTGATTTCCGTGGAAGGCGTCGCCAAATCGCTGGGCGGCCGCGCGCTTTTCCGCGATCTCAACTTCACGCTCTCGCCCGGCGTGCGCCTGGGTCTGCTGGGTCTGAACGGAACCGGCAAGACCACGCTGCTGCGCATCCTCGCCGGCGAAGCGCAGCCCGATTCCGGCCGCGTGGAGCTCGCCGACGCCCCGCGCATCGTCTATTTCGATCAAGCCCGCGAGCATTTGGACCCCACGCAAACTCTTCGCGAAGGCCTGGGAGGACACGGCGACCACGTGATTTTTCGCGGCCAACCCATCCACGTGGCCGGATGGGCCAAGCGATTCCTCTTCGACGCTGGCCAGCTCGACCGCCCCATATCGAGCCTCTCCGGCGGCGAGCAGGCGCGCGTCCTGATCGCCCGCCTGATGCTGCAGCCCGCCGACGTTCTGTTGCTCGACGAGCCGACCAACGACCTGGATATCACGACGCTTGAGGTACTCGAAGAGAGCCTCGCCGATTTCCCCGGCGCGCTGGTGCTGGTAACGCACGACCGTTTCATGCTGGACCGCGTTTCCACCGCCGTCCTGGGTCTCGACGGGCAAGGCGGCGCGCAAATCTTCGCCGACTACTGGCAGTGGGAACAGGCGCAGACCGCGCCGAAGCAGCCGAAGACGGACAAGCCCGCCGTGCCCAAGACAGCAGCGGCGGGTAAGAAGAAGCTGTCGTATCTGGAAGCGCGCGAGTGGGAGCGGATGGAGCCGCGGATTCTCGAAGGCGAACACTCGCTGGAAGCGATCCGCGCAGAGATGCAGGCGCCTGAGGTGGTGTCGGACGGAGTGAGGTTGCACGACTGCTACGAGCGGTTACAAGCGGCCGAGGCGGAAGTAGCAACGCTCTATGCCCGCTGGGCGGAGTTAGAAGAGAAGCAGAGTTAGTGGGGCAGCCAATCCTGGCTGCAGCCGGCTTTCAGCCGGCTCTCTTGAATTTGGCTTTTTCAGCCGTGGGGCAGGCGCTTTCGCCTGCCAACCGATTGTTTCACAGTGTCTCAACTCAAGATAGTTTAGTTACGGAGCCGCGACCGTGAGGGAGCGGGATTTCGCGGCCGAGCGAGGAATCCCGAAAACGTTTAAGCACTCGGTAGCATTTGCAGCCGCGCTCTGAATTAAGGTCGCGTGAATACACGAGCAAGCAGCCGCTTGATCTCCTGGAAGCCCTTGACTCTCTTCCGGCTGACGACAAGCAGACCTTCGCCGTGGAAATCCTGAGGCGGACTCGGGAGCTGCCGTTTGATTCCGGACCCTTGCGGACGAGGAGATTGGAAAGGCGGCCAAGGCGCTCTTCGGCTTCATTAGACCAGGACGAGAATGCAGCACGCCCGCGGCGAGGTTTGGCTGTTCGATCTCGGCGTCGCGGCAAAGACCCGCCCGCGGTGGCTGGGCGCCGACGCGTTTTCGGGAAAGGCCGGTTAGAATGACCGCACCGCAAACCACGCAGTCGAGACGGAGTCCCGGCGGCGGGATGTTCCCCGCCAAGCGAGGATAGGGCCCCGGTCGTCTGGGCATATGCGTTAAGATGAGGCCCTCTGCCAAGGTCCGGTTGCGGGGCCTTGGGCCTGATCTCCGTTGTTCCGGTCGCTAACTCCGGAGCCGGGCCTTCTTGGGTTTTCGCTGGCGGGAACGAGATTTCGGGACAGCTAGCCGGCCGAGCGTCCTTTCCCGGATTGGGGCTACTGTCAGACTTTCGCCGAGTTGAGCACTCAGCATTCACGATGGTGCGATACTGGGACCGTGCCGACGGTATTGCGATCGGGTCCGTACCGGGTATACTTTTTCAGCCATGAGCCAAACGAGCCTCCTCATGTTCACGTGGATCGCGACGATCAGTCCGCGAAATTCTGGTTGAGGCCGGTTGGCTTGGCTCTTAATTTAGGATTCAGCCCGGTGGAGCTTCGGCGCATACAACAGATGCTCAGGGAAAACGAAAACGATCTGATGGAGAAATGGAATGCAAGGTTCGGAAATTAGGCCTGGAGAGCGCGTGAAGAAGGTTAGCTTTACAGAGGACACTCTGTCTGTCGACCTTATCGACGGGCGCACTATCGTGGTGCCACTGGTTTGGTACCCGAGACTCCTCGACGCGAGTTCGGAGCAGCGCCAAAACTGGCAGGTCAGCGCCGCGGGTTACGGCATCCATTGGCCGGAGATTGACGAGGACCTAAGTACGGCGGGTCTCTTACGCGGCGCTCCGGCGGCAGACCGGGTGTGGGCCCGTTCATAGTCAGTGCCGGTTTCCGGATTCTCTGGCCGTCTAACGCTGCGGAGCGCGCCAGCGAGAAGCGCTGACAGCCTGGGAAGGTTTACCCTTCGCACGAGACGGTTTCGCCGCCTGGCTCAGCGGTACGCTGAGCCAGTACGCTTCCCAGAACACGGTTTGGGGCCAGCTAACGGATTACAGCCGCGGCGGGATCAATCCGAGCTCTGTACGAGTGGCCGGCGATCCGCCCAGAAGTCCTCTCACGCTTCGGCTATCGCGAATCGCCCAGGCTCGTCCGAGCCGACAACAGGAACCCGCGTTCCCGTAGGTTCTTGCTCGCGGCCAGACCGCGCTCGTGGGATCGTAACGGGGTAGGAGTAGGATTCGAACCTCGCGCGAGGCGGACTGCGCCTCACCAACACTTAATCGTCAGACCGACGTTCTGCTCTATCAGCCCAAAACCTCTGGACTGCCTTGGCAATCTCGACATGAGTCTGACCCTTTAATTCGCCGCGGAGCACGTCGGGTACCGGAAGAGTGTTTTCGGCGAAAAACCTCTCGAACTCGTCATAAACCTGGTTGACCCATTTCTCGGTACGCTCCTCTTCCGTGCCGAAGAACTGAAGGTGTTTCCAGCTAAAAAACAAGTCCTTTTGGTAATGGAAAGTAGCATTACGAAAGAGCCGCAGCCGGTCTACGAAGGGCGATTGAAGAAGCTCGTCGATTCTTTGATCCTTGAGGCCGAGGTGGCGCCATCCTTCGATAACGAGGTAAATTCCTGCGTACGAATACGTAAAGAAGATGCCTGGAGGCGATAAGAAGAACATCAGAAGACCGGATTCGTCTACCACAAGCATCTTGAGCCATTCCGGATCAGTCTCACGCTGAAACCTGCCTCGCATGTAAGCGGCGTATGCGAAATAGCGATAGAGCATTAGGACGTCAGGGCTCAGATCTTTAATGTTGTCAAGACTCATCGGAAAAGGACCTTGCGAGGAGCAAACGTCCGCGCTACGGTAACTCCATCCAGACCCATATTTTTAATCCGCTACAACTAACATAACGCACTGCCCTGCCGCGGTGGTCGAGTGGCCACCTATTTGAGGATGCGGATGACGCGCAAACAAGAAGTTGACCGGAAAGATTCGCGCGATCTCAATTTCCTCTTTGTCGACAGGCCGCTCACAATCGGCGTGGGGAATCACGCGAGCGGTCCTAGCTGGCAGGCCGCGGAGAAAGGCCACTGGGGCGACCGGAAGAGGACTTACTAGCGTGCGGCTGATGGGAAGATGATTACATGGGTCCATTCGATGCGTGGAACCTTCCGGACAAGGAATTCGATGCGGTCATGACCGAGATCGACGCCGAACTGCGGAGGGAGAACGACAGGATTGTTGGCCGCGAGATTCGGGGCTGGACGAAGTTCTGCCAGCGCTTTCACATCAGCGTGGCGCTCGGAGACCCGGTGGCGGGCCGCATCATCGACTGGTTCAAAGCGATCTACGGCGATCGCCTGAACGTGGATCTAGATTTTGGCAAGTCGTTTGTGTCGATCCGCAGCGACACGTACCGAATTCGCTGCTTCCGGTTCTACGGTGCCATGTACGCGATTTGTTCCGTCGAGATGCTGGGCCGGAAGATCCAACACCGCGGGACGGATGGGCCAGAGCGAACGATCATAAACCTTCTCGATGACAGCATCGAGGGACTCACTCCCGAACTGGCAGGGCGGTTATCTCCGACCGAGTGCGGCGCGATTCTGACCCGATATCACCGGATGTTTCAATCTTTCTCGGCGATGGAGGGGGCATTGGCAGAGCGACAAGGCGGCGGTGACGCGCCATACATGAAAGAAGCGCTCGACGATCTCCGGGAAGCAGCCGAATGCCTACTCTTGCGGACACCGAATTACGGGCAGTCCAACTGGGCTTCATTGCAGGTAGCAGAAAAGGTCTTCAAGAGCTACATTCTCGAGAAGGGTGGTAGCCACGGCAAGATCCATCGTCTCGATGAACTGTGCGCGTGCGCATATGCACTTGGATTACCGCTGCTCGACCCCTCGCTGATTTCGGCGATACAGTGCAAGCCAGACGTACGCTACCACTCCCGGCTCGTGAGCAAGGACCAAGCGCTTGTTGCTTACGACGCCATGCTGGTTGTTTCAGGCGCTACGGCGAAGTACGTCAAGCGGAGCACAGCACAGGCCGCCATCACCCAGGTCAAGATCCGTGTCAGCGGAAATGCGCTGGTTGACGGCCTGATGCTAGCCTATCATCCGCCGGCACCGCCATTCTTCAACAATCCGGCGGCGTAAACGCCCCCGTATTCCACGAATCACATATTACTACTCGATGGCTGCCGCTGATCGTGTCGATTGCGGGCGGAAAACGCTACTCGGAAACTGCCAAGATTCCCGAAGCGCGGGCAAGAAGTCCCCTTCGGGAGATGCCGCCCACTGGGTATTTTACGGCTATAGTTGATCCGAGGGTTCACGTTCGCTATTGGCGGACCACCTGGATTATCTTGGCGACGAGCGCCGGAATTCCTTCGGTTGATTTCGCAGCAACGCGGTCAGCAAGTGTAGGTGATTTCTGGGCGATTGCCGCATGAGCGATGTCGTGCCAGACCGGCAGAATCATCGTCTTGCCACCAGCGATTTCACGAGCCGCAAGGCCGTCAAGTTCTCGTTGTGGCCATTCCTTATCAAGATCAAGGAAATTAGGACTAATGATGACAACGCCGTAGTTGCAGCGTGCTAAGCCTTCATCGATCTTCCGCCGCAAACTATCCCCCAAGCGCAGGGCGGCTTCGTCGAACCAGACGGTTAAACCCGCCTCGATGAGCGCCTGATAAAGCGGCCGCGCGATGGCGTCTTTGTCCTCCGAGGCGTGTGAGAGGAACACGTCGAGCTTTGCTGTTTGGCGGGGCAGCCGAGGCTCAACTGGTAGGTGTGTGGGAGGAGCTACAGCCGGTTTCTCTACTCTCTTGAAGCCGAGGGTGGTTGCCTTGCTCCGCTCGATCACTGCGAAACGCTTCTCGATTACTGGCTTCACTACGTTCGTTAGACCGTTGTTCCAGTCACGCACGGAATCCCGCGAAAACCGCAGCGTCTCTTCGATTCGGTCCAATCGTGCGTTGAATTCCCGGTTGATAGCTTGAACGTCGGGGTCCCTCGCTGCGTGGGTGAGAATCACGGCGTCGTCGGTGACTTCACCCTCGATGGGATTGCCATAGCCGGTTGTGGAATAGCGGAAAAGGTTCCTGTCGCCAGTGAACGGGATTTGGATTTTGAATTCGGCCGCGTCAATGAAATGCGGTCCGGGCCCACCAAAGAATCCATACTGGCTGTTCTGCGGGACCTCAAGCTTGATAGCGGTGGGCTCGAATTCGCTAATGTTTGCTCTGTCAAGAACCGGAACTTGCAGGGTATAGCGCTGGACGATGTCGTTGATAACCACTTCGGGCGAAGACTTCAGCAGAACGTCCGGCGCCAAGTTCGCAAGCTCCTTATTGAGGCGGTCGCGCCAGATCAGTGTGATTTCGTAGGGCGAACCACGCTCACCGAACAAATAGGTGGGTCGTCTCGACGGACCGCCCTGTATACGCATGCCACGCATTGCTGTCTCTCAATAGTACAGGGAAAGCGCCCCTGCGGAGGTGCATCGCTGTCCCCATGTCCCCTTCTGAAAGATGACGAGTTCCGCCGACGATTCCCGCCGGAAACAGCCTTAACCGCCGGCATTCAGCCACGAGGTCCCCGAACATTCTGGGATGTATCCGCGATGTCAGGGGCTGCACTTCGGTGCGTGAGATCGGCCTTATTCTAACGCCTACGGGTCGTCTGGGCCCATCCTCCATCCAAACCGTCGAAACACAAGTCTCCGGCGACCACGTATCTAATGTTAAATCCGCCTTCATCGCCCCAACCCTCTTTTCCCCCAATTCCGTACCCTCCCGAAAACCCAGTCACAGCACTTCGCCCTTTATTTTTCGGCCTTTTTCGGCCATTCTAAAGCACTTAGCCTCCACCACCCCCTTCAGCCCCAAAACCCCCTGCTAGGCTCAAATCGAGGATTCTTCCATGTTTCAATCCACTCCCAAACAACGCGAGGCCAGCCGCGCCAACGCACAAAAATCTACCGGGCCCCGCACCACCGCGGGAAAGGCCGTATCCCGATTCAATGCTCTGAAGCACGGTATCTATGCCGTCCACCAAATCATGTTCGACGAAACCCCCGAGGATCTCGCCGAGCTCACCGCCGAATACCACGAGCTGTACAGCCCCGCCGATGCCAAGCAGCGCTTACTCGTCGACACGCTGGTTCACAATGAATGGCGCCTCCGCCGCATGC